>JAEZXS010000162.1 GCA_023442755.1 Pseudomonadota bacterium | reverse complement strand
ATACCAAGGCGAAGGCAGAGCATGTTCTCGACCAGGCAAAGCGCGCCGCGAGAGAGGAGGCAGAGCGCCAGCACATCATAACGCACTGATTGTCAGAGGGGGCCCGCCCACGTCAGGCGGCTCCCTCTTCCTCACGACCGGGACTGGCGCTGCCTGCTCGATTCCCCTATCTCAAAATACATTCTTGCCCCCATTGATCGTACGAAATCCGATCATAAAATCACCCAATATAAAGAAACCTGTTGGACTCCAGCCCACTGCCGAAGTCCGAGATATCTTCCGGAAAATGTCGGAGTCACAGTCTCCGACAGAGCGGCACCCCTCCAGTGCCCAGCTCACCTCATTCGAACGGATACCGCATCAGGCGCCAAATCCCCGGATACCAATTTCGACATCTGCCGGGAACGGAACGGGGCCTCTGATTGGAAAGAGGGCCCACTATGTCTTCACTGGATATAAATAACAGAGGAGAGTAACTCAATTGAGAAATGCAATCATTCATTCCACAGGTAGCTATTTGCCGGAAAAGGTCATTCCCAACGAAGAACTGCACCAGTTCCCCCAGGACTCCATCGTGCGCATAGCACAGAAAACGGGAGTCCTTGCCAGGCGGATCGCTTCGGAAGATCAGTGCACTTCGGACCTGGGGCTTCAGGCAGCCCGCAAGTGTCTCGCAAAGGTCGATTTCCCTCCTGAAAAGCTGCAGGGAATAATTGTATCGACATCATCGCCGGACCGCATACAGCCGCCCACCGCAAGCCGTATCCAGGCAGGGCTGGGCGCCAATGACGCTTTTGCCTTCGACATGAATTCGGTATGCTCGGGCAGCACTTACGGCATCAGCATGGCGGACTCGCTGATCAAATCCGGAAAGTACGACAACATCCTGCTCGTGGCTGCAGAAATGTATTCCAGGATACTGAACCCGGCCGATTTCAGCACCCTTCCTTACTTCGGCGACGGCTCGGGAGCGATTCTCTTCCAGGCCGGGCCAAACGGTAATGAGGCGCAAAACGGCAGAGGGGTCCTGCACTCCCGGCTGGGAACAGACGGCTATCTCTGTGAAGAAGTCGGGGTTCATGGCTGCGGTACGATGATACCACACTGCAAGATAACCGATCCCCGATCAGCGTACCTCAAGATGAACGGAAGGGCGATCCTCAATTTCGCCCTGCACCGTGGTACGGAAACGGTCCTCAAAGTGGCTGAAGAAGCCGGAATATCTCTTCATGACGTCGATTGCTTTATCTGCCATCAGGCAAACATCAACATCATCAAGCAGATTTCATCCAATATAGGAGTCTCGGCCGACAAGTTTTTCGTAAACCTTCACTATTACGGAAACACGGCGAGCGCCTCCGTGCTCATAGCGCTGGATGAGGCGATTTCCGCCGGAAGGATCAAGCAGGGAGACCTTGTCCTGACGGTCGCATTCGGAGGCGGCCTGTCCTACGGCGGAAACCTGATCCGGATTTAGAGGCATGCTCCAGTATTTTGCGGGAGCGGCCTGCAACCGCGATCAGGCAGCTGAGCACACGGAAACAGTAGCTCTCGAAATATGCAGGCCTGGGGCCGGATGGCAACATCTTCAGCCCCAGGCTTTTCTGCCTCAGCTCTTCAGCCCCCTCCCGGCTCCGGAAAGATTTGAAGGCGGCACGCAAACGATTATAATGTCCGGATGGAAAACATCGCGACGGATAGACTGGATAGACTTTTCGAGAACCTGGCAAAGTCTTCGTTTCGCAGGCGGTTCAGGCTACAGGGCGCAGAACTGGAATACCTGCGCAGCAGGGGCTTCGATGCCGTCCTGCAGCACGCAGAACAATTCATTGAAAAACGCCTGGCCCCTGCCTACCCTCCCAATGATGGAAAACAGACGCCTTTTCGAAATCATCCGGTCTTTGTTGCGCAGCACGCTACTGCGACATGCTGCCGGGGCTGCCTGCAGAAATGGCATGGAATAGCATCAGGCCGGGAACTTTCATCCGAGGAAAAGCGATATATTCTGTCCGTGCTCGAACGCTGGTTATCGACCCGGGACCCCGGCTGAGTTCGTCCGGGATTTCACTTCGAATCCTTGCTGCATCGGGCGCTTCAAAGCTTATCGGGAACGTGAAGTTCTTCCGAGTCGCAGGCGGAGTTCCCCGCCCGCTGCGGGAAACCTGCCATCCGTAGCTTTGCGTCGGGTAGATGCAACCCGGTTTCAGACCTTTATGGCCTCTTTCATATTGTTGAAGTGCTGCCCACCGGCTTCCAGGATCACATTTTCGATGTAGCGCTGAACACTCACGTCTTTTTCAATGACGCGGAAAAAAGCGGTCTTGTCCAGATCCTCATCGCCCAGGCTGCTGATGTAGTCGATCGTCGTCCGACCCTGTTTTTTCAGGATGTCAAGGACTTCCGCCCGTGAACAGTCGGCATGCTCGCGCGCGTGCTGATTGGCCATTTTGACAATCTCATCCATCGTCAAATCAGGCAGCCTCCCGGTTTCAAGTATTACCTTGGCAAGGCCGATCGCGCTGAAATGGCCCGCCCCGATATGCCTCGCCGCTACTCCCACGCTCCACTGTTCCCACGGACACGTCTTGTGCCAGTCCTCTTCGGAACAATTCTCGACAAACCGAACCACTTCATCGTTGAATGTCTTCAAGCGTTCCGCCAAAATCTCCGACCGCCGGTTCATGGTTCCTCCTTTGGAAGACCTGCTGGAGCAGCATCCTTATCTTGGTTCAGGTCCCAAAATTGAACGGCTGTTTACCGCTCAAACGGAAAAGACAATTCGTGCGCAGCACTTTCCGGAAGTTAATTACCCTCCCTTGTGACCAAAAGTTTTTGCATACCGAAAAACATGGACCCCAGGATAATTGGTCCCCGGCATATGGCGCGCTCACGGCATCAGTTATATCTTCCAGTCAAACTTTTATTAAAAATCGGAATGCATGTGGGTTAAGCACCCGGTGGGGCGGCAGGTTGCCAATTTTGCACCTGTTATTCGCCACCATTTGTGAATGTTGTTACGTTCGAGGCCCATTAATACCACAGAATCGGCTTGCGCCAAAGCGCCAATACGCTGTGGAGAAAAGAATTCATTGCAGAGAGCTTTTTCCGACGGACAGGGGATTCCGCATGCCGAACCCGAACTCAATGGCTGATCAGATCGACGACTTCGACCGCATACTTGTGTCCAACGTGCATCCCCAACGATGGGAAAATCCGAAACCTGCCGGACGCTACAATCTGGCTGTGATCGGGGCGGGAACCGCCGGTCTGGTGGCAGCGGCAGGGGCTGCCGCCCTGGGTGGAAGAGTCGCCCTGATCGAGAAGCACTTGCTCGGGGGCGACTGTCTGAACATGGGATGCGTCCCCTCGAAAGCCATCATTCGCTCCGCGCGAGCAGCCCTTGAAGCCCGCACCTGCAGCCGCTTCGGTATCGATCGTTGCGATGCCGAAGCCGATTTCGGCGCTGTCATGGCACGGATGCGAAGACTGAGATCGCAGATCAGTTTTCACGATTCCGCCCTCAGATTCACTGACCTTGGCGTCGATGTCTTCCTCGGAAAGGCCCTTTTTTCTGGAACAGATTCCATACAGGTGGGAGAAACCCGGATACTGTTCGGGAAGGCCCTCATCGCAACCGGCGCCCGGGCTGCCGTTCCGCAGGTGGAAGGCCTCATGGAAGCAGGCTTCTTCACGAATGAAACCATTTTTTCTCTTACCGAGAGGCCGCCCAGGCTCGCAATCATCGGCGGCGGCCCGCTTGGCTGCGAACTTGCCCAAGCTTTTCATCGCCTCGGCTCCAGGGTATCCCTGTTTCAAAGATCGGACCGGCTTCTGGACCGGGAAGATGAAGACGCATCCCGGCTCTTACAGGACGTTTTCATCCGGGAAGGCATCCAGGTGCTACTCGGCAGCAGGCTGAAAAGAGTCTCTGTTGCAGAGGAGGGCAAAATCGTCGTCTACGAGCAGTCAGGCAGGGAAAGCAGCATAATTGCGGATGCCGTTCTTGCCGGCGTGGGCCGCGCCCCCAACGTCGAAGGGTTCGGGCTCGAAGCGGCGGGGGTTGCCTATGACCTGCGCAGGGGTGTTCTGGTTAACGATCGTCTTCAAACCACGAACCCGAACATCTATGCAGCCGGGGACGTCTGCCTGCCTTTTAAGTTTACGCATACGGCGGACGCCTCCGCGCGGATAGCTCTTCAGAACGCGCTCTTTCTCGGCCGCAAAAAACTGAGTTCCCTGGTAATTCCCTGGGTCACCTACACCGACCCCGAAATTGCGCATGTCGGAATGTATGAAAACGAAGCAGAACGGAAACAAATAAAGACAATCACCTTTACCGAGCCTCTGGCAAATGTCGACAGGGCAGTCCTGGACGGAGAAACAACAGGCTTCCTCAAAATACTCGTCAGACGGGGAAGCGATAAGATCCTCGGCGCGACCATCGTGGCAAAACATGCCGGTGAGATGGTGAACGAAATAAGTCTTGCGATGGCGGCCGGACTTGGTATGAAAGCGATATTCGGAGTTGTGCACCCCTACCCGACGCAGGCGGAAGTGATCAGGAGAGCCGCGGACGCATACAATCGAGGCCGCTTGACCCCGATCGTCAAAAGGCTCCTGTCATCCTGGCTGTACCTTGGGCGTTCAGCCCTCTTTCCGGCAGCGAGCAAATGCATAGGGGGCATCAGACGTATTCTCAACCACATCGCAGGCACGAACCAGCGTTAGCGGCACACGTAAAAGAGTCGCCCGGCATCAACAGCGCCGAAGCAGCCAGAGGACACAGTTGAACACTTCTTCTACAAGCACCGGGAACAGGTCGCGCATCAAGGCTCTGGCGCTGATCGCATTCGTGGCGCTCGCTCTTTGCTCGATCCGATTTACGGCTCTGGGACACTATTTCACGCCGGGATTCCTGCAGGCATTTCTCGACCGGGCCGGTTTCTGGGCGCCTGCGGCCTTTGTTCTCTTCTACGCAGCGGGAGTTTGCCTCTTCATTCCCGCAACGGTTCTGACCGGCATTGGAGCGGCCATATTCGGACCCTACCTGGGATTTTTCTACGTCTGGACCGGCGCCATGGCCGGCGCCGCTGCGGCTTTCTGGATCGGCCGAACCCTGGGCAGAGATTTCGTCGCAAACCTCATCGGAGAAAGACTCCGCAAATACGATGATGCGATCGAGAGAAACGGATTTGCAACGGTTCTCTATCTCCGGCTCGTCTACTTTCCATTCACCATCATGAACTTCGGTATGGGGCTGACCCGGGTCCGATTCGGGGACTATTTCTGGGGAACGGCTCTTGGGATACTCACCGGAACTTTCATTTTCACCTTCTTTATCGGCACACTCAGGGACGTATGGATTTCCGGAGACTGGGGACGTCTTGCTTCCCCCAGGGTGTTTCTCTCGCTGGGCCTTTTCCTGCTGTCGCTCCTCCTTCCCAAATTTGTCAAAAAGATCAAAGGCGAATAGGAATATTCCCATGAAATCTCCCTACCTGCCCACATCTCTATTCCTGCCGCTTGTTGCGAGCTTTTTTCTCGCCCTGATCGCAAGCTGCGCCACACTGCCGCACGTCGGCGAACTGGAAAGAGAGAAGCTGCCCCATGTCGGCGAAATCCCGGAGATTGTCGGACCTGCAGGGAAACTGCCCATAGAACAGACCAAATCTCTCTTAAGACGCTTCGAATGGCGAATGCTGCCCGCTGAGGATTTGGCCCAGCATCTGTTGCTCATGGAAAAGATCACCGGCGAGCCCATTACGGCAGGGAACCATGTCGATCTCCTGATCGACGGACGCGAGGCATTCCCGACAATGCTTGAAGCGATCAGTAAAGCCAGGAGCAGCATCAATTTCGAAACGTTTATTTTCAGCGACGACGCAATCGGCAGGCAATTTGCGGCCGTGCTTGCAAGAAAAGCAGCCGAAGGAGTCGAGGTCCGTCTGCTCTACGACAGTTTCGGCTCTCTGCGGACGCCTTCCGCGTTCTTCAGCGCACTGCGGGATCAGGGTGTAAAGGTCGTTGAATTCAACGCCCTCAACCCGTTCAAGCCCCATCGGCTCGAAAGGCGGCTGAACTATCGCGATCACCGGAAGCTGCTCATCGTCGACGGAAATGTCGCCTTTGCAGGAGGGATCAATATCAGCCAGTACTATGGCTCCGGCTCGATGCCATCCGCCGGGGGCTCCCTTCCCTGGCGCGATACACATGTGCGCATCACCGGCCCGGCCGTATCGGAATTTCAAAGTCTTTTCCTTCAGATGTGGGCCGTCGAAAACGGGCCTGAAGCACCGGATCGCAAATATTTCCCCTACCTCGAGATGCGCGGAAAGGCCCTCCTCAGCGTTCTTGGCAATACGCCGGGAGAGCGCAACAGGCTGTCCTACGTTGCCTATGTCTCGGCTATAAACCGGGCTAAATACTCCGTTTATATCACGGCTGCCTACTTCATTCCCACGCAGGAACTCAGGGAATCCCTCATGAGAGCGGCAAAACGGGGAGTGGATGTTCGGATCGTCCTGCCGGGTCCGACAGATTCCAAACTGGCCCTCTACGCCGGACGCTATTATTACGAAGAGCTTTTGTCGGCGGGGATCAAGCTTTACACGCGAAAGGGCGAAATGCTTCACGCAAAAACGGCCGTGATAGACGGAATATGGTCTCTTATAGGTTCGACCAATCTCGACCTGAGAAGCGCTCTTTTCAACTACGAAATAAGCGCGCTCATACTGTGTCCGCAGTTCGGAAACAAATTGGAAGACCTGTTCGCCACAGACATTGCTTTCTCCGATGAAATCACGCTCCCCGAGTGGAGCGTTCGGCCGGCCGGAGAGAAGTTCAAAGAGTGGCACGCGCACCTTCTCAGTAGATGGCTCTAGCGGGCCCCCCGAAATCGCCGGTCCGTGGCAGTCTTTTTCATGCCCTTTCTCGACGAATTTTGTCGAGAAAGATTCTCCGTACGCGGATACGCCTTGATCTTTAATTGCTAAACTTCCTGTGGTATTATTCGCGAGCGATTGTCAGGAAATAATCTAGCGCAAAAGGAGGTGCCTATGACCGGATAAAGCAGTGGCGAATGTTAGTTGCTACAGATCGTTGAAGGATGGCAAAAGGCAAGTTCGAAGAGGAAGACTGGATTGCTTGTTTTGGCTTGTTCCTGACTATTTTACTTATTCCAGTTTTCCGGAATTACGATTCTTGAGCTGTTCATCGTACAGCCCATACCACCTTTAAGTCCATTTCATACCAGCCCCTTTCTCTTTCGACAGAGCCTTCAATTGCCATATTGCGCTATCCACAAGGTTACCTTTCAACAGCAGAAATTCATCGGAATGGATACCAACCATGACTGACAAAAGGATTGACGAGAACAAACTGAGCGAAGGCCAGTGCAATACCGTCGAGACCTGTTTGCCCAAGAGCAAGGCGGGAATCAGCGAGGACTGGCTGGCACTGTGGCTTGGACTCTTGATTTTCGTCCTCTCACTCGGGGCTTTCTGGGGAGGAGACTTGCTCGGCTGGGGCGCTAAACTGGGCGTCTGGACCGATCCGGGCAAAGCACTCACCGTCGTTTCACCGGGTTATGCGCCGGTAAAAGGC
>JAEZXS010000072.1 GCA_023442755.1 Pseudomonadota bacterium | reverse complement strand
GTTATTTGCCGAGTTTTGACTGCGAGAGTGGGAATCTCCAAATCTCCAAAGCCGCCATCAATTGTGACACAGTCTCCTGCGCCGGAATGACGCATCTGATGCGCACTAATTAGGATTCGCTAAAGTCCAATACTGTATTGCGCTAAAGTCAACAACATTGGCGGCCCCCGCACCCCCTGCGTCATGATGTATTCGGGTTGAACTAATCCTGAACTCTGTGAGAGCGGCTTCAGGTACGAGAAACCATGACTGGATCGGCTGGGGTTCTTCTTCGCGGCTGCCTTCGCGTGGGAGAAAACCAATGCACACCTTCGAAGGCAAAGCATCGCGGCTGAACGCAACATTGCCTTAAGAAAGATTCTCTTCGCGGTTTTATCGCAACACACCAATCTTCGCGGCTTAATGTTTCTCCGATCGGCTACTTGCCCTTCGCGCCGCAGCGCTGCAGGATTTTGTCACAGATAGGGACAACCGATTCGGGCGCCAGCTTTGTCTTGCTCGCATCCCCTGAGGCCGCGAAAAGCTTGATCACGATGTTATTCTGCCGGAAGACGAAAATGTATCCGCGCATCTTCAGGCCAAGAGCTTTTGCCGTGCTGTTTTCCGGACCGAAAAGATGGAAGTCTTCCCCGAACTTCAACTTGCTTTTCATCTCGGGAAATCCCTCCGAATAGTCGCCAAGCGATGCCGTAAGGTAAGCCTTTGCCGCATTCGCGTTCGGGAACACCGTCCGGCTGTCCACCACGCGCCAGACCGGTTTGTCCTTTTTCGGGGCCATCCAGATCATGAAGCCGTCCCGGCGTCCGCCCAGTTCGGCAAACTTCCTGTCGCCCGGATCAGGCTTTCCCAGGCGGCTGTCCTGTGCGATCTTCAAACCCGCGGGGAGTTCGGAAGCGTCGAGAAAGAGCGAGAGGAAATCCTTTTCCTCTATTCCTCTAACTCCGGATTTCGAAGGGGCTTTTGCGTCGGCAGGGCCTGCCGCGGCATACGCATCCGGGTTCAGGGGGGGGAAGCTCCCCCCGATCACGGCCGGCGCCAGGCCGGCGATCACAAGCGACATCATGGTACGGCGTATATATTTCCCTGGCATTTCTCAATCTCTCCTGGGGAACAAGGCTAAAAAGGATTCGGCGGAACTGTAAAGGGGGCGCATCCCTCTCGGCTGGAGGGGTACTTCCGAAAGGGATCAGGTTGGGGAAGGGGATGCCGATAATCCCGGATTGCTCTTTGGCTGCTGTTTTCTATCCCCGGTCCTCCGCATGCGCTCTCCCGGCTGGTGCTCTGGCCGGAGCAGGTCGTAGACGGATTTTACGGGGTTGAAGGTCTCGGGGGGCACTTCGACGAATACGGTTGTCCAGCGGGCCATGCTCCCGTTCCAGAGTCCAGGCAGCTCCAGCGCGCGGATGTCCGTTCCGTCCTTGGATTTCTTGCTGATGAGGACCGCATTTCGGTCGACGAATTGTTTCAGGTCGTAAGGCTTTCCGTCGAAGTCCCGCGTGCTGCACACAATGTCCACGGGATTGAAATGTGTGGAAGACTTCCAGATCTTTTCCTGCTGCGCGGACCCGAGGTCCACCTGGGCTTTTTCGACGATCTGGACGGAAACGTCCCCGCCTTCTTCTTCGACCCAGAACGGCGCTCCTCCCGGCTCGCCAGCATTCGGGACGACGCCGCAAACGCGTATCGGCCGGTCAAACCGCCCGATGAGGAAGTCCCGCTGCCTGTCTTCGGACCAGGTCTCGAAGCCCTCCGGAAAGTGCAGCAGCAGTTCGCGCCTGGCGAACCCGGCGGCTTCCCGGATCGTATCTGCGGACTCCAGGCTAGACACGGCTGCCCTCATCCTGCGCACCAGCGAGGACATCTCCTGCTGGATCGAAACCAGGTATCCCCCCAGAATTCTTTTCCAGTAGGATACGGGTTCTTTCAGCCTGTCCGGCACGATGTTGTCTATGTTCTTTATGTAGATCAGATCGGCCTGGAGGTCGTTGAGGTTTTCGAGAAGGGCGCCATGGCCCGCGGGCCGGAAGTGCAGCCGGCCGAACCTGTCCCGGAAAAGGTTGTTCTTCGTGTCTGCGGCTATGGTATTCGTCGAGGGCTTCTGAAACGAGAAACATACATCGAAAGTCGTATCGTACCGCTCTTCATAGCTCCGGCCGACCTTTTCCACGAGAGCGATAAAGCCCGGCTCGTGTTCCGGGGGCACGGTGAAGTGGAGCTTGCACCGGCCGCTTTCCCCTCCCAGGAAGGAGACGGATTCGGCAAGCTGCTCCTCGAAAGCGGTCCTGTACTCGTCGGCATACGAATGGAACTTCAAAAGGGCCTTCGGCAGAACCCCGTAATTGAGGCCGCGCTCCGTCAGCATGTACTCCAGAACCGTTCTGAACCGGCCGAAGCGAACCGCATCCTCCAGGACGATGCCGTCCCGGGCGAGCGCCTTTCGCAAGTCGTCAACAAAGGCGAACCGGTCCAGGTGTTCTATGAACCGCGTGAAATCGCAGGCGATCGCAACCCCTTGGCGTACGCGTTTGTACAGTTCGTCTTTTTCCAGAAATTGGGGAAGATAGTAGATCTGCAGGAGGGACTGGAACATCCGGGTGGCCGCGCCCGAGGCCGGGACGAATTTCATGAACCTGCCGCTGCGGGCCGCTTCCCGGTGAAGAGCCAGGTACTTGTCGGCGTCCGCCTGGCCTATCTTTCTGATCCCGTCGCCCAGGGTGCACGCGCGGTTCAGGCGCGTGGAAATATCCGTCTTACTGAAAAACTGCAGCTGTTCGAGCACCTGGGCGGCATCGATGCCCAGGGACTCCATCTGTTGGCGGTCCGCATCGGTGAAACGGATTTTCATAAATCGACCACTCGCCGTTTGCCCAGAATTCTTCCCAACCTACGGCTCCCAATGCCAAGGCGCGCATGAGCCGGAACCGGTGCGGGTCTCCGCTCACGTTCCCTGCATGGGGTGCAGTCATCGGGCCGCTTCGCAACTGCTCTAATGAAAGTGGCAGAAGAAGGGTATAACCCGCAATCCTTCCGTCTGCCACCTCCAAAAAAGACAGGAAACTTACGCTGGTTCCGTTCTTTTCTATTTGACCAGGATGTCTATCTTTGCGGCCGCTCTCAGCTGGTCGACATACACCGTCAGCTGCTGGCCGACTTTTTCACTCTTGATGTGCTGCTCGATCCGGGGCTTCATCTCTTCAAAACTCATTACCCCGGCATCTTTCCTGTCCGTCAACTTGATGAGGTGATACCCGAATTCGGTTTCGACAATATCGCTCATCTGACCCGGTTTCAAGGAAAAAGCGGCGTTTTCGAAAGGCCCGACCATCTGCCCTCGCTGAAAAAAGTTCAGGTCCCCGCCGTTCTCCTTGCTGGGACAATCGGAGACTTCCTTGGCTACAACCGCGAAATCCTCTCCCTTCTGGATTCTTTTCTGGATTCCCTTGATCTTTTCAAGGGCTTTGGCCTTGTCCTCGGGGGAAGCATTTTCTTCGACCTTCACCAGAATGTGGCTGGCCCGAACCGTTTCGGGGGACTTGAACATCTCGGGGTTCTCGTCGTAGAACTTCTTCGCGTCATCGGGAGCCAGCGTTATCTTGGACGCGACGTCGCGATCAACCAGCTTGCGCAGGATGCTTTCCGTGACGAACTGATCCTTGAGGGCCTGCTCCGTGATACTCATCCGTGCAAGCGCATTCTTGAAATCCTCCTCCGAGCCGAATC
Source organism: Pseudomonadota bacterium (assembly GCA_023442755.1). Lineage (GTDB taxonomy): Bacteria > Desulfobacterota > Syntrophobacteria > Syntrophobacterales > Syntrophobacteraceae > SbD1. The sequence goes on along the minus strand of JAEZXS010000072.1, from coordinate 53,530 downwards.
TTTTCTTCAGGGTTTCCATCTGCGCGCTGGTTTCGGTGTCGTCGGCCTTGAGCTGCTGCTTGGCCGCTTCCTGCTTGAGGAGTTCGCGGCCTATCATGTTGTCGAGAATCTTCGTCCGCATCGTCGATGCATCTTTCTCATCCACGTTGCGTCCCGACATCGCCATCTGGCGGTCGAAGCGCGTGACTTCGGCGTCATAATCGGATTTGGGGATGGCCACGCCGTTTACCATGGCCGCATTTTGCCCGTTCGAGTCATTTTTCACGGAAGTTCCTTCCTTGCCGCCGGCTGGCGTTTTCTGAACGATGGTTGTTTTGGCGGAATTGCCGGATGTGTACGCATAAATTCCGTAGCCCGCCAAAAGCGCGCATACAGCGACAAGCACCACGAGCACACCTGTCTTCTTCATTCCTCTGCTCCTCGCAAAAAAATTCCCATAAGAGCGGACAAGCCCTTATGGGTGTTTCATGCCGGTTTAATATCCAAGCGAAATAACGGCTTGAATTCCGTTTTGTCAGTATACTCACTGAGGCATAATGGAGTCAATAATGACTCTCCTTAAATTGTCTGATCCGGGCGGCTGCGATCCCGGGAAGTGGAAAGATACAAATATAAGGCCGAATTTCAACCAAAATATTGCCAAACGTACTGGATTGCAATGTAGGTGATGAAAAAACCAAGCATGAGCTTAATGAATTTTTGCGGTACGTACTTTTGAAGCCGTGCGCCGATGTAGATCCCAAAAAAGCCCCCAAGGCCGAAAAGGGAGCCGAGAAGCCAGTCGGGGGCCGTGGAAAGACCCTGGGGTGATGGGATCATGGAATAGAAGAAAACACCGGCTATCGAGGTGATGAATGTGGCGGAGAGTGCCGCGCCGGCCACGATATAAATGGGCAGCCCGAAAATGGCCACGCAGAACGGGGCGATGATGGCCCCGCCCCCTATCCCGTATGCGCCCCCGATGATTCCGACGAAAAAGGCGAGCAGGAACATCCCCACGCTGTGGAACGTATAGCGGAGTCCCCAGAATTCGAATTCCACCCGGCGAAACGTAACGGATATCGTCCTGACGACTGCATCGGCCGGAAATCCCGCGGCAAGCCGTGTGCCCTTTTCTTCCCTGTTGCCCTGGATGCGCCGTTTGAATTTTTCCTCGAAGCGATTCATTTGCCTGTTGCCCCGGAACCAGGGCGTCATTTCGTAGAGGAGCCGTGCGCCGATGTAGAGCAGGACGCACCCGGCGAAAAGCTTGAATGCGCGCGGGTCGGGCATGTACAGGATTCGGAGATAATACCCGATGTAAACGCCGGGAAGGGTGCCGATTATGACCACCAGCGTGAGCGGCCACGCCATGCGCCCTTCCCGCAGGTACCGGTAGGCGCCGCTCGGGATGCCCACAATGTTGTAGACGAAGTTTGTCGCGCTGACCGAGGGCGACGTGAAATGCAGGAAGCTCACCTGAAAAGGCAGCAGGAGAAAGGCGCCCGACAACCCTCCCATCGAGGTAAAGATCGAGACGATGAAAGCAACCAGCGGCGGAATGACCAGTGACGTTTCAACGCCTGAGACTGGGAAGTGGAATACCAGAAAATCCATACATGCTCCAGGGCGAATCGATATCGAATATGGACGAAGACAGAGTACATGATAAAGACGAGGAAGAAAACGGAATAGCGGTATACGGCAGATTCTATTGCGGATTTTGGCTGCTTATCTGAGAAACTGCGAAATACAGGGCGGCTGCGCATCTCATTTAATCCGAAGGTGTCGCCGGGTTGGCGGTGATGCGCCAGGAGCGGCATCAAGCGCTTATTTGAAGCTCAGCACATAATCCGCGAGGGCTTCCTTGTCCCTGTCCTGTAGTTCTTCTATCTTGGCGAGCTGCCCGCGCATCATGCCCCACCTTTCGCTCTCGATAAGGGGTTTGCTTTCGCCCTTGAAGAACTTCACCAGCTTTTCCCTGTCTTGGTAAGTTTTCGCAATTTCCGCCAGGGAGACGCCTGCGGCCTTCCTGTCGGGCTTGTGGCACATGCCGCATTTGAGATTGTCGTATGCCTGCGGAGCTTCCCCGCCGATCGCATTCATTCCGAAGCCGAGGACAAGGATAAAGACTGCCGCCAGACGGGTCTGCTGCATTTGCGCCTCCTCGATAATATGTTGTTGTGCCGGTAGCATGTATGTGGATCGAGTTATACTAATCATCCGGTTTCCCGTCCACAACGATCCGGAAGGTTGACATTGGCCGGGAAATGGAGAACAAAGAGGTTTTAAAAATTTAATGAATTCCGAGGGCTTTCAGGCATGAGTAAATTTGAGACAGGCGAGTGGGTGCTGCTGACATCCCAGAAGGGCAAAAAATGGCTGGTTCGGATCCAGAACGAGCCCTATTCATCGCACCTGGGGGGAATTCAGCTCGGAGATATCGTGGGCAAGGAAGAAGGCGACTGGCTGATGACGACCAAAGGGGCAAAGCTGATGCTTTTCCGGCCGACCCTCCAGGACTACATCTTCAGCATGAAGCGGCACACCCAGATAATATATCCCAAGGACCTCAGCGCCATGGTGTTCTACGGGGACGTCTACCCGGGGTGCACTATCCTCGAGTCGGGTGTTGGCGCGGGAGCCCTGGCGCTGGCGCTGCTGCGCGCCTTGTGTGGGAAGGGCAGACTGATCTCCGTCGAAAAGCGCATTGAATTCGCGCTGGGAGCGCGTGACAATATCTGCCGTTTTTTTGGGGGGCACCCCGAAAACCATCACATAATCAATGCGGACATCCGGGACGCGGCGATATCGATCAAGGCGGACCGGGTATTCGTCGACCTTCCGGAGCCTTGGCACGCAGTGAAGAATTTCGCTTCGCTGCTGCGCATGGGCGGCTTGCTTGTGAGCCTCAGCCCAAATGTTGGCCAAGTCCAGCTAATGTACCGGGAACTGAAGGCAAACGGGTTCGGAAACATTGAAAATTTCGAACTGCTCCGGCGCGACTGGAAGATCGATCAGCTTCGCGCGCGTCCTTCGGACCGGATGGTGGCGCACACCGGGTTTATAACCATTGCGAAACGGGTTTCCGAGGCGGGTGTGGTGATGGAAAACGGGGAAGAGGCGGAAAGCGCCGAAGGTTTGAATGAAAACGGCGGGGTATGAGCCGCATGAAAAAGGGAGGGCAGAATCGCAATTTCCTGCCCTTCCTTTTTCAATAACTAATACACCGTTCTGACAGCCTTGTAATGACGATGGTGCTTACGGTGCTTTTTGATGTGCTTCTTGTGGCGCTTATGATACTTCTTGTGGTGCTTTTTCGTGTAATGGGTCGTGTGCACGTAAGTGCCCGCCTCGGCGAAACTCGGCACTGACATGGTAAACAGGAAGAAAACCGCAGCCAGAACGCAAAAAAGTCGCTTCATCGAACTACCTCCTTTCTTTCCGAAGTGAACCCGAAAATTCGAGAGTTAATACTAGCGGATACTTTTTCGTTTGTCCATATCGCCCGTGCGTGGAAACCCCAAAACTGGGGGCGGGCCGGGCGCGCTGATCTTATCTCGCGAATCCCGCCGAATGATGCGGGTAAGACGCGAAGAAGCGTTCTGAAATGGGCTGTGCTGTTCGATGTGGGTTCAAGGGCGGGCAGGTGTTTAGCAGGTGGAGCAGGTTTGTTTTTTCTCTCGCCAAGCCGCGAAGGGCAGAGGGAGAAACGAAAACGCGAAAAAACGCTTTAAAATGGGTTGTGCTGTTCGATGTGGGTTCAAGGGCGGCAGGTGTTTAGCAGGTGGAGCAGGTTTGTTTTTTCTCTCGCGAAAGCCGCGAAGAAGAGCAAAAGGATTGAGCTGCTTCTCTCGCGAAGCAAAAGGCGAGAGGGATGGGGAGACTTCAATTCGGCCGGGCGCGCGTCGGCGTGCAGGGCCGAGCGCTCGGGGCTGCGTCGGTTGCTCCGCGCTTGCGCGGTGCGCCGACGCAGAGCCAGGTGAGTCACGCGAGTGACGAAGGGGGTGTGGGGGCCGCGGTCCCCACGCCTTTGGCATTTGCCTTTCGCTGCCCTGGACGTTCAGTTCTTCGCAGGGAACAGATGCTCGAGTTCTCCCCGCACCGACCCCGGTCTGAAGCCGAGCCCCGCGGCCCGGGTGCTGTCGAGGGAGACGTCGGGCGGGCGCGGAGCGGGAAGGGGGACGCTGTCGCGGGTGCAGGCGATAAGGTTTGCTTCCATGCCGAGCACGTCGCGAAGAACGGTGCCGAAGTCGAAGCGCGAGAGGCGTTCCGGGCCACCGAGGTGGAGGAGGCCTTTAGCCTTGTCGAGGGCGAGAAGGAGTCCTGCCGCGGCATCCCGGCCGCTCAGCGGGGTGCGGAATTCGTCGGTGAAGAGCTTCAATTCGCGGCCTTCTTTCATGGCCGCGATCATGGGCTGGATGAAGCTTTTGGCGGCGGGGCCGGGGTTGCCGTACATAAGCGGCATGCGGCAGACTGCGGCATCGGGGTATGTAGCGAGCACGGCGGCTTCGGCTTCGGCTTTCTGTTCGCCGTAGGCGCTTATGGGGGATACGGGGTCATCTTCGCGGAACGGGGCGGAGAGCCCGTTGAAGACCAGGTCTGTGGAGGTGAACACAAACGGAATGGCGCGGTCCGCACAGATGCCGGCAAGATTTATCGTGGCGTCGAGGTTGATTTTGCGTGATTCGGCTGGGTGTTGCTGGCAGGAGTTCGGGTCGGACATCGCCGCGGTATGGATCAGCGCATCGGGGCGGATTTCCCGGAAGATTTTTTTGATGTCGTCGAAGCGGGTCAGGTCGGCGCCCATGATCTTTACGCCGTCGATCGAGATGCGGTTTCGCAGGGCGAGCCCGAAAACTTCCCGGTTGCCGGCGGTGAGCCGGCACAGGTTCCAGCCGAGAAACCCGCTTGCTCCCGTGATGAGAAGCCTTTTCATACCTGTTTTCACACCCCCAGGGCCTGCCTGATGCGGCGGACGATGGTTTCCGGTTCGAGGGATGCGTCTAAGGTCAACACCCCGCCGGGTTCTTCGAGGGTTTGGAACTGGCTTGCCAGCAGGCCGGCTTTCATGAAGTGGCCTGGGCGCGACTCCAGCCGTTTGCGGATGAGATCGTAGCTTCCCTTGAGGTAGATAAAGCGCACCCTGCTTCCGACGCGGAGCCGGTCCCGGTAGTCCTGCTTCAGGGCCGAACAGGCAATGACGGCGTTGATGTGTTCGGCGTCCAGTTTCCTGATGAGGGCTTCCAGGGCGGTGAGCCATCCGAGCCGGTCGAGGTCTGTCAGGGCGATACCGCTTTGCATTTTGGCGATGTTTGCAGCGGAATGGAACTCATCGCCCTCGTAAAAGGGCCATTCCAGGGCGCGGGCGAGCAGTTTGCCGACGGTTGTTTTCCCTGCGCCCGACACCCCCATGAGAATGACCGTCATGGTGCGCTTCTATTCCGGGATGCGCTTTCGCCGTCCGACCGCCATGTCGTGGAGCGGAAGCAGGATGTCGGCCATTTTTCGCACTTTCTGGGCGTTTTCGAAGGCGACGATGGCATCGATGTGGACGCCGGGGGCGACGGCCGGACCGGAAGCGGGAAAATTCATTGCATTGCAGCAGAAGCCGGGGATCACGGCTGTGCCGGCGGAGGTGTTGACGGCTATGGTCTGTCCTCCGGGGGTATGGCCGGGCGTGAAAATGAGCTTGATGCCGTCCATGAATTCCACGTCGCCTTCCACCAGTTCGATGTTGAGACCGTCGAGGAGGTCCGGGAAGTAGCGGTAGTCGATCGGGTGCGGATTCATGCAGAAGTCGTATTCAGCCTTCTGGACGACTATCCTGGCGTTGGTGCACTTATAGTCGTTTTCGCAGTGGTCGTTGTGCAGGTGCGTATGTATTACGATGTCCACCGTCTCGGGGGTGAGTCCGTGGGCTGCGAGGGCATCCTCGAATTCCTGGACCTCGATGCCGTATTCTTCCTGGATGTTGTCCGGGACCATGAACTGCTCGAGCCCCGTATCGACGAGGATGCTCTGGTCGGCCCCCTTTATCAGGAACGCGTAGATTCCCATCCAGATGTGTTTCCCGTAGCCTCGAAGATAGGTCATGATTCCCTGGTCTGTTTCCCTGGCCCCGATAACAAGTGGGTAATTCGTGTATTCCCGCATTTTACGCCTCGTATGAATAAGTTATGTCAGCCGGGCCGCAGCGCAGCCCCGATCCGGGCGAAATTGCAGACCCGCCGGAATGCCGGGCAATTTTACCGGCATCCCGGGAATTATATTAACTCTTTTTCAGGGGAAGGCTTACCAGAAATACAGCGCCGTCGCCCGGCAGGATGCTGATATCGCCGCCGTGTTCGTGGACGATGTTGCTGGTGATGGCGAGTCCGAGGCCGGTGCCTTCCGGCTTGGTGGTGAAGAAGGGGTCGAAGATCTTGTCGAGCAGTTCCGGCGGGATCCCCGGGCCGGTATCGCGGATTTCGATTTCCGCGTTCAGGGCATTGTTCCTGGTCAGGACGTTGAGGCTCCCGGTTCCCTCCATTGCGTCGAGCGCATTTTGGAAGAGGTTGAGGAACACCTGTTTCAGCTGGTCCGGGTCGCCCATGATGAGCACGGGTTCCGCGGACAGTTCGGTGCGCACGTCGACTTTCTGTCCCTGCAGCATGGGTTCCAGGAGTTCCAGTGTCTCGCGGATAAGGTCGTTAACCTGGACAGACTGCTTCGAACTCGATGCGGGCGGACGGGTAAGCAGGCGGATGCCGCTGAGAAGGGCTTCGAGGCGCTTGACCTCATCGACGACGATCTGGAGCTTGTGCCGCTCCTTTTCGTGCTGCTCCAGCGCGCTGCAGCCGGCGACCTGCATTGCGAAGCCCCCTATCACGACGAGCGGCTTGCGGATTTCGTGGACGACGTGGGCGATCGCCTTGCCGACGTTTGCGAGCTTTTCCATGAAGCGCATCTCGCGCTCCATTTCCTTCCTCTGGGATATGTCACGGAGGACCGCCGTGAAATAGAGCCGGCCGGCCGTTTCGGATACCGAGTAGGAGATTTCGACCGGAAAGCTGGCGCCGTCTTTTCGCTTTCCGAAGCACTCGCGCGATTTCCCGATGACGTGCCCTTCGCGCGTCCGGATATAGCGGTTGACGTAGCTTCGGTGCTCGGCGCCGTACGGTTCCGGAATGAGCGGGGTAACGTCGGTCCCCACGAGTTCGGAAAAGGAGTAGCCGAACATCTTCTCGGCGACCTTGTTGCAGTAAACGATCCGGTGGTCCTCGTCTATGGTTATCACCGCATCGGCGATGGATGCCAGGATGTCCCAGATGATCGTTTCGGACAGCAATTTGTTGAGTTCGTATTCAGCAGGCATGTCTGCCCCTGAGGCCGATGCCGCTCCGCGTCCTTCGTTCCTGATCATTCCGCCCTCAGCGCTGCAAGTATTTCCCTGAACTGCCCGTAATCGATGTCAGTGTATTCCATGACTTCGCCGATGCGGACGGGCAGGATGAAATGGATTCTTTCTCCGATGCGCTTCTTGTCGGCCTGGATTGCGTCCACTATGGCTTCCGGTTCGATTTCGGCAGGAATCCGCACGGGGAGCTTCCATTTCCGGCAAACGCTTTCGAGTCTGTCGACATCGGTGCCCTGCATTTTCCCCAGCTTTTGCGACAGGGTGGCGGCGGCGATCATTCCGACCGCGACGCAATCCCCGTGCTTGAGGGTGTAACCGGTGAGCTTTTCGAGCCCGTGTCCGACAGTGTGTCCCAGGTTGAGCACCCGGCGGTATCCGGATTCCTTTTCGTCTGCTTCCACCACCCCGGCCTTGAGGAGGCAGCTGGCGGAGATGATCCGGAGAAGAGCCTCCGGGTCGCGGTTCTTTATGGCTTCCGAGTGGCCTTCCACGAATTTCCAGAGCACTTCGTCCCCGATTATGGCCGACTTTATCACTTCGGCCATGCCCTGGCGGAATTCGACTTCAGGGAGGGTGGTCAGGAAGCGCGGGTCTATCCACACCTGCCGGGGCTGGTGGAAGGTGCCGATGAGGTTCTTGCCCTCGGTGAGATCCACGCCCGTTTTGCCGCCGACGCTGCTGTCCACCTGGGCGAGCAGCGTGGTGGGCACCTGGATGTGGGGAATGCCGCGCATGTAGATCGATGCGGTGAATCCGGCCACGTCCCCGGTGACGCCCCCGCCTATGGCCACGATGGCGCTGTCGCGGCCCGCCCCGGCGTTTACGAGGCGCCGGGCGATAAGTTCGACCGAGCTGAGCCGCTTGTTCGGTTCCGAAGCGGCAAAGAGGATAGTCCTGCTATCCCTTTGATCGGGCCAGCCCAGGTCGGCGACAGCTTTCCTGCCCCAGAGTTCCCAGACGGACTCGTCCCAGACCCAGTATATCGAGCGGCCGCACAGGGCTTTTTCCACTTCGCCCTTGATACGTTCCAGAACATCTTCGCCGATGGTGATCTGCGAGAGCCGGGCCGGGCTGGCCGGAAGAGATACGTCGATTTTCATGATTCGGTTCGGCCTCCTGAGCCGTGGGCTTCCGAAAACGCGTCGCCGTGACAATCACACGGACCCTGCCCTGCATCGGGCTTTGACGCGCAGCACCCGGCACAGGAAGAACAGGCCGGGGCTTCCGCCCGGAATACCCGGGCATAGTGCCTGATAATATATAACAACACTGCCGCAACGATCAGCAGGACAACCGCCGTCTGCCACATGGTAATTCCTTTCCTGAACTATATAAGTCATATGGGGCCTATACGACTTATAGGGCCTGTAAAAAGCCTTTACCCCAGCCCCATCCATTTTCCGGCCCAGTACACCAGCGAAGACAGGATGAAGGCCACCGTGGTGTTGAAAACCAGCGAAAACACGCCCCACTTCCAGGCGCCCGATTCCCGAATGATGCAGGTGATCGTGGCGAAACAGGGAGCGTACAGCATGATGAAAACGATCAGGGAAAATGCTTTGAGCGGGTTCCAGGTGGGATCTGCCGCCAGTTTGTCGCTCAGAGGTATTTCCTGCCCCCGTTTGGACTGGCCCATGGAATAGGCCGTCCCCATGGTGGATATTATAATTTCCTTGGCCGCAAATCCAGAGAGCAGCGCGACATTTGTGCGCCAGTCGAAGCCGTTCACATGCGTTATCACGGTGAGCCCCGAACCTATTCGCCCTGCGATGGAGTTCTTCAAAGCGGCCTGGGCCTCTTCGTAATCGACTTCCTGGAGCCGGTTGCGGTATGGCTCGACCTCCGGGTTTGCGCTCTTCGCCCCGTTCTGCGGCTCGGCAAGCGCCGAGCGGATGTTTTCCGGGGCTTCGGCCAGGATCGAGGCGCGTTCCTGGTCGTAGAACTTCTTGTCGGCCTCCGGCAGGCCCGGGTAGGACATGAGGGCCCAGAACATGATGGAGATGCAGAGAATTATTGTACCAGCCTTCCGGATGTATTGCCAGGTCCGCTCCCAGGTGTGGATGAGCAGCCCCTTGAAGGTCGGGAGCCGGTACGGGGGCAGTTCGAGCAGAAAGGGCGTGCTCGGGCCGCGCAGGATGGTCGATCGGATGAGCTTTGCCATGAGAAGCGCGACGGTCCATGACAGGATCGTCAGCAGGAACATGACTTGGGCTTCCTTCGCCGCGAAAAAAGCGGCGATGAGCATGGCGAAAACCGGCAGCTTGGCCCCACAGTTCATGAAGGGTGCTGTGAGAAGCGTTGCCAGCCGTTCCCGGGAGCTTCTGAGAGTCCGTGTGGCCATGACGCCCGGAACGGCGCAGCCGCCGGCGATGCCCCCGGATATGATGTAGGCCATGACCGAGCTTCCATGCAGCCCGAAGGTCCGGAAGACGCGGTCGAGCATGTAGGCCACGCGGGCGAGATAGCCGGTGTCTTCAAGGAAAGCGATAGCCAGGAACATGAAAATGATCAGGGGAACAAAGCCGAGCACACCGCCCACCCCCGCGATGATTCCCGAGACGATGAGCGACTTGAGTGGGCCGGGGGGAAGCGCCGAATCGGCAAACCCGCCCAGGGCGGCAAACCCCGATTCCAGCCAGCCAACCGGGACCTTGCTGTAGTTGAAGGTAAACTGGTAGACGACGTAGAGAATGGCCAGCATGAGCACGGGGCCCAAAAAACTGTTGGTGAGCACCCTGTCCAGCTGGTCCGATAGGTAGAGCCGGTTGGCCTTCTGGTTTTTTTTGATGACGCCTTCCTTCAGAAGGGCGGATATGAACCCGTAGCGATGGTCGGCGATGATGGCTTCGGGGTAGCTGTCCAGGGTCTTTTGCAGGTGCTCGGTCACCTGGTCGGCTGTTTGTTCGAGCTTCGAAGAGAGAGCCGGGTCGACCTCCCTGCCTTTGGAAATGATCTCTTCGTCGGCTTCCAGGTACTTGAGAGCGGTCCAGCGGGCGGGGAAGAGGTCCGTCAGGAAGCCTGCGGCGGTGATCATCGGTTCCATGCGGTCGAGAACCGGGTCGATATCGGGGCCGTAGGAGATATGCAGCGGTTTCCATTCGGGTTTTTTCAGGGCCAGGTCGGAGGCGGTTTTGAGCAGGTCTTCCTTGCCCTTTCCCGTTCGCGCGACGGTCGGGACGACGGGTATCTGAAGACGGTGGGCGAGCACGTCGAAGTTTATGTCGACGCCTCGCGCAATCGCCATATCGACCATGTTGAGGGCCACGAGCACCGGGATGCCGAGTTCCAGGAGCTGAACGGTAAGGTAGAGGTTGCGTTCGAGGTTCGAGGCATCGACAATGTTTATCACGACGTGGGGGCGGTCCTGGACGAGGAAGTTGCGGGCGACCAGTTCTTCCATCGAGTAGGCGGTGAGCGAATAGGTGCCTGGGAGGTCCACCAGCTGGAGCTGTACGCCGTTGAAGCGGCAGAGGCCTTCCTTCTTTTCGACCGTGATTCCGGGATAGTTCCCTACGTGCTGGTGGGCGCCGGTAAGAGCGTTGAAAAGGGTCGTTTTGCCGCAATTCGGGTTACCGGCAAGCGCCATGAGGTATTCCTGCGAACCGTTCATTCCGTTTCTTCTTCCACTTCGACTTCGATGAAGTCGGCTTCGTTGTTGCGCAAGCTCAGGGTGAAATTGCGAATCCTGATCGCCACGGGGTCGCGCAGGGGCGCGCGGCCCTGAACCTGGAACGGCGTTCCCGGGACGATGCCCATGTCCCGGATACGGCGGCCCAGCTCGCCGGAGGCGTTCACCTTGTGGATGATCCCTTTCTGTCCCTTGGCCATTTTACGAAGTGGGACAACCTGCATGTACATTCCTTCCAAAAATGTTTCATGATAACGCGTAGTAAGCATTCTTATTGCGAAAAATTAGGGTAGCCTAACTTTTCCGCCTAAAAAAGAAGCGGCCCGAGAGCCGCCATATTGTCATGGAGCGTATGCTAGGCGGAAGGAGTTACAAGGATCTTATCCGAAACACCTTTCCCCAGACTGAGGGTCCCCCCGTGTACTCGGACAAGGCAGGGGCAGTTGCATCCGCTGCAAAGAAGCTGCATTTCGACCCCGGGATAGATTCCCAGCGCGGCCATGCGTGCGCAAAGGCTTCTTCCGCCATCGACGCAGGCCACCTTGACTTTCCCTCCGGTCTTGGCATCGCAAAGAGGAACGCCTGAGCGCTTCGCCTCCGCGCCGCCCTTGCAACAACAATCATCTTCTCGAATCCGCGGGCCGTGCATAAACCACCTCTGCTGATCTTATAAGGACAGCAATTAGGTAAAACAAACTTTATATATAGTCAACAATTTTTTTCACCTTCCGACATGGACTTTAGGAGGGCAAACTCTGAAAAACATAGGCAAAAAAATCAACCGCAGAGGCGCAGAGAACGTGGAAAAGACTCGTAAACTGTGTGGAAATAGGCTTCCAGCATCGATGCTTTTTCAATCCCGACCGCAGATAACCACACCTTCGCGGCTGCAAGCCGCTCCCACAAAGGACTGAAATTTGGTAATTTACGAGTTACTGCCGCAGGCGGTGAATAGACAAAGGATCCCGGTAAAATCGATGAAGAGCCACGATTTTCTGCAGCGACTGGAGACATTGCTCCTCGACCCCGACGAAAGCGGGGGCTCCCCGGAGCACTACCTGCGCCTTGCCTCGGACCTGGCCCGGCTCCGGCCTCGGGTAGGCCTGATCCCGCCCGATCTTCTCAAAGCCTTCTGCGAACTGATCGCAGCCGGGGAAGTTCCGGACGATCCGGATACCGCCCGCTTTTTCGAACGCATCCTGTCCCGGGTTCCGGCTGGGCTCACGTCTTGGCTGGTGGAAAAAAGATTTCCCGTCCGGCCGTTCATCCGGCATTGGGACGGAAAAAGGTCATCCCTTCACGGATCAGCCCGGAGGCGCTGGCGTTTGCTGCGAAGGCGGCTTTTGACCCCGGAAAGCGAAATGGTCCGGGCACAACCCTGCCTGGAAATTACCACCGCCGATTTGAAACCGCTGTTTGCCATCCGGGCAAAGTCGCCCGGCGCCTGGAAGCGGATTGGTGCCTGCCTGCTTTCCGCGCCCAAAAGCGCCCCTTCCGGTGCGGCGGTGCCGCCCATCTCGCGGCTTTACTGGGAGGGCAGAAGGACCCGGGTGCTCGGCTACTGGGACAGGCTGGTCTCCGCCCAGGCCGGTGAACTTGCCGCCGTCGGAAGGCTTGCCCGGGAGGCCGGCACGGCAGCGGGACGGGTGGTCTTGAGCTGGCACAACGCCAGCCTTGCCGCCGCGGGGGGCTGGGGCGTCGAAGACATCGCCTCGCAGTTTCCATCCAAAGAGCTTTACCGGGATTTCGGGTGTGCGGTGCGAGATGCTTTGCCCGGAATGCGCGCTACGCTCGATATGCGGGAAGTACGGGAGATTTTCGAGTCCCGCGCCCGGCGCATCTTTGCACCCAAAATGACTTGCGGAGCCGCCGTGGACGGTGTGTCCGCATGGACGGGACCGGTCAGCCCGCATCAGCGGTTCACACCGAACGATGTGGCAGCCTGGCGCGAAAGGGCGGAAAAGGGCTGGATCGAAGGCCTGGTTCTCCTTTTTGCCCTGGCTGCCCAGGCACAAAACATGATCGATTCCGGGAAGATTTCCTCCTTCGTGCTTCCGTGGATCGACAAGTTTTTCATCTCTTCGCGAAGGCGGGCGGACAAAGATTACCTGGCAGCCCTGTTTCGGCTGGTTGAGCGCCATATCGAGCGCCCGCTGGTGCTTTTCTGGGAAGATACAGCTCATGCCCGCCGGCCCAGCTTCGCGCTCGCCCTGGAAGATCTTGCCGCGGAAGGGCTTCCGTTCCGGGGCATCGGGGTCTTCGACCCGTACGGTTCCGACCGGCGGGACGCCATCGAGATCATTCGCGGCGAATACCAGGCCAAAAAGCTTTTCGCGCTCAGGCCGGCCGGCGACCACCACCATAGCGGGGTGGGAAACAGGATCCTTGAAGGCAGGGACGGGCCGTTCCTGAAGTCCTATGATTCGTCCTGGAAGGACAATCTTGTCTTCATTTATGCCGGCACGCAGGTCTTTCCGCTTCTTTCGATGCAAACTGAGATGGAAGCAGTCGCCCCCTGGGTTTCTATGGGGCGCGAACGCTACCCGTTCGGCTCCTGGTTCCGCAGGAGGCTTCGCCGGGAAGCCATCGGCGCTGCCGATCCGGCCGATCCGCTCTCGCTTGCCTATTCCGCATGGGCCAACCTGCTGTGAACCATTTTCCAGAGCGCTCAAAATCTCCTTGCTTTATATTTTTTTATATGGAAAACGTAACCGGGACAAATTGCAGATAATAATTACACATACGTGCATAAGAAGCGGTGCGGATGACGCCGGCGGCGTCACACCGGCCCCTGCGTCACGCTCGGCGCATGACCTCCCGGGGGCGCCGGGGAATCACGCGAAGCGCGTGACAGGTCTTCCCCCCGCTCTTTTGCGCTCTACTCCGGTTCAAGGCAGGTTTTACAGGCATGATCAATTTCAACAAGGCCCGCGACCGCATGGTGGAAACGCAGCTTGTGGCCCGCGGCATTCAGGACCCCGGAGTTCTGGAAGCGATGCGGAAGGTGCCCAGGCACCTTTTCGTCGACGAGGCGCTCCGCGATCAGGCCTACAATGACCATCCACTGCCGATTGGGGAAAAGCAGACCATATCGCAGCCGTATATCGTTGCTCTGATGGCGGAAAGTCTCCGGCTGAAGGGGACTGAAAAAGTCCTGGAAATCGGAACGGGCTCCGGCTATCAGGCGGCGGTGCTCGCAGAACTCGCCGACAGGGTGTTTTCGATCGAGCGGCATCCGGCCCTTGCCTACCGTGCAAACCAGATGCTCCATCAACTGGGCTACAAGAACGTGATCATCAGGGTCGGGGACGGCACCATGGGATGGCCCGATGATTCGCCCTTTGACGGCATAATCGTTAGTGCCGGCACTCCGGAGATTCCCCAGCCGCTTGTGAATCAGCTTGCGATGGGCGGCCGTTTTATTCTTCCGGTCGGCGACCGGTTCGGCCAGGAACTCGTATTGGTCGAGCGGAAACCGGAAGGGATCGGCAAAACCAAACTGGGAGGGGTCCGGTTCGTGGACCTGGTGGGGAAATGGGGATGGAAGGAATAGATACGCGTAGTCCATACATCGCGGTGGTGGGCGCGGGCGCCTGTTCGCCGGAGGTGGAAGAGCTTGCGGCCGAGGTCGGGCGAGAGGTTGCCCGAAAGGGGGCGGTCCTTGTCTGCGGCGGACTCAAGGGGGTTATGGAGGCGGCCGCCCGGGGAGCGAAGGAAATCGGCGGGGTGACCGTCGGCATTCTGCCCGGCGCGGATACGGGCGATGCGAACGAATTCATCGATATCCCGATTGCGACGAACATGGGCCAGGCTCGCAACGCCATCATCGTCCAAACGGCCGACGTGCTGATCTCGATCTCGGGCGGGTACGGGACCCTGTCGGAAATCGCCTTCGCGCTCAAACTCGGAAAAGGGGTGATTGCCCTTCAGCCCCAATACCAGATTCCCGGGTTGCTCGTGGTCCAGAGTGCAATCGATGCGGTAAACGAGGCGCTGACCCTGATCGAACTCGGCCGAAAATCTCCGAAAATAATCATTTAGAGGCTCCGGGCGGTGATCCCCCGGCTGCCGATCCAACGGAATCGCAGTTTCATGCCCAAGCGCAAACGGAAAAAAGATCCCAGCGGCCTTGTTTTGCCGGCAGTTGTGGAAAATACCGCCGATGCCGGGAAAAACGAGGCACCCACGGAGGCGCTGCCTTCCGACGATGCGGCGCGGTTGCGCTCCGAAAACGACACGCTTCGACGGGAACTCTCCGCAGTCCTGGCCAATGCCGCCGAAAACGAGAGAATCTGGCGTCATTTCGCGGCGGTCGAACGCCTTCTTTTCAGGATGCGCGAACTGGACCGTCTTGCCGAAGAACTGCTGCGGGAGATCGGCATCCGCTTCCAGGCGGGAGTTCTCGTCCTCTACATTTCCCATCCCGAGATTCAGGAACGGCTCTTCCAACAGGAACCCGAGAAGAGCTGCAGGATAGGCGACACCGGGTGGATATCCCCGATGGCGGGTGAAGAGGTGCGGTCGCTTTTCGGACCGTCGCTCAAGCCGGTGCTGTTTTCGTCCGAAGAAAACGGCACGCCGCCGCTCCACGTGGGAGACGGCGAGGCGGTGCGCTCGGGGGCGCTGATCCCGCTGAACGTCAATGAAGTGCTCTTCGGGGCGCTGCTCCTTGGCAGCCCCGATCCCGACAGGTATCATCCCCAGGACGGAACCGACCTGCTCGAGCGGCTCGGCACGCATATCGCTCTTTCCATGGACAACTGCCTCACCTATGAGAAGGTGAAGGATTTTGCGGTTCAGGACCAGTTGACGGGACTTCTCAATTTCTTCCAGATCTACACGGTCCTTGAGCGCGAGTTCAGGAAGGCGCGCAGGGGCAAAACGCCCATCTCGGTTCTGGTGGTGGATTTCAGTTTCGTCCACGACTGGGACGATTTCGAAGAGGGAAAAGAAGTCATCCGGCACGCCGCGGCGCAGCTCGAAAGCATCCTGCCTTCCGAGGACTGCTTCATCGGCCGGTACGGGAGCGACGAATTCCTGGCGGTGCTTTCGAACGTGCCCGAGGATGAGGCGCGGGAAGTTATCCCCTACCTTTCGTCCACTATCCGGAAATCTCCCTTCAAATGCGGAAAGACCGCAGTCCTGATCTCGACCGCAATCGGCGTGGGCACGTTCTCGGAAGGCATGACCTGCGCCCAGGACCTGGTCGATGCCGCCTATGCCGAACTATGCACGGTAAAGGGCCGGATGCGGAACAGTGATTAGATTTTTCGGGTGAGGCCTTTCGAAAAGCTTCAAATGCGCGGGCGACTGGGCCTCCGCACTCCCTGTGTCATGCGTTCGCGTGACTTACGTTGTTTCACCGGCCGCAGGGTGCAGCGCTCAGTCGCTGTGTGATTGCGGGGCAGGCAGATGCCTTGCGTGTTGCCTTTCGCGTGGGTGCATGGTAAAGAAAATCGTTTTTATCGGGGCGTAGCGCAGCCTGGTTAGCGCACCTGCCTTGGGAGCAGGGGGTCGGAGGTTCGAATCCTCTCGCCCCGATTAAGTTTAGCTCGAAATAAAGATGGTTTGGTTGCGGGTCTTGGTTGCGGTTTTTTCAAAAATCTGCTAATCGAGATAACTACGATGCGCTGGCCACCAACGCTGCCCAAAAAGGATTTTCCCATTTAGATTACTTGAGCGCCCTTGCCGATGGAGAGACGGCTTGCGCGGGCAACGCGCCATCAAAAGGCAATCAAGCTCGCATGCCTCCCTGTGGTCAAAACCATTGAGCAGTTCTGCTGGAGATGACCAAGTTCGATCAACTGGGCGGCAGTCAAGAACCTGTTCCGCGACAGCGGCTCTTTCCTGAGGGGATGACAACAAACGTGCCATCCCCTTGTTCCTCGATCATTTGCCTACTTGCGCTGCTTCTCTTTCGCTTCTTTTCTGCCTTTGTCCGAGTCCGGTTCTCTCTTGTCTTCCCGCTCCTTCCGAAGGCGCGATAGGCCTTCAGCCTCATCTTTCTTCACTGGTACTCGCCGAGCCTTCTTACGGCAGGCATAAAGGAAAGGACTTGCCACGAAAATCGATGAGTAAGAACCCACGAGGACTCCGAGGATCATTGCCAGTGCAAAATCGTGCAGGACCACGCCCCCGAACAGATAGAGGGCAAGGACCACCAGGAACACAGTCCCACTGGTGATAATACTGCGTGAGAGTACCTCATTGACGCTCAAATTGATGATGTTGCCAAAATCATCCCGTCTTCGAGCCCTCATGTTCTCACGGATGCGATCGAAGATCACCACAGTGTCGGTCAGCGAATAGCCGGCGAGGGTGAGCAGTGCGGTAACTACGAGCAGGGTAATTTCCTTGTCGAGCAGCCAGAAGATTCCCAAAACAGCAAGGACATCGTGAAAGGTTGCTATGGCGGCCCCCAATCCGAAAATGAATTGAAAGCGCCATGCGATGTATAAAATAATGGACACTATAGAGATTGTTATCGCAATCAATGCCTTGTTGCGGAGATACTGGCCGATGGAGGCACTGATCTCCGATTTTCCTATGACCTCGAAGTGATTTCCGCTCAAGGACTTATTCAGGATGCCGGCCAGATTTTCCGAGATCTGCCCAACGGATTCCTCTGATTTTTTCAGCTTGATGACGAGATCCCTGGTCCCCTTGACCGGTTGGATCTCGGCATGCCCCAGTCCTTCTTTGTCGAGGGCCTCTCGGACCTCATTTACCGTGAAAGACTGTCCGGCGCTAAGCTGAACCAACGTGCCCCCGCTGAACTCCACCCCCAGATTGCCGTAACCACGGCTAAGCTGAACAAAACCTATGGTTCCCAAGATGATGAGCGCTCCGGAGAGAGCAAAGGCGTAATGGCGCCAGCCAACAAAATCGATGTTGGGCTTCTCGAAAAATTGGTGGAAGCTGATCTTCTTTATCCATCGCCTGACCAGAAGCCAGTCGTAGACCACCCTCGTACCGAAAAGAGCGGTGAACAGATTGAGGATCACGCCGAGACTGAGGGTAACGGCAAAACCTTTGATGGGACCAGTGCCGAAGATAAATAGGACCACCGAGGTAATCAGAGTGGTGACGTGTGAGTCGATGATGCTCAGGAAGGCCTTGTCATAGCCGCCATCTATACTGCTTCTGAGTGTTTTTCCAGCATGAAGCTCCTCCCGCATCCGTTCATAGATCAGAACGTTGGAGTCCACCGCCATTCCCACCGACAAGATAATACCGGCAATACCCGGCAGCGTCAGGGTGGCTCCCATTACCGACAAAGCCCCCAGAAGAAAGATCACGTTTATCACCAGCGCGTAATCGGCTACGAGTCCTGAGAGACGATAGTAGTAGATCATGAAGACGACCACCAGGAGCGTTCCAATAAGACCGGCAATTAGACCTTCTCTGATGGAGTCGGCTCCCAAGGATGGACCTACGGTGATGTTCTGGACGATCTTGATGGTGGTTGGCAACGAACCTGCCCGAAGGACTATGGCAAGATCACGGGCTTCCTCGGGAGTAAACGACCCGGTGATCT
Source organism: Pseudomonadota bacterium (assembly GCA_023442755.1). Lineage (GTDB taxonomy): Bacteria > Desulfobacterota > Syntrophobacteria > Syntrophobacterales > Syntrophobacteraceae > SbD1. The sequence goes on along the minus strand of JAEZXS010000072.1, from coordinate 34,987 downwards.
GGGCATTGCCGCCGGTGATGGGCTCCTGAATGACAGGGGCCGAACGTACGATGTCATCCAGAACGATCGCAAAGCGGCGCTTGACGTTTTCTCCCGTGATCCTCCCGAATTCCGCGGTTCCTCGCCTGTCGAAGCTTATGGAGACATTTGGCTCGTTGTACTCACCGGTACTTACCGATGCGTTGCTAATTGCATCTCCCGTAAGGAGCACCTTCTTTTTCAGCAGCAGGTGAGTGCTCTCTATGCGTCCGGTATTGCGGTTGATGCTCTTTTCTATATGGACCTCGTCACCCGCCGGAATTTTCCCGGCCAAAGCCTGATTGAGCTGTGCATGTGTATAGCCGGGTTTCAACTCTCCCCTCTTGATTGCCTGTTCGATCAAGTCGGGTAGATTGAGGCTCCTCTGATCGTCCACCAGTTTGAACACCAATTGAGCCGTCTGACCAATGAGTTCCAGAGCCCGTTGCGGGTCCTGGACGCCAGGCAACTGAACCACAATGTTGTCTGCACCCTGGCGTACCAGCACGGGTTCTGTCACCCCGAACTGATCGATTCGATTGCGCAGCACCTCCATACTCTGCGACACCGTGCGCTCCTCGAGTCGATTGAATTCCTCGGGCTTCAGCCTGATTTGATAGGTTTGAGCACCGGCCTGGCTCGTTGGCACTCCGACCTCAAAATGGGGATACTCCTCCTTCACCAGCTGCTGGAAAGCAGTCTGTTGGTCTTTATCGACCAGGGTGACGGGCAGTGCCTTTTCGGAGATATCACCCATCTGCAGTTCGAGTTGCTTCTCCCTGGCTTTCTCCTTCAAGTCGGAGCCGCTACGGTTTAAAAAATTGTGGACGGCCTGGTCCATGTCTACTTGCAGGATCAGGTGCATACCGCCCTTTAGGTCCAGTCCCAGATTCAAACCGTGGCTTATGTATTTGCCCCACCAAGGGGGCAGGTTCCCGGTAAATGAAGGCAGCACAAAGACAATGGCCATGATTGTCAGTGCCAAAAGAAGCAGGAATTTCATACGAATAGTGCGCATCATATAATTATCTCCCAGTGGCCGGACCGGTGATGTGCCGGTTTCAGCCTTCTTCTCGCTGTATAATTCAGAACGATTTACTCTCTGTAACTTGCTAGACGAGAAGAAATCGGGGAGGAGCACGCACGTTGATCCCGAAGGCCGTAAACAACAAAGTGTGGATGCCTGTTTGCGGCAGCCGTATACAATGCGAGGGAAAGGTTGGTGTTAACGGAGTATCCGAAGCGGGAGTCGTTCCATATTTGAAGGCATGGGAAAAGACCCTGGCCTTGTTAATGCCATGTGTATAGGCAACAGGACAAAACGGCAGACCTTGGGCGATCAGACTGGAGGAAAGGTCCCATCGGTTAGAAATCGTGGAGTCATAAAGACCGGAGGCACGGGGTGCATTGCCCACACAGATCAGGGCCAGGAGCGCGAAAACTACCAGCCGAATCCCAACCTGTGAAGCTTTTTCAAAATGGCGCCGTGTCATACCGATCCTTGAAATACTGGCGTTCTGAAAATACCAACCCAATCCAAGGCTTATCGTAAGGAATTCGTGTAGAGAGGTCAACCATAGTTCCGGGCGGTGTAGGGGAGCAACTAAAATGTCCGCACTTGTAGCACATGGAATGTCCTGAAGGAGGGGACCGATGAGGTGGACAGAAGTGCTGCAGGAGGTGCGGAGAATGCTTTTCGAGGAAGTATACGGGATAGGAGGGGAAGCGTTTGATACACATAATGCTCGGGGTTGTCCGGGGACCTTGCCACGAGGGGTGGAGCGCAAAACACTTTTATAACTGGTATCGTCGTGATGGGGGCAAGCGCAGCAACACGTGGATCAAATGTCGCCTCCAGGAGGCGGCATCAATGGCCAGGCGCCTGGGCGGGGAAAGCGCAGGAAGCGAAGAAAAAGATCTCCATGGCCGGGCGTGATGTTGTGATGTTATACCAGGATGGCAGCACGCATCAGTGGATCCCGGGTGTCCAATGGGACCTGATCTTAAACGATGGATGATGCCGCCAATGAGCATCACTCGTCGTTTTTTGTAGAGGAAGAGGGCACATTGAGCAGTTTTCGCGAGGCAAAGGATGTGATTAAAAACGAGAGGCTTTTATCCTCTCTCTACACGGATCGAAGGCAGTCATTACTATCTACCCCGGAGGCCGGCGGCAAGGTGACAAGCTGAACCTCGCCAGTTCGGCAAATCAATGGAGCGACTGAATATCAAAATGGTTTCGGCTTATGCTCCTGTCGAAAAAGTTGCGGTGCATGCGACATTTGACACAATAAGAAAAAGACGCCATGCTTCATAGGAATACGATTTCGACAGGAAATCTGGTTTGCAATAAGTACCGGGAAATAGTTGAGAAGGCAAAAGGGATGTCATATAAGGAGAAATGCATAATGATAGGCCTGACCGGCCTAAGCCGCTTGAGGAGAACTCACCATAGCAAGAAGAAGGGCAACTCTACTCTCCGCCAGTATCGATTTTACGAATCCCGGAGACCATATCATATCTCCCTAGTACTGGAGCCGACAGCCACTCAAATTCCATTTTCTTTGGCTGATTGGTAACTCATTGTTTCAAAGATTTTGCGAAGATTGCATTGACAAAAACATCGATTATGTTAGTATTTCTAACAGAGTAAGTCAAATTCGCTGGGGCTGTGCAAGCTTACAGGCTGTTTCTTCACGCAGTAACTTTTAGCAATTGACCTCCCGAAAACGCTTCTCTGCGACGCATGATCGAGTTGGACCAAACAAGACGTCCAACATCGATCGTTGTGAAATCAAAACAGGTGCGTTTTCCTCCGTTCCGTTTCTCTGCTCTCTAATTCTGAACAATTGCCTAAAATGCCATAAAAAAGGCCGGCGTATTGCGCCATAAATAGCGGAGAAACCGCGTTGAGCAATCCAGGTTCTCGACCGGCACCACCACTGGAAGATTGGAGAGAAATCATGGCAAAGAGTAGAACCCTTTATATCACCGAATTCGATCTGAACCGGCTGGATAAGCTGATTGAAACGTTCGAAGAGGAATCTGAAATGCGCGACAGGAAGTACTTGGAAGATCTCGGAGTTGAACTTCACCGCGCAAAAATCATAGCTCCGAAGGACATCCCTCATGATGTCATCACGATGAATACCAGAGTCCGAGTCAAGGACCTAGAATCAGGCGAGGAGTTCATTTACCAAGTGGTATTCCCGGAGAGCGCGGACGTCAAGCAGAACAAGATCTCCGTACTGGCCCCCATAGGAACAGCACTAATCGGTTTCAGTGCTGGCGATACCGTGGAATGGGAGGTGCCCGCAAGGGTGAGGAGGCTCAAAATTGAAGAGGTCCTGTATCAGCCCGAAGCGACTGGCGACTTCCACCTATAACTTGAGTGGTCTGTGAAGTACCGCGCGTTCCGTGCTTTGAACCGTGCAGAAAAAACCGGTGGATACGATGCTCCTATTCAAAAACAATCTGCATCCGCCTCCACCGGTTGCCTCGGATACTGAATGTAGCTCAATGCTCACCTGAGCTAAAAAACCATATAATTTGAGAGATCCGTATTTATTCCTTTTGTATCTTTTTCTCGCCAAGCAACTCTCTATTTTTTGCTCGATCGGCTAATTCTGGCGTCTCAACGCTTTCCCTTCTCCCAAAGTCCCAAAATGTGATCAACCCATTATTCGGTCCTTCTACCGTTCAGCAAGATAAGAACCATATCGTATGAGATATAGTTTTTAATATTGCTTTGCAATGGCAATATGACCATCGAGCTAATATAAAGTGTCGTACTTCTCTTTGGAGTTCACATCCATACATCTTGGCATATTAAAACGAAGCACTGCCTCATCTTGAATTAGCATTAAAAATTAATTTCAATACAATTGTTCATATTTAACTCTTGCTTGCCGAACAGGACGATAGCAAATTGATAAAGTTGATGGCAGGACTTACTATTTAATTGTAAAAAGTCAGCTATTTACAAAACGTTTGGCATATTGTTGCAAAGCGTGCGGATCGCTCTTATCTTATTGGCATATTTCCACTCGTTCATCGCATAGGATTATTGATTACCATAGAATATAAAATTGGCTTTTTCGAATCCCTCCAGCGCTGAGGAACCCTCATATAAAGACAGTGGAGAAATAGTGTCTGAATTTTTTAAGCTGGTGTGAGGAGAATGGTACGAAAAATAATGCCGATCTTCAACTTCGTTCACAATCCCCCCGGGCTCCGAGTGCATCGAGGTGCGTTGTTACGATCCGCCGCGCCTGGACTTTCTTCTTGGCCGGTTCAACCGCGATCACCGCAAGATGCTTTCGGTGGACGATCAGATCGGCTTTATCACCTGGCCCTGCATCGGACGGATGCAAATTGCATCGTGAGGGCAAATGCAAAAAAGGGATGCGATCAAAAACAAGGATATCCAATAGATGGATGCCTATCGACATCCGATTGACGAAGTCCTGGCCGCGCTGCATACGGATGCGCTCAGCGGCCTGAGCGAAGGAGAGGCGCGGGCGCGGCTCGAACGATATGGCAGGAACGAATTGGCGGCGGAAGAATCCGTGCCGGCGTGGCGGAAATTCCTCGCTCAGTTTCAGGATGTACTCGTCATCCTGCTGCTGGTCGCAACAGCAATTTCGGCAGGACTGTGGATGGTTGAGCGCGAAACGGCCCTGCCCTACGAATCGATGGCGATTTTGTCTATCGTGCTGCTCAATGCGATCATGGGCTACCTTCAGCAGTCACGCGCCGAGGAAGCAGTGGCGGCTCTGCGCAGGATGTCGGCCGCACAGGCCGACGTCATTCGAGACGGCTCCAGGCAGAGCATCCTCGCGGCTGAGGTCGTTCCCGGCGATATCATCCTCGTCGAAGAAGGCGACACCATTCCCGCCGACGCGCGGGTGATTCAGTCAACCTCGCTGCAGACGGCGGAAGCGGCGCTGACGGGCGAGAGCCTGCCGGAGTCGAAGGACACGCTTCCGATTGCGGAAGAGACCGCGGTCTGCGACCAAAACAATATGGTCTTCAGCGGCACTGCGGCGACTTACGGGCACGGGCGCGCGGTGGTCACGGCTACCGGAATGGAAACCCAGATGGGGCGTATCGCCGGCATGCTGAAAGAAGCACCGGAAGATACCACTCCTTTGCAGGAAGAACTCGATCACGTCGGCAGGCTTCTCGGCATCATCGTCGTCGTTATCGCCGCCGTGATGATCGCGACGATTATTCTCGTCGAACACGTCAGCGGTTTTTCGTCGCTATTCGACGTGCTCATTTTAGGCGTGGCGCTCGCGGTCGCGGCGGTACCGGAAGGCCTGCCGGCCGTGGTGACGGCCGTGCTTTCGCTCGGCGTGCAGCGTATGGCGAAGCGAAATGCCATAGTACGCCATCTGGCGGCGGTCGAAACACTCGGCTCCGCCAATGTCATTGCCTCAGATAAGACCGGCACGCTGACCAAAAACGAAATGACGGTGCGTGCGGTCGTTACCGCAAGTGGTCGCGTGAGCGTGGGCGGCACGGGCTACGCTCCGGAAGGCGAAGTGAAAAACGAGGGGGGAGGCGAGATCGACGGCGCCCTCCGTTTCGAGTTCATCCGGGCGCTCGGCGTCGCCGACCGCGCCAACAATGCCGTGTTGCGGGAGCACGACGGACGCTGGACAGTGCAGGGTGACCCGACCGAAGGGGCTTTGATCGTGGCGGCACGCAAAGCCGGGCTGGAAGCTGAGGCGCTGGATGCCCGCTTTTCTCGGATCGCTGAAGTCCCCTTCTCGTCCGAGCGCAAATTGATGAGCACGATCCACAGTGACGCGAAGAGACAGGAGCGCTTGCTGGCCCTTACCAAGGGCGCGCCCGACATATTGCTCGCGCGTTGTACCCGGGAGCTGATCGGAGCAGAGATGGGTCCTCTCACTGAGGAGCGATGCGCGGAGATTTTGAAAACCAATGAAAAACTTGCCCGCGAGGGGCTGCGCACTTTGGGAGTTGCCTTCCGCCCGCTGCCCAGGGATGGATTCAGTCAGGAGAAGGTCGATGAGAGCGTCGAGCAGGACCTTGTCTTCCTGGGCTTGATAGGCATGATCGATCCTCCGCGCGAGGAGGCGAAAGACGCGGTCGCGCGCTCGAAGGCCGCAGGCATCCGGCCTATGATGATAACGGGGGATCATCCCATAACCGCGGCCGTTATTGCCGAAGAACTGGGCATCATTTCGAACGGGCGGGTCGTGACGGGAGCGGAACTCGAGAAGATGTCGGAGGAGACGCTCGTCCGCGTGGTTCAGGACGTATCGGTCTATGCGCGCGTCAACCCCGAGCACAAGTTGCGGATCGTGAAGGCGTTGCAGCGTGACGGCACGATGGTGGCGATGACGGGTGACGGAGTAAACGACGCACCGGCTTTGAAAAAAGCCGACATCGGCGTGGCGATGGGCGTTACCGGAACCGATGTTTCCAAAGAAGCCGCCGATATCGTGCTGGCGGACGACAACTTTGCTACGATCGTCGCGGCGGTCGAAGAAGGGCGCGCGATCTTTTCGAATATCAGAAAGTTCCTGCGCTACCTGCTTTCGTCAAATATCGGGGAAGTAATGACGATGTTTTTCGGCGTGCTCCTTGCGGATGCAATCGGGCTCACGGAAGACGGGAGCGGCGGCGTGGTGCTTCCTCTGCTGGCGACGCAGATCCTGTGGATCAACCTCGTGTCCGACGGCGCGCCCGCGCTGGCGCTCGGCGTTGATCCGGGGGATGAGGGACTGATGAACGAACCGCCTCGGCCACGGAACGAAGGCGTGATTACCCGTCGCATGTGGGCCGGTATCTTTTTCGTCGGTGCGATCATGGCGGCTGGGACGCTGGCCGTTTTCGACGCCTGCCTGCCCGGCGGCCTGATCGACGGTTCGGGCACTATGCGTTATGCGCAGACGATGACTTTTACGACTCTGATGCTGTTTCAAAACTTCAACGTTTTCAACGCGCGTTCTGATATCCATAGCGCGCTCAAAGGGCTGTTCTCCAACAAATGGCTGTGGGGAGCAGTCATTTTGTCGCTGCTGCTGGAGGTGGCCGTGATTTACGTGCCGTTTTTGCAGCAGGCCTTTTCGACGGTGAGCCTGAACTTCGGCGACTGGCTGCTGTGCACGGCGGTGGCAAGTTCAGTACTGTGGCTTCGCGAATTGAGCAAGGCGGTCACGCGAGCGACAGGCCGAGGGTAGACCTGCGTGCTGGGCGAAGTCATAGGATGGATTCAATAGTTGAAATGGTCATAAAATCCTACCATTCCAGGTTTTCCCCTGCTCAAAAATGTTTGTGGAGGGAAATAGTTCAGCCCCCTGCCTGATGATGAACTGGTCGGGAGTGAAAGGACTGGAAGAAGTTGAATTCAGGGCGTGGATCTTCGGCTTAAGTTGAAATAGGGCCAGTCTAGGGAAAATGAATATCAGTGTGATAGAACAGCTGAAACGAGGCTTGTAGGGTGAATGAGCAGCTAAGAGTTCTCCTTGTAAGGGAGCTGCAGGTGCCTGCATAATAACAAGTATGAAATCGATATTACCGTTTTCATACCGTTCCCTTTTGGTTGTGAGCTAAACTAATGCATGAGTATATATATAAACCAGCATGCATTTCATGCTCCGACACTTGGTCAATTTCTCATTACTCAATTACCGCCCGGTACTCCTCATTCTCTTGAGTACATCGTTGTGACGGTTGAGATAATGCAGTAGGTTTCCGGCCTGGAGTTATCGTGGAAGCCGATGACTTAGAACAAGCAGGGCTACTTACGCCCACATCCGTATCGGAAGCGACTAGCGGCCTGCATGGTATCTAAGGGGCCCGGAACCCCTGAGGACAATTTAGTCAATTCAGGGCATGGATGGTCACGGAGAGAGTGGAAATCGATTATTGAATTCGCCGCAGAGTATATTTTCGGCAGACACTTGCACAGTTCACAATCCGCATGGAGTTGCTTTGTTTGGGAGCAGTCTTATTCTGTTTCCCAGATTTCGAATGGCTTTCATGGCGGAGAAAATGACATGCATCAGATCCCCGGGGAAATAAGACAGAACAAAGCTACCAAACAATGGGTGATCTTTGCCCCCTCCCGAGGGAAGCGTCCGCATGACGCTCAGGGACAGGGAAAAACCAAAAAAGAGTTGTCCCCCTGGGATGAGAGTTGCCCTTTTTGCCCTGGCAATGAGGTAATGCTTCCAGGCATTCTTTTGCAAATGCCAGAGGGGGGGAAGCGATGGACGACGCGAGTGGTCCCAAACAAGTTTCCGGCTCTCACCCCTACGGGTACTACGGATAGATCGTGTCAGGAAATCTATTTGGTTATGCCGGGGTATGGGCAACATGAGGTGCTCATCGAGACCCCTTATCACGATCATGATATCGCGCAAATGTCAATCATCGAAGTACAATCGATTGTAGAAACATATCACAGGCGCTATCTGGACTTGTTTGAAAAACACCAGAACATGATGACGATCATTTTCAGAAATCATGGAAAGCGGGCCGGAACTTCTCTGATCCACCCTCACTCCCAGTTAATAGTGACAGGCATCGTCCCTCATTACATCCGGTGGAGAGAGGAGGAAGCACAAAAGTACTTTGATGAGTGGGGCAGGTGTGTTTATTGCGATATCTTGGAGAATGAGCTTCGAGACCGAAAACGTATTGTCTTGGAAAACCAAGCTTTCGCGGCCTTCATTCCATACGCAGCCGAGGTGCCCTTTGAGATCTGGATAATGCCGAAAAAGCATGAGGCCGATTTCGGCTGTATAGACGACGAAGAAAAAGAACATCTATCTCTTACGCTCCGGGATATCCTCTCAAGATTGCACAATAAATTGAACGACCCTGACTATAACTACATTATCAATACCTCGGCCAGGTATCGGGCGAACGAACCGCAGTTGCACTGGTATCTCCAGATTCGCCCCAGGTTTACTACTCCCGCAGGTTTCGAGATAGGTTCCGGTATATCCATAAACCCATCCCTTCCTGAGCAGGATGCAGACATTCTGAGAGTGAGCTAAAGGGAATTTGGAATTCCTTAGAGGGAGTCCGAGGAACTTTCGTAGTGGAGTATCAACTCATGCGTTAATCGTTCGAATCGCCGCAAGAACTGAACCATGAACAGCAAAGAGTCACTAAAGGTCGGCATCTCAGGTTCCAAAGGGACTTAAACCTTAACGATAAGGCAATCCTCCGTATCGTCAGCTCGGAGTTGTGGCATGCCTACCCGGTCCAACAATAGGCGCTGCCACGTGGTCGAGCGCGCATTCAAGAAGGGATCTCTCTTCCCGCGACATGCTCGATGCGTGGCGCTCTGGACCTATTCATCCTTGTGGTGGCGGCAAACTGCACGACACAGACATGTATATGCGCGAGGTCCAGCTGATGCACGAGGTTCAAACGCCCATCCTGGCTACGCCCTTACGAAGGTCCTTTGGTGAACCTTCCGCTGCGTTCGTGCGTACGCGACGCGCTCAATTGGGCAGCCCCATCACCCTTTTGTGACCGGCATAATCGCCCAGTTTCGAAGCGGTAGGTGTGGAACGCGAGATCGTACTCACCACCGGTCTTGCTACTGCACTGCTTGGCGGAGCTCTTGATGCCACAGTAAACGTTTCCATGACAAGCATCGAGAAAGGAGCACGTGTGCGCGAAAGACGAACCGACATACTGATAGTGGGTGGCGGTCTCGGCGGGGTCGCGGGCGCCTTGGCGGCCCTTCGACTCGGCAAAAGGGTCATCCTCACCGAGGAGACAGATTGGATAGGCGGTCAGCTCACCGCCCAGGCCGTTCCCCCGGATGAGCATCCGTGGATAGAGGGGACCGGCTGTACCGCTACCTACCAGCGCCTGCGACATGCGATACGTGAATACTACCGTCGTAACTATCCGCTCCTGCCTGATGCGCGCTTCAATGCTCACCTCAACCCCGGTCAAGGACGCGTGAGTAATCTTTGCCACGAGCCTCGAGTTGCGCTGGCGGCAATCTATGAGCTGTTAGCTCCCTACATTGCCGACGACCAACTGGAGATAATCTTGCGATGCCGACCTTCAGCCGTAGAGACCGCCGGTGATCGCGTGGCGGCAGTACGTCTTCGCGACGAAGAGTCCGAGGAGAAGATCTACATCATAGCTCCCTATGTGCTCGATGCGACGGAACTAGGTGACCTCTTACCAATGGCGGCGGCAGAGCACGTTGTGGGGGCTGAGAGCCAGGCCGAGACCGGAGAGCCTCATGCGCACGGAACTGCTGATCCCTTGGATCAACAAGCGATCACAGCTTGCTTCGCGCTTGACTACTTTCCCGAGGAGGACCACACGATCGAACGTCCTACCGATTACGACTTCTGGCGGAGCTATCGGCCGAGTTTTTGGCCCGGACCGCAGCTCAGCTGGGAGTTCGTTGACCCTGTCACGCTCGAAATGCGCCGAGAACCCATTTTCGAGCAGCCGGACTCCAACGCCGACGAACTTTGGACATTCCGACGGATTCTGTACCGAGGCCATTACCCGCAAGGACGCTACGCGAGTGACATCACCCTCGTGAACTGGCCACAGAACGACTACTGGTTGGGACCACTGATCGGCGTATCGGACGAAGAGCGACGGGGCCATCTCCGGGCGGCGTCACAGCTGAGTTTATCATTACTTTACTGGATGCAGACGGAGGCGCCAAGGTACGACGGCGGCGAGGGTTACCGCGGCCTTCGGCTGCGCCCTGACGTGGTTGGCACCCGCGACGGACTTGCGAAACACGTCTACATTCGGGAGAGTCGCCGGATCAGGGGGGAGCTGACCGTTCTCGAACAGCACGTCGGAGTGGAAAGCCGTGGCGTCCTTGAGGGTGCCGAGCCATTTCCCGATAGCATTGGCATCGGAAGCTATCGTATCGACCTTCATCCGACCACCCGCGGGTGTACCTATGTGGACATCAGCAGTTGGCCCTTCCAGATCCCGCTGGGGGCACTGATTCCGATTCGATTGGAAAACCTCCTCCCAGCGGCCAAGAACATCAGCGTCACGCACATCACCAATGGCTGCTACCGGTTGCACCCGGTCGAGTGGAATATCGGTGAGGCAGCCGGCGCATTGGCCGCATACTGCCTCATTAAGGGGCTTGCGCCTCGGCAGGTCCGAAACACGCGGGTACATCTGGAAGATTTTCAGCGTGTACTAAGCTCCGGACTTGGGGTTGTGCTGGTTTGGCCGAACCCGAGGGCCACTTCTCGCTGATGCACTCGCTTGGACGGTGGGCTCTTTTTCCGATTAGTTGTCATGACACAATAGGTTTATCTTGGATAGGCAAGTTAATTGACCATTTTGCCTATCCAGTGAAAAAGTGAGACGACGTGATATGTCTTTTCCCAGGTCCGAATTTAAATCAGAAAGTGCATGAAAAGATCGAGGTCACTTGACTTGAGTGAAATCCTGGTTGCTGATTTCTATGCTATCGCAATATCCTTATCCAGGTATACATCCTGGACCATCTGGAGTAGCGCTATCCCCTCTTTCATGGGCTTCTGGAATGCCTTGCGTCCAGTGATGAGTCCCATACCGCCCGCTCGCTTGTTGATAACGGCAGTTCGAGCAGCTTGGCCCAAATCGTCCTTTCCCGAGGCACCTCCTGAGTTGATAAGTCCCGCACGGCCCATAAAACAATTCACCACTTGATATCGAGTCAGATCGATTGGGTGGTCCGACGTGAGTTCGGCATAGACTTTTTCGTGTGTCCTTCCAAACTTGAGCGCCTGATATCCGCCGTTGTTTTCCGGTTGTTTTTGCTTTACGATATCCGCTTCTATAGTAACGGCCAGATGATTGGCCTGACCGGTGAGGTCTGCGGCAAGGTGGTAATCGGTACTCTCCTTCTTGAATTCCGAATTTCGCAAGTACGCCCATAGTATTGTCGCAAGTCCCATATCGTGCGCAATGCGAAAAGCCTCTGAGATATCTTGAATCTGGCGGTCACTTTCCGGTGAGCCGTAATAGATGGTGGCACCAACCGCAACGGCGCCCATTTCAAACGCCTGCTCTACGTTCGCAAATAGAATCTGATCGTGCTTGTTGGGGTACGTTAACAATTCATTGTGGTTTATCTTGAGAACAAACGGGATCTTATGGGCATATTTTCTCGCGACTGATCCCAGCACGCCGAGTGTTGATGCTACCCCGTTGCAGCCTCCTTCAATGGCAAGTTCTATGATTTTTTTCGGATCGAAATAGATTGGATTGGGAGCAAACGATGCCCCTGCAGAATGCTCAATTCCTTGGTCCACGGGCAAAATGGAAAGATACCCGGTACCCCTGAGCCTGCCATGATCAAAGAGGGACTGTATACTACGAAGAACTTTTATCGGCCGGTCTGAATCCGCTACTACTCGATCGACGAAATCTTCTCCCGGAACGTAGATGTGCTCCTTTGGAATAGTTGAACACTGATGGTTCAGCAGGTAGTCAGCCTCGCTCCCGAGTACTTCCAATACTCTATTATTCATTAAAACCCTCCAAAATTTAGATCCTGCATACAATTTCGTAATTCTATAAGCTAAACTTAATCATTTCGTTCTATCTGACATCGACGCTAGGTCATTTCTCTGGATAAATTCGATCCTTTTAAGGATTTTATTTTGTAGAGAAGCACTGAAAATCTCCCCCGGAGCGAAGCGCCGTATTCGTATCAAATATGGAAGGTGTTCTTTGGAAAACTTCAAAAAGAAATTGCCGTTTGGGAAAATGCCCGCAACAACCACCAGTTCAAAATCGACTGGCGTTTCTCGACAGCGGACGCCGGTAAAGCTAAAAGGATTTTATCCGAAACTTCGAATTTTACATTTACTAGCAGCTAAAGCAGCCATATCGGTTCCCACGATCCCGGCCGTGATTTTCAGTTATCTTCAGAGCCTTCCCGCGATTAAAATTATTACCACTCCAAGTCTCCCTGGCTCAGTCAGCCAGGTATTACGAAAAGACTTACAAACAAGTAATGCGAAAGAGGACGAGGCAAGCTGGCGCCCATGCTTAAGCACTGCTTAAGTCAACAACATTGGCGTCGGCGTTACCCCCCCCATTTTGGAAATTACATTCTTTCCGCTAACGATTTACATGGCTCTACTGATTTTCTGAATCCCTGCTTTCATTTAAAATGAAAAGAGCTCCAAAGAAGCGGGTTTCCGGGCCTTTCCATGCATTCGAGGTACAAATGGATAGAAGATTTCAAGTCGGCATCTCCGGTTCCTATGGGGGAATGAATATGGGCGACGAAGCGATTTTGGAGTCGATGATCGCCCAGTTGCGGAAAGAACTAAATGTTGAAATTTCGGTTTTCTCTAGAAACCCGGAGGATACCCTCCGTCGATATAAGGTGGAACGTGCCTTTCCCGTTCGGCGCATGAGCAGGGCTGAGGCAAGGTCAAAAATTCAAGGGCTGGATGTTTTTGTCCTGGGCGGAGGTGGAATTCTTTATGACGGCGAAGCCGAAGTCTTTCTGCGGGAGGTCTTTCTTGCCCAGGAACTCGGCGTGCCGGCCATGATTTATGCGATCAGCGTCGGGCCGCTTAAGAACCAGACATCCCGCAGCATGGTACGGGAAGCCCTGAATCATGCCGCCCTCGTGACGGTGCGTGACCGGCAGGCCCTTTACCTCCTTGAGGAAATCGGCGTTCGCCGGGAAATTCATTTGACGGCCGATCCGGCTCTCGTACTCGAGTCCGAGATTTTGCCCGAAGGTGCTTTGGAGCGGGAAGGAATCGATGAGAAGCACCGATTAGTTGGATTTTCCGTGCGCGAACCGGGGCCCGCCGCGCCCGATATCGACCCGGACCACTATGGGGTGCTCCTAGCCAATGCCGCCGATTATATGGCTGACCGGCTGAACGCTACCATCATCTTCTTCCCAATGGAACGAAAATATATGGATATCCAGTACAGTCATGCCGTGATCTCGCGCATGCAGCTTGCCGACCGGGCAACGGTTCTCAAGGGGGATTATACCCCGGGGCAGATCATGAGCTTTATCGGCCGCCTCCAATTTGCGGTGGGAATGCGCCTCCACTTCCTGATCTTCGCGGCCCAGCAGGGCGTGCCCTTCGTATCTCTTCCTTACGCGTCGAAAGTCAGGGGATTGATAGAAGACCTGGAAATGCATATGCCCCCTCTGGGTCGGGTCAACTCCGGGCGTCTGATCGCTAATATCGATTATTCCTGGGACATGCAGGAGGAACTCCGGGACCATATCCGGCGCCTACTACCCCCGCTTCAGGAGCGTGCGAGGGAAAACAATGCCCTACTCGTCCGGTTTTTGAAAAATCGAGACTGACGAAAGAAGGTGCTCGCTTCCGCAGCTTGCAGATCTGACCGAGATCGTGCTCCCCTCTCTGCTGATGCTGATCGCTTCTGGATATCGTGTGCTATTTGCATCTTTGGTCATCATGAAAGAAAGGTTCCAGTCCTTGCCCAGCCATTTCCGAAAATCCGATCCGGCGCCCTCTTGTCAGCCCGGAACCTTCTGAGAGGTCATCCGCGCATAGAGCCTTTCGACATCCTCCCGGCGGCAAAGTTTCGTAGCCGGCGCCATTACAGCCGCCGCGCCCGCGGCCAGCCCGAGGAGCACTGCCTCGCGAACGGGTACGCCGTGAGCGAGGCCGAAAACAATCCCCGCCACCATGCTGTCACCCGCGCCAACCTTGCTTCGAATGGGCACAGTGGGCGATCGCATCCACTGGACCTCGTTTCCTGTGGCCATAAAGGCCCCGCCTGCTCCAGCTGAGACAACCACCAACCGGGCCTTTCCGTCCCTTATGAGCTGCATGGCCGCCGCCTCCTGCTCATTCTCCTCACTGAGCGGCCTTCCCATGAGCTGTCTGAGTTCCTTCAGATTGGGCTTGACGAGGTAGACGCCTTCGTTCAGCGCCTTACCGAGCGCTGGCCCGGAGGTGTCCAGAATGACAAGGCTCCCGAGGTCCCTTCCGATCCGTGCGATGCAGGCGTAGAAATCCTCAGGTACCCCGGGAGGCAGGCTCCCGCTCGCTACGATGATTATCGGTTTCGGCTCCGACATGCGCACCTCTTCGAGGCATCTCTCCCATTCCTCCTTTTTCATATGGTGGCCGGGAGTTCCAAATCGGTACTGCTGACCGGTCGATTCCTCTAGTACAATGAAGCTCTCCCGCGTCCAGTCTTTCACCCGAACAGGCCGATGGACGATTCCCTCGATATCGAGCAGTCCTTCGAGAATCCGTCCGCAAGGCCCTCCACTGGGGTAGATCGCCACCGACTCGCCACGGAGATTTCTGATGGCTCTCGAAACGTTGATCCCGCCACCTCCCGGATCCCGCTCCACGGGGCCGCACCGCAGCTTTCTTTCGGGTGTTACATGGTCGATGGATGTATTTATGTCAATGGTGGGATTCATCGTCAGAGTCAATACAGGCTTCATCACTCTATCCCCGATTCTAGAATCTAGAAGGATGCGGGTGTGCATCGATCAGTAGGGTAAGAATCCGACGGTGTTGACGCAAGTTTTCCAACCGTTTAGCCTCCTTAGCTCGCTCTTGACAGGGCCTCCCGCCAGCAATAGGTTTAACGCAGTTTGCGCCAGTCATTACGAGTCCAAGGAAGCAATTTTTAGTGTCTGATTCCCAACAAAGCGGGCGCCTTCAAATGCATTGGCAGATGAGGAACTCTACCTCTTAGATTGATCTTCCCGACTCTGATCATTCTTGATCAATGTTGCTACGCCTGCCTAACCAGTTTCAACCCATCCACGGGCGGTTTGTCCGAAGACCGTCCGTCCCGACTTTATCTTAAGTGTAGGAAGTAGTTTCATGACCAAACAGACCAAAGTCAGAGCAAACCCTCCCAACGATATGTCTGGAACTGCCGCCCGCTCTACCCTAGGAACAACATCTCAAGGCGTCGAAAAAAGTCAAAGAGGATCCCCCTTTGAAAAGCTGAAGGCCACAGAGGAACTCGCCGGGCAGATGCTCGCCAACGAAAACAAGGCCCGGGAATACGGGAAGGAAGCCGCCACTCAACCGAAAGACGCCTGACTCAAGCCCGGGATGTCTCCGCCACCAGCAGTACGCTCTCGGAGACAGTTTCAACTATATCTGAAAGCTTTGAGGAGAAACTACGACGGAAATCTATGAGCTGCTAAAGAAAGGTCAACAAGGTGCAGTCCCGATGAGGTAGTCGATGCCGCGGAGGTGGCCGGAATCAGCAAACGGGTTGTTCGTCTCATTCTGATTGCAGCTTATTTGTTAAACCTCTTGAGGAGAGAGACTTTTCTGGTTTGCTGAGGCAGGCCTACTGAACACAAGGGGAAATAACATGGCTAAAGAGCGATTGATTGTCATCGGCGGGGATGCTGCGGGGATGAGCGCCGCTTCTCAAGCGCGAAGGAGGCGTCTGGATCTGGATATTGTCGTCTTTGAGCGCGGCTCATACACTTCCTATGCTGCGTGAGGGATTCCCTACTATATCGGCAAGGTTGTCGATACTCCCCAGGAACTGATCAGTAGAGCACCCGAGGTCTTTCGAGAGAAGCAGAATATTGATGTGCGCATCCACAATGAGGCTGTGGAACTGGACCTCGCCCGACAAAGAGTCCTGGTCGAACAGCGGGAAACCGGAAAATCCTCATGGGAGTTCTTCGATCAACTACTAATCGCCACGGGGGCCACCCCGTTCTGTCCCAGTGTTCCGGGGAGCGATGCCCTCAGAATCTGTGGAATCAATACCCTGGACAGCGGGATCAGAGTGAGGGAGACCATAGATCGAGAAAAACCGCAGCGTGCAGTGATCATCGGCGGAGGCTACATCGGTCTCGAGATGGCTGAAGCCCTTGTTCGGCGAGGCCTGCAAGTATCGCTGGTGGACAGATCCCCACAGGTGATGGGGACACTCGATCCCGATATGGGCGCACTCATATCGGACGCCCTACGGCGGATAGGAGTGGAGCTTTTTCTCGAAGAATCTCTGCTAAAGTTTGAGGTGAGTGAAGGAAGAGTATCGGCCGTAGAAACGGATAAGAGGATCCTTCCAACGGACCTCGTCTTCCTTGGAATGGGAGTGCGTCCCAACTCGGAAATGGCGGAAAGGGCAGGTATCCCGTTAGGCGCGAAGGGTTCCGTCAAGGTGAACGAAAGAATGCAAACCGAGGTGGAAAACGTCTGGGCTGCCGGTGACTGCGCGCAGTCGTTTCACTTGGTAAGCCGAAAGCCCTTTTACATCGCTCTGGGCACCGTTGCAAACAAGCATGGACGGGTAGCTGGGATCAACCTTGGCGGCGGCTACGCTACTTTTCCCGGAGTCGTGGGAACGGCGGCATCCAAAGTATGTGACGTGGAGGTCGCCCGTACCGGGCTTCTGGAAAAAGAGATCAAGCAGTTGGGCATCGAGTATGTAAGTGCATCGATTGAGAGCAGGACAAAGCCGGGCTACTATCCATCTTCGGGTCCCATCCATGTAAAGCTGCTGGCGGAAAAGGGAAGCGGACGTTTACTCGGCGGACAGATTGTGGGCGCGGAAGGATCTGCCAAGCGAATAGACGTTATTGCCGTGTCGCTGCATGCAGGATTTACGGTAGAGGAGATGATCAATCTGGATTTGAGCTATGCACCCCCGTTTGCCATCGTCTGGGACCCGGTAGTCATTGCAGCCCGGAACCTGGTGAAGCTCTTGTAGTTCTGGAGTATCCGTCTTTTCGACGGACCTGGGTAAGACCGCCGTGGTCTTGCTATCCACCGACGGATCTTCAGCCATTCTTAACATGCGGATTTCCCTCCAACTCGATGTTTTGGGAACGAAGGAATTATAGATAGGTCGCACTATTCACCTTGGACTCTCTCGTTCTTATAGTTGAAGAATTTCACACCTGAAACGAGATGCGGGGAATACCCAGTTCAGAAGCTCCGGTTCAGGCCCGGTTTTCGAGGAGTCAAAGCTCACCACATTGCGGCACCTACCCACCAACAAGGAGAGACAAATGAAAGGAAATGAAAGAATTATTGATAAGTTAAACGATCTTCTTTCAGAGGAGCTTACTTCCATAAACCAATACATGGTCCACTCCGAGATGTGCGAAGACTGGGGCTATGAACAGCTGCACAAATCAGGTGAGAAACGAGCTATAAACGAAATGAAGCATGCAGAAAGACTAATAGCACGCATATTGTTTCTGGAAGGACGCCCGATCGTAAGCAACTTGAAAAAGATTAACATTGGTTCAGATGTCGAGTCACAACACAAAAACGATTTGACCTTGGAAGTGGACGCCCACAAGTCCTACAATGACGGGATCAAACTGGCTGTGGATGTTGGGGACAACGGCACGCGGGAGCTCTTGGAGACGATACTGAAAGATGAGGAGGATCACATAGACTCTCTCGAAGCCCAGCTTGATCAGATTCAGCAGATAGGTATCCAAAACTACCTAGCTGAACAAGTCGATTGAAGTGGTCCAGTGAATCTGATGAGACAATCAACTGGAGTGAGAAAGGGGTTCAGCCATGACAATGGGATCCCTGCACAGCAAGATCCGGATCGAGGATTACGAAGAGTACATCGGGGCGGAAACAGTTGAACGCATTCTAAATAAGGCAAAACCCCTTCGGGATCGCCACATTGCGCATATTAACTCAACCTACTATGGCGGAGGTGTTGCGGAACTCCTGGGATCGATTGTGCTCCTGCTGAATGGCTTGGGAATTAAGACCGGCTGGAGAATTCTTCAGGGAAACCCAGATTTTTTCAGCATAACAAAAAAGATGCACAATGCTCTCCAAGGAGGCAAAATTAACCTCTCTAACATGAAAAAGCAAATCTACCAGGATATTGTTCAGGAGAATGCAATCAGAAATCATCTGGACCATGATCTGGTTATAATTCATGATCCGCAGCCCCTTCCAATGATCGAACACTATAGAAAGCGCGGCCCTTGGATATGGAGGTGCCACGTTGATTTAAGCAATCCCAATCGAGAATTGTGGAACTATCTTATTCCATTCATAGAAAAATATGATGCAGTTGTTTTCAGTATCAAAGAGTATGTGCAAAACATCAAGACATCCAACGTGGTAATAATGCCTGGGATAGACCCCTTTATGATTAAAAACCGAGAACTGAGTGAGGAGGAAAAAAACGAGCGCCTCAATCACTATGCCATTCCCACAGATCTGCCATTGATAGTGCAGGTTTCCAGATTTGATATATGGAAGGACCCTCAAGGGGTTATCGAGGCTTTCAAGATTGCCAGAAAAGAGGTGGATTGTACCTTAGTCTTGCTGGGCAACGTTGCTACGGACGATCCCGACGGAAAAGAGGTTTATGAGTCACTCCTCAGCGCTCAGGAAGAACGGATAATCATTTTAAGCGTTCAGGATACTGCGCTGGTCAATGCGCTGCAAAGCCGCGCGGCGGTTGTCCTGCAAAAATCTCTTCGGGAGGGCTTTGGTCTGACGGTCGCGGAGGCCATGTGGAAGGGTACGCCGGTAATCGGGGGAAACGTGGGAGGAATCCGCTACCAGATAGAGGACGGGGTGAATGGATTTCTGGTCTCCTCAGTTGAGCAGGCTGCTGCGAGAATTGTTCAGTTGCTGCGGGATGAAAATCTTCAGCGGGAAATGGGGCTGAAAGCAAAGGAGACCGTAAGGGAAAATTTCCTTATGTCTCGGTATCTGGAACAGTGCCTTGATCTATTCAATTCATTCGAGGCGATTTATCGGTTAAGACCGATCAAATAGGTATCCTTGGAAACCTAAGCTACTGGAACAGTGGTTTACAGATTTGGATCGAGAGACATGGAGAAGAAAACAAAGTTCTCAATATGGTATGTCGTGGCGGCTATTTGGGGTGTTCTCATTATCCATAACTATATTGCCTCTCAGCATGAACCGGTCCATTTGCCCTATAGCGAATTTCTAAAAAAGCTTCAAGCAGGCGATGTCGTTGAAGTTGTGGTTTCACAAGGGGCTATTTCCGGCAAAATGAAAGTCAAACGGGAAGGTCAGACCACGGAGGCCAATTTCTTAACCGTTCGTGTAGACCCCGAAATATCAGAAGAGCTCACCAAGCATAATGTCAAATTCCGAGGGCAGGTGGAAAACACATTTCTTCGCGACCTTCTCTCGTGGATATTTCCTATCCTGATTTTTTTCGGAATTTGGTATTTGCTGATGAGGCGATTGAACCCAGGCGCGGGAGTTATGACCTTCGGCAAGAATAAGGCCAGGGTTTATGCTGAAAACGATGTCAATACTCGTTTCGATGATGTGGCAGGTGCGGATGAGGCTAAAGAGGAACTCACCGAAATAGTCGAATATTTGAAAAATCCCGAGAGATATCAGCGTCTGGGTGGCAGGATGCCTAAGGGTGTCTTGCTGGTTGGTCCTCCCGGAACCGGAAAGACACTCATTGCGCGGGCAGTAGCAGGAGAGGCAAAAGTCCCCTTTTTCAGTATCAGCGGTTCGGAGTTCGTTGAGATGTTTGTCGGCGTCGGCGCAGCACGGGTCAGAGAGATGTTTCAACAAGCTAGAGAAAAGGCTCCTTGCATAATCTTCATTGACGAATTGGATGCTATCGGAAAGGCACGAGGAAGAATCACTGTTGGCGGACATGACGAGCGAGAGCAGACTCTTAATCAATTATTGGTTGAAATGGATGGATTCGATCCCAGGGTCGGCGTTGTGATACTTGCCGCCACGAATCGTCCCGAGACCCTCGACCCCGCCCTTATGAGAGCGGGCAGGTTCGACCGGCAGGTTCTGATCGAGAGGCCGGATGTTAACGGG
The DNA here is from genome assembly GCA_023442755.1 of Pseudomonadota bacterium. Lineage (GTDB taxonomy): Bacteria > Desulfobacterota > Syntrophobacteria > Syntrophobacterales > Syntrophobacteraceae > SbD1. Next base: position 14,165 of record JAEZXS010000072.1, on the reverse strand, counting down.
AGGGAGGCGATTCTCAGAATTCATGCCAGAAAAGTGAAACTTTCCCCCCAAGTCGATCTTCGAATAATAGCTCAGAAAACGCCCGGATTTTCAGGCGCAGACCTGGCCAATGCCATAAACGAGGCCGCACTTCTCGCGGCCAGAAAGAACAAGAGCACTGTTGAGATGAAAGATCTCGACGAGGCTGTTGATCGGATAATCGCAGGCTTGGAAAAGAAGAACCGGGTGATCAATCCCAAAGAAAAGAAGATTGTCGCCTATCATGAAACAGGCCACGCGCTCGTTGCTGCATTCACACCCGACGCCGACAAAATTCACAGGATCTCTATTATCCCCAGGGGCATAGCCTCTCTCGGACATACTCAGCAGCTCCCCACTGAGGACCGGTATCTGATGACCCGAAAAGAGCTGCTCGGAAAAATCGATGTCCTCCTTGGGGGAAGGATTGCCGAGGAAATCATATTCAACGATGTATCCACGGGGGCTCACAATGATTTGCAAAAGGCGACAGACATCGCACGGGCCATGGTTTCGGAATATGGTATGGGAGATACCCTGGGCCTGTCAACATATCCTCGGCAAAACCGTCCGATGTTCCTTCAACCTGAACAGGCGCCTTTTGTCGGTAAAGAATATAGCGAGGAGACAGCTGCAAGGCTGGACAGCGAGGTGAAAGCACTAATTGAGCAAAGAGCCGAAAATGTAAGAAGCGTGTTGAATTCAAATAGGGGAGGCCTGGAGGAGGTTGCTGAAAAGCTTCTCGAGATTGAGACTCTTGAGGGTCACGAGTTCTACCGCCTTCTGAAAAGAGCTCGAAACGGGGGGTAAAATCAAATATATACGCCACTCGGGGTCATCTCCTGGAGTTAGTGCTTGGTTACTAAATCGAAAACCGAGCAGTGCAAATCCTCGCTAGTTCTGCTGCCGGTAGAAAAAATTCCCGTCCTAAAATGCCTGATTTGCAGAAATCCTGCTGGATTGCCCAAAACCGTAGCCCCATGCGGATACACTATGTGTTTACACTCCCCGCGCCTACTCTGGTCGCATGGATGATCAGCCGTGAGGACTTTACAATGGAACCGATTTGGCAGAGATCTCCTACCTCGATTGAGACTACATCCAGGAATACGCGAAATAGTGGAGAAGACGCCGTCTGTGGGAACAGTCCAGGTGTAATGGCCGAGGATTCTGCAAATTATGAGCAGAAACTTGAGGCCGAGCAGGCAACAAGCCCTGATACAGATGAATTGGCAAAAGAGCATGTTTATTTTCCAGCAATGCCGGCCTTTGCTAACTCCTGAGCAATACTAAAACGGAGCTTGATGGGCTTCTGTACCTGGCAGCGTACTTAAGGGACAATGTTATGTCGGGAGACAACGGTGGATGAACTTAGCATCCTGATAACTTTTGCCGCTGGCTTGGCTGGAGCCTTGCTCTTCGGCTATTTTTCCTTGCGTTTGAAGTTGTCCCCTATCATTGGCTACTTACTGGCAGGCGTAGCCGTTGGCCCCTTTACTCCCGGCATCGTTGCCAACCACGTGATTGCCGAGCAATTCGCCGAAATTGGTGTTATTCTGCTTTTGTTCGGCATCGGTTTGCGTTTTCACTTGCGCGAACTGATCGCAGTTTGGCGCCTAGCCCTGCCGGGAGCACTGATACAGAGCACATTATCAACGACAGTGCTGGCAGCATTGCTGAATCTGATGGGCTGGAGCTGGACCTCCGGATTGATTCTGGGAATGGCCATTTCTGTTGCCAGTACGGTCGTTATGGCCCTGGTGCTGGCTGAGTGGCACGATTTGCACGCTAAAACCGGGCATATTGCGATTGGCTGGACAGTTGTGGAAGACCTACTCACCGTGGCGCTTCTGCTCCTCCTGCCCATTATCTTTGCCTCGGATAGGGGAGCCGAACAGAGTATCTGGTCCGTTCTCGGAATGGCCGGGCTTAAAATCGTTGCTCTAGTTGCTATTGTGGTGGTCTTGGGCAGATGGGTGATTCCCCGGGGGCTGGAGCTTATAGCCAAAACCCGCTCACGCGAACTCTTCACGCTGGCAGTGCTGGTCCTCGCGGTGGGGATTGCGGTCGGTTCGGCCAAGATCTTTGGAGTTTCAATGGCTCTCGGCGCTTTCCTTTCTGGACTGGCCGTCGGCCGTTCCGAATTCGCTGCAAGGGCAGCTAACGACGCGCTGCCGATGCGCGATGCGTTTGCCGTGCTCTTTTTCGTTTCGGTCGGCATGCTCTTCGACCCAAGGAGCTTGATCCAGATCCCTCTGATAATCGCAGCAGTTCTTTTTGTGGTTATGATCATTAAGCCCCTGGCCGCTCTGCTGACCATACGAGCCCTTGGAGAGCCCCTCAAGGCAGCCCTCCCGATTGGCGCAGCCTTTTCTCAAGTGGGTGAGTTCAGCTTCATCCTCGGAACTGCTGCTCGCAGCCTCGGGCTCATTGGCGATAGCGGATGGAACGCCCTGGTGGCTGCATCCATCATTTCAATCGCTTTAAATCCATACATCTATCGCTTGGCGCGTCATCTTGCATCGGCAAAAACTGTCCTGCCGATTACTACCGTTAGCATCAAGCGACGTCCGGCAGTCAATCCCAAGCGCAGCATCCTTGTAGGCTATGGCCCGGTCGGACAAATCGTTCATCGGCTTCTTTTGAACCGTGGCGCTGAAATAACCGTTATTGATCTCAACCTTGATACGGTACGTAGCCTGAATGCAGAAGGCCACAAGGCCCTGTACGGCGACGTCCTACGTTCGGGAACCCTCGACGATGCAGGCATCGCGACTGCCCGCAGCCTGATTATAAGCGCGGATATAGAAGACGCCGCAGAAATTATCAGGCAAGCGCGCCTCCTCAATCCCGATCTAATGATCCTCGTCCGCTGCGCTCATCTTCGCGACGCCCCCGCTTTGCGACGTGCGGGTGCCACGGTCGTCGCTGCCGGAGAAGCGGAAGTCGGCGTGGCGCTCGCCGAGGTGGTGGCAGGCAATAGGATGACTTGCGATACAGCAGCAGAAAATCGGGAATCCATTCGACGCAGCCTGTACGACAAGCCTGATGCTGGCACAGGGAAACGTTAACCGAATAACATCACACTATTTCTTGTTCAATTTTTGAACCATGATCACCGTCCTCAGGGATGCGCTCGATACTCGGTCTGCCTTATTTAAGCTTTGCCGAAGGGTGTAGGCAATTGCCCGACATTCGCTCTTGCCGGCTCCAATGAACATTGCCCTTCTGCTACACTCTGCATGCCTGGGTCGATCTTAATTAGCACCGGGATTCCATCCCGTGCTCCCCGGAGAGTAGATCCGCTTCTCCTGTCAATAAGGGTTGACAGGTGTGACAAAGGTTCGGGGTTTCAGAGCCAGCAACGAACAACCCAGCCTTTCCATTATGCTTTCGGCGGTATTGCCGATGAGAAAACCCATAATGCCGGATCTTGCCACCGTTCCCATTACGAGAATATCAATATCACGGATATTGACGAACTCAGGGATGATTTTTCCCGTGTGTCCCCTCAAGTATCGGATATGATAGATGCCGCCGATACCGGACTCTTTTATCAAACGATTGAGGGAAGCATGATGCCTGGTTTTTGTTTTCTGCACGGCGCTGAGTATGGTCTCCTCAGGCACAGTCACACGAGTATTCCAGCGCAGGTATTCTTCAAAGTGGTAGTCAGAGCAGGCGATGATGTCCAGTTCCCCGCTGCACGTATCGGCCAGGAAACGGGAAAGCTGGAGCAGTCCTATTGAAAGCTCGTCTTCCACCCTGCCGTGACTGTCCGGGCTAATGGCAACGGCTACGCGTACCTGATTGCGTGCACGGACAATCGGACGCGCCAGCCATACCGGACACGGGCATTTGCGTAGCAGAGTCATGTCCGTCGAACTAAAGCCCCGGCCTCCTTCTCTTGATTCTGCCTCCTTTATGAGAAGGTCATGGGAATCACGCAGTACGCGCTGTGTTATATGGATCGCTGGTGGAATATTTCCACCTTCCACTTCCACTTTTACCGGCACATCAGTTTCACTCATGGTCAGCGCAGTACGGGCATCATGGATGGCTGTTTCGATCCGAAAGAATAGAGACGCTTCGAATGCTTCTTTGTAAGCCTCAAGGCCTTTCGGGAGTTCGGGATAAATCACGAGGACCTCCATTTCTCCACAATTACGGCAAGCAAGGCTGAGCGCCTGCTTAAGCCCCTCGATGTCGTCGCTGATGCCTGTGCTCGCATAAAGTATATTGCGGAAATTCTGCATAGCTTATTCTCCTCTTCAGCGAGTGTCACACTTACTGGGGATCCACAGTTCGCGCACAATGATCAGTTTTTTGACTGGCCCTATCATAAGATAGTCCTAGCGCACATCTCGGCAGAGCATCGACCGGAAACTTGTTCGTGTATACTTATCCGATAGCATTGGACAGCATCATGACTTACCTTATCTGCGGATTCGGTCGCATAAGAGTGTGGTAGAAACTCATCAATCCCCTTTCAATATTATTCACGATCACGACGTGCCAAGATGTCGGAGGTTACGAATTCCCCATTTCTATTGCTGGCAAACGGCTTTGTTGACTGCTCAACCCAAAGTTTCTCTCGTCATTGGTTTCACAGCAATGGGGTCATACACTTCTACACACAGGAATTTGGTAAACCGCCAAGAGTGGCCCGGACAGCTGTCGTACGGGTCCGAAAGGAGGGGAAACCATAGAGCTTCAAGACCTCTTGGCTTCAGTCTAATGGGAGCTCGTCAAACCGTATTGCCCGAAGGCATAGGCAGCAAGCTTAAAAAGACATCCATTTAAGAGTGATCCTTTCTCAATGCTCTCCTCGCAGCCGCAAAGGCATCGTCTCGACAGCAATCTGGTTCACCTGGGAAGTTGACTTTTCCAAAGCGCGTTCTTGTCAATCGGTATACCTTACCCCGACTGGAGTCGTTGCATCTTCACAGCAGGTTTGCAGCCATTGGCCGCTCAGGTGACCAAGGCAGGTCAGCTTCAACCATCGTAGCCAAAGTCGCAAGTCTCGCCCGCATGGATGTTTCATCTTTGGGCAGTGCATTTACAATGTGAAATGATAATATTTGTTCGAAGCGGCTTCGACTCGTTTCGAACGGCTCCGACTTTTTCTTGCGTCTCGCCATACCTGTTTGTGCCTATGATTCCGGATCGTTGCACGCACCGTTCCTTATCTATTTTTGAGACACCCCGGAAGTGAAGTATATTTATTTGCCGAAATGGTTCATCGGGTCTCCCAGCCGAAGGCTGAGCGCTCCGCACGCTTGCTGAGCTACAGTTCAGAACGGTTATGTACAAGCGTTTTGTCTACGGTTGCCTGGGTGGGAGGGAGAAGTAAATTTTCCTCGGTGTGAGCAAAATAGTTCTCTTTTGGTTCTTCCTGCCTGCTCTGCTTTATGGCAGCGTGGATGAGGGAATAACTGCCAGCCTCCCGATATTTTGACGTATCGGAGTGGTAAAGCTTATGGGAATTTGTGTGTCGTAAATGTTGTGACAGGTACGGCTTTCCCTTCATAGACTATTTTGCGATCGGGAGTCTCTTCCTCGATTACTGCGTTGTAATCTTTATCTATCTCAATTTTCCAATCGATCCAGTCAACCCATACATTGCTTACCGTACGCAAAACGGTCCGAGCTTCAATAATCGTTTTCCCATCTGACCTAGCAACGTCAACATACCTTCCGCCCCAGACACCGAGATTATCATGGTCACTCGTTGTAGCGGCCATGGTGAAATCCTGCGCGTCGTACCTCAGCGCGAGCCACAGGTCATGTGCAACGAAAATTAGGTTTGTGCATCCGGGGGGCGTCGGGTTCGTCGAGGCAGAAAGAAGGACCCAAGTGGTAGCCCATTTTAGGTGAGTGTTTAGCAGTTGGTAATGGGGCCGCTTCAAGGGGGGATGCGGTTGCTGAATTTACGAGGAAGAAAACGTAGACGGCAAATGCAGCTACGATGCTGGATTTCATGTAAAATTCTCCTTACAATCATAGCGCTGCTCAGCTGGTTACCGGCATGATCCCAAAAATTACGCAACACACCCACTAATATGTTCCCATCCGGAATCCGTAAATAATTCGAATGCGGTAATTCCATTTTAAAAAAACATTATTCGAAATCGCTTAATGGATACGCAATAGACCTAGATGCATCACTTGCCGATGTGGGCGTAAGTGGTGGCGGCGCGCTTGCTAAGCTATAGCTCAGAGCGACAAATCGTCATTGTGCAAGCGTTTTGTTGCCTTGGGGGGCGGGAGAGGGAATACTCAGTATGGACCGGTTAGTTAGGTACTTTGGGACGTCCTGCTGTTCCGCTTTATTAGCAGAGTGATAATGACGGTCGCCCCCTTTCCTGGTTCGCTCTCGCCGAGGCTTTCCCGCAAATCGCGCCAATTAGCAAGTTCACCGATACCAAATGCTTCTCGGAACCCCACCCGGGAACGCCTCAGGATACATCTGCGCCAAATTGCCGCAGGATATCGCCTCATCGCACACAAACATTCCGCCCTGCTCCCTCTGGACACCTTCTGCCTTTGATGATCCCAGATCGCAGCAGCCAAATCTAAGTTGTTTATTGCCCCGGGGCAACTGGCTCCCTGAACCCTTCGATCTGAGGCGTAGGAATATACCTTTTCAACTGAAAATGACCTCCCCGGCGCCGCCTTGTAATCGGCATAAAATATTCCCGCCTCGCACCTCGACTGCAACCTCTAAAGCTCAGTGAGTAATGCATCAGCTTCTCCAACCGCCCAAGTGGCGCCCGCGCACAACAGCATTGCCGCCATCGATAACGCAATTCCACTCCTTGGGCCGGCGACTCGACCACGGGCTTCGAGGCGTTTCAGCGACTCGGAGCATACTCTCCGTAGGAGAGCTACTCCTTCTTCGCTTCTTTGACTTCTTCTTTACGTCTCGTTGCTGTCTCGCAAGTGTATCCGTCACTGTTATCTTTGCTGTCTCGCTCGACCTGATTCTGCCTTCGATTCTGGGTAGTTATCCGCACCGCCGTTGTATCCGTCACTGTACTCGTTTTTGAGACACCGGAAATGAATAGGCATAGTATTTTTGCGGAAGCGGTTCATCGGGAGCCCGGCTGCGGGAACTTCGCTCGCTGTGCTGAAGGACAGAGCTTGGGCTATTTGTTCCTGTGACAAAGCTACTGCAATGAGCGAAATAAAGCCAAGGAGGTCAGAGTGGTGCAGAGGTATTGGTGACAATTGAGCATGCATGCTGCAATCGGTTCGGTAGTTTTATGTCACATATGATATCGGAATGAGAATGCACGAGGTAGCGATTTCTGACCACGAAAGAGGAGAGAGCTATGGAGTTTCCCTTTTGCCATCTTAGCCGCAGTTTGCGCTGGAGTTTGGTGCAACGATAAGCGGTGGGCTCCAAAGCGGTTATTAAACTCTGTCACTCGCCAAACCCAGCCAATACGAGGGGTCGGATCTCAGCCAACTTATCTGCAAACCTTTGAGCCAAGTGATTTGGAAAGTGGTCAGCGATACCGATTGTCGATGCCGCTAGAAACCTGCGAGCGAGCATGAGGCATAGAAGGCAATAGTTGACGTCTGGATCGGAACCGACACCTCGTCCACGATCGTTGTCGACTCGCTCTATCGACATTGGCAGTGGATGAACAAGATTTGAGAGAAGCCGGTAATCCCTCCGCAACCCCTTACACACTGGGAGTTCGGCCTCAAAATCAGCTTTGGTCTTGTACATTTCGAGCCCTCGAAGAGCACGGTTGCTTTGATCGGCAGTGAGGGATGGCAAATAGGGGTGCTCTTTGATTCTTAGCTTTTGCCCAAGAATGACTTCTTCGAAGTCTCTGAGTCCGGGGTCATTCGGGTTCGCCAGTTTTCTGATTTCGCACCATTCGACATTTCGATGGAGTTGGAGAATAAAAAAACGTAGTTCGGCTTCTTCTGCGGTGACCCTTTCAATTCCGAAATAATAGAGACTCAGGTAACCCTCCAAAAGATTTCTCGCCAATGAGGCAAGCGACACCACATCCCATAATTCATCCTCGCGATGCTTTCGGGAAGACGGACGTGGCAGAATTCGCTGTAAAGTTAGACCCACCACTGCCTGTCTGGTAAATATCTTTGTCGCTCGCAACCCTCTGCCATCGACATCAATGCCATGCTGGTTCCAGGAAATCAGTATCGTTGTTGCAAGGACCTTATCATATAATTTTACTTCTTCAAAAAAAGACTTCTCAAACTCGGAGGGGCTACGCATTGTTCTCTTTGACCCTTCACAATCATAGGCTCTTTCATTCTGTGATTTTTTTCTTGAACCTCCAAGCCCAATCCAAATGGCACTTAATGCGAAAACAAATAGCGGGGCTACGAAGGCCAGCAATCAGTGGGGGTACCGATAGCAGTGGTGCATTCGGTAAGTACACCGTCGAAAACTGGGAAGAATTTTTACGGCTCAGGCGATTCAAGCTGCACTAGAATTAGAATTAATTTGCTATAAATGTGTGAACCAAAAAAAGCTGTGGCTAGAACTGCGGCATTAAGTTCAGGTTGACTCGGATCCTGATCAGGGTCCAATGGTACTGTTGAAAGTCTTTCTCCAAGCGGTTCACTTATTGGATCGATTTCTTCAAGCGTAACTTTAATTTTGCGTTTATGAGCACATTTGTTTCGAAGAGAATTTAGGCGACCAATCGAAAGGACAAGATTCTCATCCAAAACCCCTAACGCGTCTACAATAGCTAACTTTTGACCGAAACTCAAACGAGCTGTTGTGATTAGTTTTGCTCCACGAGGGAGAGAACCTATTATGATTCGTTCGAGAGTATTCTCAATCAGCAAATGAAATCTGAGTACGAATATCAATAAGTCATTAGGGGCGTTAATGGATTCATGGAATTCTCGGAGTTGATTTATGAAGTATCCAGAAAATTTTGATATATCCTCGTCATTAACCATTGCGATCCTCATCCTATAACTAACATTTTTATTTATGATATTTTCTCATAACGTTCAAATTGCCACCCCCTTACAATTGCCATCGCACCAAAGTCCACATAAACTTCACCCGAAGTTCCCACAACGAGGACATTCCCATACACGTCCGTGAAAGCAAACGTGCAGTGCGCCAAACCAGTCGGACATGCGTGACGGATTTCCCAATATCCTTTATCCCAGAAATATTTACCATTGCCAGCCATCATCTCGGGGTCGCTGCCATGGGACCAATGGTGCATCTGCGGCTGCCAACCAGAGTCAATCAGCAGATACCGAGCAGCTTCGTAAGCAAGGCCGTGGATTTTCGGAATCGGACTATGCACGGCGGCAGGACTAGGTGAATAGTGTCGATAGAAGTTCTTGCCGACAATTTCGATAAACGCCTCCTGCTCCGTAGCCTCTTTCCATTTGAAAAGTATATCAACAGTAAACCGGTTGGTGTCACTGTCCACCAGCTTTGCACAATCCTGGCATAGCCAGGCAGCATTCGTGATCGCGCTTCGTTCTGCACCATCCAGTGATGCGTCGTATCGTGGGCCTTTCCTTGCTGCGCCAGTGATGTGCGCAGCTACCCCGATGCTAACGCACCTTGTTGGATCGAGATGTGGCCCGCTCGTGGTCTTACGACATGCAGGGTTCGAACAGCGCAGCCCCACTCGTTTTGCCAGCACGTCCTTCACTCGCTCCGGAAAATCATCTCGATCCAATGCTGCCATGCATGCATTCCACTCAGTGTCAACTTAATTCGCGCTTGACGAATAACTCCGTTGCTCCCAGTCGGGATATGATGAGGACATCGCCATACCCAAAAGTTCCGCCAATTGCCCTAGTGTAATAGAACACCAAGATATCCTCGATTCCATCGCCGTCAATATCAGCTCTGAAGCACTCATATAGGGTCCCTTCCATACCAGCGTATTCCAGGGTGATAGAATGCTGAGATACATCCGCGACCTTTGCATGGCCTGAAACTACATAGGCCTTCACAGAAGTGCCTTTGTGGGCATCGAGCCCCAGTTTTTCAACTTCATCTCCAGACATTGCGGGCAAGAAGCTGACTGGAAGAAGCGCAAGATCATGAACACCGACCCGCGGTGCAGATATAAATGATACTTTTGGGCTTGTTGCTTTGCATAGAGCTTTTATAACACCGCAAGTGCGGTTAAAAAAGCTCTCCATCTTCATGCCGTATGTAGTTGCCGAGTAGTATCCCTTTGATTTTGCATCGAAAAAGTCACGACAGTTTAGAGCTACGATTTTATCACCAGCATGGTTTTCCAACAGGAGACCTGGATCGTGGGGATTTCCATGACGTACACGCTCATCCATGAGCTGAGTAGTTTGGCTAGGTTGAAGCATTCCTGATATAACGAGATCTTCAAATTCTAAAGGTTCCGATAAAGAAATACCGCAACTTCCCCATTGGCGAAGATAAGAGATAGCTTGTTCTTGTGATAAAATACCTTCCTCTATTGCGGCGCCTATTGGCAATAATAGATCATCTTTCTCAATGGATCGTTTAATCGTGGCCTCTTCAACCTCGACCTTTTCGACTTTTGATGCAGCCTTATCTAAGAAAAACTTGATAGTGCCATCATTGAGAGTGCGACCGCCTTTCAACAGATTGATGTTGCTGCGGCATGGAACAAGATTTCTTGTGGAATTTAGATCGAAATCTAACGGTAAATCTAAATGCGACAGCAAGGTTTTTAGCTCGTCAGGCTCTTTCGCAAGCCTTTCAGGAATGATGTGGTCTATGTGGAGTTCATGAAATTCAATTGGCGATGACGTATATACACACCGTTTGTTGTAAGCTCGCCAGATTGCAAGTCTCTTTAAAAACGGAACTTTTGACATTCGTCAATAATATCCCTGACTACAGAAAATGACTTGAAGTTAATATCAGCCACACAGCCATGCGCCCCCTTAATGTCAAGAGTGTAGGTGCCACCCTCGCCTTACTCTCCTTTCGGTCATACCCCTTACAAAACTGCCCTCTTCTTACGATTCTGACCTTATTCAAGGTCAATTCTATCGTACAATACAGCTAGGTAGACAGATGGATTCATGATTTGCTTAAGATGATCATAGGGTATAAAAATTTCTTGCTCTCCTGCTGCATAGCAAGCAATTTGGTATTCTGCGAACGTAAAGGTTACGCCATATCTTTCTAAGTTAAATAGAGTAAAATTGGTTTCCTTCGCCTCAGTCCCTCGAATCATCCATTCATTGTTTAGATTTTTATCATAGTTCAAATGGCTTCTCACAATACCTGATAGGGAGACAATGGACTGATCATCATCCTTCAGAAGTTCTGTCAAAGTAACAGGTTGGAAGGGTTTAAGTAAAAAATTTTGAACGCGAGTATCTATTCCACCGTGAGCGCCACCAGTGAACTGGTAAATAGAATATTTAACGCTGATCACGTTCTTGTCACGGCGAATGATCCTATACTCACCCCGCAAGATAAATGGAATTGTGTACTCAGCATCTCCGTATATTTCCTTGAAATTGTCCTGCCGTTCTCTAAATTCTACTAGTAACTCATTGCCCAAAGCTTCAATGTTACGAGAAACTATGCGTTCGGAAGGTTCTTTGAAGTCTGGAAAGTCAAAAGTGAAAAGAAACCCAGGAGTTCGATTATCCCTTTCAGATATTCGGCGTTTTATCTCAATTATTTGTGAATTGAATTGTTCACCATTATTTAGTCCAAAATCAGCTAGAAGTTTTGTTTTATAAATTCGGAGCGCTTTGCGATCTATTTCACCTTGATGTGCTCTTCTATGACATACCGGACATAGGGCGATCAGGTTATCGTATTCATGCTTCCTACACGTTTCCCAAGGTATGATATGGTGTATATCAAGTTCTGTTTGACCGCAGCGTGGAATAGCGCACCGATGACCAGCCTCTACAAGTACAGCTCTTCTCAATTCTTCCGGAATTGGTAGCCTGCTCATGTGGCTTCTATCCTATCACACAGAATTTGGAGTACTTTGAATATTTATGATGCGATGCCAAACAGCGTGCGCATCAGCGGTGCAGTGTATGCGCCGCACCAGCCTAGATGTTTTGGCCCTATATGTGAATCATGCAAACGTGCTTCACATTTTTGCACAAGTCTTAATCCAATGCAACGACGGAGCCAAGAGGGCTGTCCGGAGCAAGGGAGGTGCAAAACGATATACCGCCGAATAGAAATGGCATACAAGGGAGCTTATGCTGCTCAGCGTATCGTTACTCTACGCAAGAAGGAGGAAGATCCGCATCGAGCCAAAGGAGGTCAACATTGCTTGCCAATACATTCACCTTTGCGACAACACCGACAAATAAGCTATATGAGGTAGCTCATGTTAACTCGCTTTCCTATAATTTGAATGAAATTTCATATTTGGAGAAGCTGTACATTGGATCCCCCCTTCTCATATCTCTGGATATTTTCTGCCGTTGTCCCAACGCCGAAGACTGCGCGCTTCGCGCGCTTGCTGAGCTAAAGCTCAGAGCTGACGCCATGCTGTGCTGTCCTGCAGGACAGAGAAGGGGGACGTTCGCTCCGGCCTTCGGCCTCCGCTCTCTTTGTGCGCTTGCCTTACCGCGCCTCTCGCTGTCGGCGCTCTGCGCACTGGCCTTGAGTGATCTATCTGCTGTGTGCTGCATACTGGTGCTTTACTGCGTGTCCCATGGCCGGGCACTCGCCCTGCAATGCTTCGCGCAGGCCTCATGCCCGGTGTATGTCCTCTTTCCCCTGCAGCTTCTTACCCCAATTAGCAAAAGCACTCGATACAGCCCTCATGCTTTTGGGAACCCTGCTTCGCAGGCTGTGCTTCGCACGGAAGGCAACCTGGGGTTTCCTTCCGACCTTCCTTCCTTAGCGGAAGCGGGCCGTCTTCGCGGGCAAGGGTACTTCTAACAGTGCCGCGCGCAATGGAGGGATTGCAGGCCAGCTATCGTACGCTCTGCACTTCGGCCTATCAAATACGGGGCCTCGCGCATAGCTACGCTAGCCGGGCGTGCGCGGCCCTGTAAGAAGTACTGCTTAGCCCCCTCATAGTCCCTACCGGCTAATCATGCCGCCGCTACGGGTCGAACCATTCCGCTACGCTTAGCACGGGCGTCAAGGCTCTGCCTGCGGCATCCCAGCCCTAAGCCCTCCATGAGAATTTAGATCCCCGCTCCGCTTTGCTTCGCTCCCCAAATTCAGGCGGGCTTGGTCTGGCTATAGCCCTGACACTCCGTGCTCTAAACGGTCTCGACCGGAGCGTCGTCCGAGAATTTAAAGCATTGAACGCCATAGGCAGGATGAAATGCCTTGGCAAGATGATGTTGCGTTTTTGCAACAGGGAAAGACATGGGTGAGATTGACTATCACCGCCAGTCCCTACTCACACACTCACACACAATCACAAAAGCCTGTCTGAGGCGAAAGGAGACTCGATCATGGAATACCTGAACTGGTTGGCAAATGAGCGTCGCGACATGAACCGGATAGCCGCAGGCGATCCTGACAAGTTCCTGAATGGATACGGAAAAAGGACAACGGACAGCCTGCCTGTCTACGAAGCAGAAGACGTAATGCAGATGCATCCCGACGAGCTGGTTAAGGGCTTCAGGTTCACGACTCAGGTGGAAAGGGAGCTGTACGAGTACACGCCATTCGGACAGAGCAAGGTTCTGATTCCCCACGTTAACGCAAAAGACAGCACAGCGCGTCATCGCCGGATAGAAGAACTGCAAAGGCGACTGAGATGCGAATGGGAGGATGCGGACAGAGTGCATCGGGCGATGGAGATCATCGAGGCCGATACGAAGGTGGTGAACAGGTTCGTTGAGAGATGTTTGCAAATGGGAGTCGAGAAGCTGGAAGGAAACATCCAGTACATCGAATCCCTGGCAAAAGAGCTGAAAGAACTTGAGTCACCGGAGGTTCTGGAAGTCGAGAGAGATGATGTCTGGGGTACGCAGGGTGAATGGAACAGGAAAGCGAGTTGTGGGGCGGAGGCTCTCTTGGCTCATGTGGATGACATGATGACCCAAGAGCACAGCGATTGGTGGAATCGGTGGTACGGAGATGTTGATCCCCAGTTGGTCGATTGGTTCGTCAGAATGAAGGCTGGGGACGAAGGTCAGAATGACTGGGATGAGCAGGAAAAGGT
>JAEZXS010000035.1 GCA_023442755.1 Pseudomonadota bacterium | reverse complement strand
TTCCATGGGGTTTCAGGTGATGATGATGCGCAAGCTGATCGGTACCGACCTTGTGCGCTATATGGCGGTGTACCTTTATGCAATGGGGGCCTCGGCCATGGTCCTTGTGGTGTGGCTGCTGACCAGGGACTATGTCAAAGCGAGCCTGTTGTACAAATTCGCATCCGGGTTTTTGGGGTGCGCATTGGCCTATATCTCTGCTTTTCTCCTCCTTGCACGGAAAGACGAAAATTTCGGCGGGCTCTTGAGAGCTTCGGGATTGTTCAACCCAAAAAGATAGAAAGTTCAAAATGTCGACCCCCATTCACAGGGTAGTGGCCAGAGCATACAAAATTCTTCGTTCCGAAGCATACGACAGGAACATCATTTTGCGTGTCCTGAAGTCGTACCTGGATATCGAGTTGCAGTCCCGCTTCTGCAAGAACCGGTCTCGCGCTGCCGTGCTCGACTACAGGGTCGATTTTTTGAATCCCGAGTTGTTCGTGTATCTCTTCTATGAAATGTTTATCCTGGCTGAATACTATTTCGCCTGTGATAAGCCGAATCCGAGAATCATAGACTGTGGGAGTAACATTGGGATGTCGGTTTTATTCTTCAAAACGATCTTTCCCGAGAGCAGCATCACGTGCTACGAACCTGACGTGCAATCCTACAGCCGGCTTGTGCAAAACATCGAGCAAAACGGTTTGGGTTCTGTTCGCGCCCACAATGTGGCGGTTTGCGGTACGGATGGAGAGAAGCCCTTCTATTTCGACTCTGCGTGTCCCGGATGCCTGTCCATGGGCCTGTATGACCACAAGGCGCGAGGAGAGTCACGGTTGATCAGGACGGTGCGGCTTTCCTCGACTGTGACTGAACCGGTGGACCTTTTGAAGCTGGATGTGGAAGGGGCGGAGCTGGAGGTTATGAAGGATCTCGATCAGGCGGGAAAATTGGGCTTTATCGATAAGATTTTCCTCGAATACCATCACTACATGAACGGCTCCCGATCCGATTTATCCGAGCTTCTCAAAATCCTCGAATCAAATAGCTTCAAGTTCTACATAAGTGCCACCAGTTACAATCCTTTTCAGATGAACCGTATTCAGCCTATGATGATTTACGCTCGCAGGCAGGGATGAATATCCCATCTTGAGGTCGAGCAAACACGCTCAGTAAAATAGGAGAAACCTTCCCGTGGAAAAACTTCGAAGTGTTTTCTTCCCTTTCGAAAAGGCCTGCACAAGGCTTTACGAATGTTTCCTCGGCATAGACACCATCACGCTGCCGAGCGGGAGGCTCGGCGTCGAAACGCAGTTTGACGACAGGGTGCACTATGAACCTGTTGAATACAGATTGATACCCAGGCTCCTCAGGCCGCTTCAGATGGCTCCATCCGACGTTGTCTTCGACGTGGGATGCGGCCTTGGCAGGTTTCTTTGCGTAATCGGGCGCATGCCGGTGCGCAAATGTGTAGGGATCGAAATCACGCCGCAGCTTGCATCATCTGCCAGGCTCAATGCCGAAAAACTGCGGTTTCGGAAGGCCCCTATCGAGGTGAGGACCGAGGATGCCGCCCTGGCGGACTACGATGAGGGCACGATCTTTATTCTTTCGAATCCATTCGGCGCCAAAACAATGGAGGTGGTTCTCGATCGGATAGAGAAAAGCTTTTCAGACTCGCCTCGGAATATTCGGCTGGCTTATGCCACTCCAGTTCATGAAGACGTCTTTCGGAACAGGGATAGTCTGGTCAGGTATGAAAGCGTTTCTTTCCGGAGTTCGCGACTGAAGGTCAGCTATTGGACTTTCAAGGCGTGCAGGTGATTCGAGCATTGTTGGAAGGCTCCAGGCAAAATCTGATGTTCAAGATAAAAACAAGACAAATCGGGTTTGACAAAATCAGTGCCGAGTTAAAGGCGAGAATACTCTGGTTTGCCGCCCTGCTTACGATCGGAGGTATTTCGTACGTCATATGTGCATATAATCTTCTGGCGTCGGAATCCGACATGTACTCACATGTCCCAGTTACGTTCGCCATCTCCGGATATGTACTGTTCAGGGAGCGCGGCAACATATTCAAGCAATTGAATTATTCGTATGCGGCAGGCGGTGGATGCGTTTTTGCATCCGCTGTTGTATTCATCCTGGGAAATGCGGCTAAAAGCGGCCTCACCCAGAATGACTACTTCAGCGCCGTTTCATTTGCTTTCGTCCTGTATCTGATAGGCAGTTTTATACTATGCTTCGGGGCGGGGGCATTTCGGAGAGGAGCGTTCGCCGTTCTTCTGCTTCTGTTTGCAGTGCCGATTCCCGACTTTGTCATGAGCCGGATCACCTGGTTCCTGCAGGTCATGTCTTTTTGGTCCGCGGCGTGGATTATGGACTTCCTGGGTCTGTATCCGATACGGGAGGGTTTTACGCTCTCATTCCCGGGCCTCACCATAGAAGTGGCGGAACAGTGCAGTGGAATCCGCTCCAGTCTGGCCCTGATGCTGATGAGCCTGCTGTATATGCATTACTTCCTGCGAAAGTACCCTTCGAGAGTCCTGCTGGTCGCGGCGTCTTTATTTATAATCCCCTTCAAGAACGGGTTGAGAATTGCCGTACTGGTATTGCTCTCAATATACTGGGACAGAAGATTTCTTTCCGGGCCCCTTCATACATATGGCGGAATTCCATTCTTTGGGATCGGGATAGCCTGGCTCTCCCTGCTGACGGTAATCCTTGCAAAAGCGGAGAAGTATCTTTCGCATTCGCGCAGTTAGCGTCGCGTTCCGCCATCGCGACTGCAACCCGCTCCCGCAAAAAAACAGGCACCATTCGAGTGCCCCGACACCCGTTGACGTCGGTTTCGCGTCAGCGGCATTCCTCTTTCGAAACCTTCATATCGACCCGCCATAGGACCGCTGTGCCAGCCTACTGTATTTCGGCCAGGGTCTTCTTTGCTTCCGCCATTCCCTGGAAATCCTGTTTTCCCTCCAACGCCCTGGTCAGTGCTTTCTTTGCCTCACTCGAATTGCCAAGCTGGTAGTATGTCATACCAAGATGGTATTGCACTTCGGCATTGTCGGGCATCTTGTCTGCGCTTTCTTTGATATATGTCAGCGCCCAGTCGAAGTTGCCCTTCTTGTACAGAGTCCATCCGAGCGTATCGGCGACATTGGGATCCTGGGGTGCAGCGGCCCTGGCGGTTTGAGCCAGCCGCAGCGCTTTTTCCACGTCACCCAGGTATTCGCAATAAATGTAGGCAAGGTTGTTCGCTGCAGGCGTGTAACTGGGAGTGATCGAAAGAAGGGCTTCGTAAGCATCTCTCGCTTTCGGGAAATCGTTCATCTGCTGCCGGACCATTCCGAGAAGCATAAGAGCCGCAGTATTTTTGGGATTTATCTTGAGTAGTTCATCTATCCTGGATATTGCCAGATCATACCTTTTGGTGGCGTTGTAGACCTGAATCAGTCCCATGTAATTCGAAACATCGCCGGGTTCCAGGTCGATTGCTTTAAAGAACGCTTTTTCGGCATCTTCATACTGCTGCCGAACAACATAGACCTTGCCCAGCAGCTGATACAATCCGGGATTCGGGGAAAGCTCGATCTGTTTCTGTACGCGGCTGAGTGCTGCATCGGACTTCTTCTCGGATACATCGATGGCGACGATTTCCGAAAGCGAATCCAGCATGTCGGGGGACAGTTTCAAAGCGTCCTCAAAGCACTTGAGCGCTTCCGCATTCTTCCCCTGAGCCTTTAGCGCACCCCCCAGCATGTGCTTGCCCCGGGGATCGTCGGGAGCGGCTTCAACATACTTCCGGAATTGACCTGCTGCTTTCCCGGCGTCCTTGTTGCCCAGGTAAGCCGAACCGAGGAGCACGTATAAATTGTTGTCTTTAAGTCCCTTTGCCGAGAGGAATTCCAAGTGCTGAACGGCCTGCTGGAAAGCTCCGGAGGCCATATCGAGTTCAGCCAGCCGGACCCTGACATCTTCGGACTCTGGGTTGATCCTGAATGCCTCCTCGAGCGCGGTCCTGGCATTAGCCAGATCGCGTTTTTGAAAGTGGGCGAGTCCGGTAAAGAAATGTGCGGGGAAAGAGGCTGGATTTAATTTGCGGGCTTCCTGAAAGTTCCGGATAGCTTCATCCAGCCTGCCCTGGGCCAGATCATTCTGTCCCATCAACACCAGGGCATCCACAGTGCCGGGATTGGTTTTCAAAATTTCCTGCAGCAGGCGGGTAGACTCGGCGTAGTCTTTTTCCTGGAAGGCCATTCCGGCCAGGGAGAAGGAGGCGGGCAGGAAATCGGGTGCGGCGGCCAGAATGTCCGTCAATATCTTTTTGCCTTCCGCCTGCCTGTTGCTTCCATAGTAAAGTTCGGCGAGGATCACTTTGGCGATGGAAGGCTCAGGAGAACCCCAGGCCGCTTTTGCGATTTCACGTTCTGCCTGGGCTGGATCGCCCTTCTGCAGGAAAAGCTTCGACATTGCCGCATGGGCTTCAACGGAACCGGGATCGCCGGCCAGCCACTGGTTGAGCAGTTCTTCTGCTTTTTTCAGCTCGTTTCTTCTCAAATAGAGTGAAACCAGGGCCATTCTGGTCGAGGGATTGTCTCTGAATTGCAGCAGCAGGGGTTGCTCTGTGAGCTTGAGCGCCTGAGCGATTTCGGCCGGAGTTTCGACGGCGTCGGGCAAGAGAATGCAGGCTTCCAGATTGCCCGGGTCCCTCTCCAGTACCTTTATAAGGACGCTATAGGCCGATTTGCGGTACCCGGTGCGGATGTCTATTTCCGCCAGTCGTATGGCGGCGTCGATTAAATTGGGATTTTGATCGATCGCAGCACTTAAGGCTGTCCGGGCATCAGCCATTTCCTGGGTCCTCATATACGCGAGCCCGAGGAGATATTTGGGAAACGGCAGGTCGGGACGCGCCGCTGTCAGCTCCCGGAGGATCTTTTTCGCCTCCGCCGCATCGCTACGGGCGAGAAGCAACTGTGACTGAGTGATACGGGCTTCTACATCTTCGGGACTTTTCTTTAGAACCCTGTCCAGAATCTCACTGCATTGCGTGAGGTCCTTTTGAGCGAGGGCAATTCTGGCCATGCGGTTCAGAGCAGGCAAAAACTCGGGAGATTTTTCAAGAACACCGGTCAAAACCTGTCTCGCCTCTTCCGGTTTGTTCCGGGACAAGTAGAAGTCCGCCAGCTTGATCTGAATTGGCGATGCGCCGGGAGCCATATCGGAGGCTGCTTTGTATTCGGCTTCAGCCGTTAGATAGTCTTTTTTTATCGATGCCAGATCTCCCATGGCCGTATGGGCCTCCGGGAAGTTGGCGTTTTCCTTCAGCGCGTCCAGCAGGTAATTTTCAGCGCCCCTGAGGTCGCCTCTTTTCAATGCGAGAATTGAGAGCGTGAGGTTGTGTCTCGGGATATCTTTGGCCTCGGGTCTTACGGCCTGGAGGCGCGAAACGGCATCGGAAATCTCGGGCTGCGTTCGGGCTGTTTCGGCCAGCAGGCTCAATGCATCTTCATTTTGGGGTGCTTTTTCGAGTATGAACTCAAGTTCGGACCGCCCGTCTTTTACTTTGTCCAGGAGAACTTGAAGCTGGGCGACTTTTAGTCTCACTTCAAGATCGTCAGGGTCGATTCCCTTGGCCTTCTGGAAGAAAGACAATGCCTCGCGCGGGTTTTGAGTGAGAATGAAAACAGAGGCAATCTTTTTGTAAGCCTGTTTGTTATTTGGATCGATTTTAATTACATTGCCATACTCGATTATAGCTTCCCGAAATTGTTTCTGTTCGAGGAACTTATCACCATTCTCGAAATGACGCGCTTTTTTGGTCTCGGGAGAGCCCCCGCATGCAACCAGCAGGACGAGCAGAGAAATTAACAGGTTGCCGCGAATGAATGTCTTCATCGAGATTCTCCAATCTTGAGGCTAAGGTTACTCGACGGCAGGGCAACTTCCTCCTTGCATGAACGCCGGCGCTCCGGCGCTGAGAAGCAGCGAAGTGCTGATCGAATTGCTACCCAAAGTTGCCAAGTAACATGTTTTTTGTACGGAAGACAGGAAAACAATCAATTCTCCCTGGCGATACTCGGGCTATTGATGCAAAATCATTCTTTCAGGTTCTTCGATCCGCCGGATGCCCATTATAGAGATAATCGGCACATTTACGCAACTTCACAAGACTTTGCCGGGGCATTCGACAACCCGTCCCGTATCTAAATGCCCGGGCCAATATTCGTATCCAGGTTCCATGAATAAAATTCAGATTTTCGGCAGAGGTTCTCGATGCTTCTGGAACTCGACAATATAAACCGGGTACTTGCTTTGGCGAGTGTAACGCTGTGCGCTGCGTCCGGTGGGGCAATCCTGCTTTTCAGAGATTTCCGGTCTTTTCCCTTTCGGTTTTTCGCGATCGGGATGATCGCTCTGGCATTTGAGAACCTGTTCAACCTTTTCTGCCACGAGGCAGTCCTGCCTAATGACGCCGTCATGTGGCAGAAATGGGCTCTGAGCGCAGGGGCGTTTTTCCCGGGCTGCTGGCTTTTTTTCAGCTTTAGTTATGCCCGCCTGAACTATGTCGAGTTCATCAAAAGGTGGAAATGGCTGCTTGGGTTTTTCGGGGCCGCTCCGTTTCTGCTCGTATTTCTTTACAGAGCAGAACTGTTGGCCTCCCCCGCGGTTTACCGCTACTACGATGATTGGGTTTTCCCCCTCGCCTGGCCCGGGCTGGTATTGCATATCCTCTTCCTGCTTTCCTCGGCACAGGCTCTCACAAACCTTGAAAAGACCCTTCGAACCTCTCATGGAGGGATCAGGTGGCAGATAAAATTCTTCATCCTCGGCATCGGCTCTATCTTTGCCGGCCGCATTTACGTGGCCACCCAGGTGTTGCTGTTTTGGAACATCAACACCCAGTCGTTTGCGATCCATGACGCGATAATAATCGTTTCTAACCTTTTGATCACTTTTTCTGCGGTACGCATGCGGTTGAGAAGCGCAAACATCTACGTTTCACAAGAGCTTCTCTATAGCTCGATAACGGTGCTCGCGGTCGCCTCCTACCTGCTTATTGTGGGAGTGTTTGCCAAGGTGGCGACTTATCTCCATATCGGAGATATAGTTTTTCAAAGCGTCTTCATCTTTTTCCTCGCCCTGTTGGGGCTCACCGCTCTTCTCCTTTCGGCGCACATTCGCTACCTGATCAAAAGGTTTGTACAGAGGCATTTTCGAAGACCTCTCTACGATTACCGGAAGATATGGACGATATTCAGTCACGAAACAGCATCTCTGACGGATATCCGGGAGTTGTGCACGGCCATAACGCGAACCGTATCGGAAACATTCACCGCGTCCGCCGCAACCATCTGGCTTATCGACGATGATTCCAGGCAATGCGTGCTTGGGGGCTCGACCGAGCTGACGCTCGATCGCGCAATCGATCCGGACTCGGAGCGAGAGTTGGCGCTGCTGATGGAGCACATGCGATACCAAAAGGAGCCGGTGGACTTCATTTCCAATATCGAGGAATCGAACGGGATCTCCGAGCGGTTTTTGAAAGAATTCAAAATTCGGTTTTCTTCCCGGCTGGTTACCGGTGGCGAATTCGTCGGCATAATGACTTTGAATGAAAAGACAGGGCAGCCTTTCTCACTCGAGGATCTCGATTTGCTCAAAATGTTGTCCGATCAGGCCGCCGTTCTCATTCTGAACAACAAACTATTCGAAAGCCTTGGCCGGGCCAAGGAGATGCATGCCTTCCAGACCCTGTCCGCCTTTTTTATACATGACCTGAAAAACGTCGCGTCCACTTTGTCTCTTACCATTCAAAATCTTCCCATCCACTATGACAAGCCCGAGTTTCGAAAGGATGCTTTGAAGCTGATCTCCAAGAGCCGCGAAAAAATCCAGAACATGTGTACGCAGCTCGCCCTGATAAACCAGAAGTTCGAACTGAAAAGGCGTGAATGCAATCTGAATGAGATAGTGGATGCAACGCTGGCCGCACTGAATCTTACGAGCGAACTCGAAGCGGACCTTCAGCCGGTTCCTGCAGCATGGCTCGATCCGGAACAGATCCAGAAGGTTGTGCTCAACCTTATCCTGAACGCCAACGAATCGAGAGCCGACCAGTGCAAAATCCGGATCGAAACCCACGTCCAGGGGGAGAATATCATCTTTTCCGTCAGCGATAACGGTTGTGGAATGTCCCGCGATTTCATCAGAAAGGATCTCTTCCGACCCTTTAAAACCACTAAGGACAGCGGATCGGGAATAGGACTGTATCAAAGCAAAATGATAGTCGAGGCGCACGGGGGGAGGGTCGAAGTAAACAGCCAGGAAGGCTCCGGGAGCACTTTCCGCATATTTTTGCCTCTGAATTCAGAAGGCCCTGATTTCGAAAACACCTGACCTTCCCGCTTCAACCCTTCCGGGGAAGCCTCCGTATCCATCCGTAATGCTTTATAAATAAGCAGAAGCTATATTTACGTGCAGCCGGTAATTACAGTGTCCAAATACTTTACAAATTTCAGTTTCTCCGGGTCTAATGTGCCAACATATGGATAATGTAGGATTTTTTGATAGATGGCTGCTCATTTCCCCTGCCGCACCCCGTTTGGTGTCCGTGAACTTTACATTTTCTCAATGTAGCACCCCTTCCGAGTATGCACATTTCCGTACTGGACTACATCCGTTTATAACCAATAATTGCAATGACATACGAATGCAATCTCTCCAATGGTCCGGGCTATGGCATCCCGTTTGCACTAATTGAGGCTACACGCTAACGGTGATGGACCGAACAGAATAAGGAGAGGTGAAAATGAAGGGTGCAAAACTCAAGAAGCTGCTTTTTGTCGCGATCGTGATAGCAATGCCGTTCGTGCTTTCTCCGGCTGCTCACGCAACCATGAGCGTGACTTTCAGCGATGGCGCTAACTCATACACGGTTGTTGACGGCGGTGCCGGTGATATGCTGGGAGTATCGAACGCGATCTTCGCCACAAACGGGAGCTTCGGCAGTATCCGCATCGGCACCGTGTCAATCAGCAACACCATACAATACATGAATGGAGTCGGCTACTACAGCCTCCAATTGACCGGCACCGGGTGGAAAACTCTTGTTGCGGGAAAATCTTTTACGGTCACCGTCACCGACTCGCTGCTGAGTGGGGCTAACAACCTCGTTTCGTCCAATTTCAGCGTGGGTGGAACTTCGACGGTTGCCGTAACGGGTTCGGCGCATTCTTTTGATGGAGCCACCAATATTTCCGGTGGCATCTTGCCCGTGACGACGTCGCTGGGGAATGTAAATACGCCCACCGGAGAATTTGCGGGTCCCGCCATCTCTGTAACTAATCTCGGGTTTTCGGCCTCTTTTACCCTCGGCGGTACCGGCGGTGCGGGGTTTGGGCCTTCAATGACCCTTGAGGCGGTTGTTCCGGAGCCGGGCACTCTTCTGCTGCTGGGCTTCGGGTTGGCCGGCCTTGGTCTGTATAGACTGCGCCGGGTGAAATTCTAAAAGTCAAAATTCAGATGGCAAGGGGGCGGGGATTTCCCCGCCTTTTTTATTTCCGACTTGGAAGAGCACAACACTTCCTCCGCGCTCTCGCGGACTTTCCCTTCACAAATCGCCCCAATAATCATAATATTTGGACATTCCTCCTGAAAGATTGCGGCCGTGACGTATTGGGAACCCTGAAAGGGGTTCTGTAGTCGGAGAACAGGTTAAAAGCCCTAGCGACGAGGCTGAGAAATGGAAAAACCCAAGCTGCTCATTGTTGATGATGACGAAAGTATTCTCTTGTCTATGAAATGGGCGTTTGGCGATGACTACCGGATCTTTCTCGCCGCCGACAGGCAGGAAGCTCTCGAAATTTTCAGGCGCGAAAGGCCTCCGCTCGTCTCGCTCGACCTCGGGCTTCCTCCCAAGCCTCGCGGGGTCGATGAG
>JAEZXS010000007.1 GCA_023442755.1 Pseudomonadota bacterium | reverse complement strand
GTCCATGGTGGGAGAGGAGTCCGGTTCCATTTCGTCACGGATGCAATCGGGTTCGGGAATTCCGGCCGGCCCGCGTTTCCCCCGGGCCGGAAGACCGGGGGGCAGGTATTCGAAATTGATGTTGCTCATGGCATGAAACAGGTTTCCCCGGACCTTGGGGTTCTTCCTGTACAGCCCGTCCAGCATGGTCCGTATTTCCGATCTCTGGGTCTTGCCCGCAGACGGACATTTCGTCGGCAGAACGGGTATGCCGATCCGCTTGCCCATCTTCAGGACGGTCGGCGCCGGGATAAGCGCCAGCGGCCGTATGGCCGTGATCTCGCCTCCGAAGAATTCCTGCTTCGGGACCATGCCCGCGACCTGCGCGCCGTAGCACATGTTGATGAGAAGCGTTTCTATCAGGTCGTCCTGGTTGTGGCCGAACGCAATCTTGCTGCAGCCGAGTTCGCGCGCCTTCCGGAAAAGGACGTTTCTGCGCAGGCGGGCGCACAGGAAACAGGGATTTTCGCGGTTTTCGGGCCCGTGCGCCCTGATCCCGTGATCGGTGCGGATGATTTCATACCGGAACCCTTCGCGCCGGAAATAATCTTCGAGAAGGTCTCCCGTTTCGGTGTCGAACCCGGGATCGACGTGGACGGCGGTAAGTTCGTAGTCGATCGGAATCCGCCTGAGCCGTTCGCGCAGGAGCCACAGGAGGAGCATGCTGTCTTTTCCTCCCGATACGGCAACGGCGATCCTGTCTCCCGCCTCGATCAGCTTGTAGTGGTTGATGGCTTTTCCGAAGAGCCTTCGGACTTCCCGGTCTATAAACGCCATATTGCTCCTGCCCGTGCAGTGCCCGGTATCCCCCGGGCAGCCGCCGGATGTATGCTGTAGTTCAAATTTATAATTTTACCCGATTTACCGGATTTTTCAGAGCGTATAATGCTCCCTGCCGGAACCGCCCCGATATCGCCGGCATACGAACCGCTGTCCCCATGATCGCCAATGAGTGTGAGTCTGCGGACAGCCCGCCTCCCCGATCACGGTTTCCTTCGAAATAATGTTTATGGAAAGCAAATAAATATTGGATCTTGGAGGCCCACAAGGCAGCGCCCATCCCCTTCTGATCCTTTCCAGGCCACGCTTTCAGGCTCTCTTCAGTTGCGGGCTTTTCCCTGTTGACTTCGCCGGGCGATCTGGTATTATTGCAGCTTCGTTTGGGGAGCGCCCGTAGCTCAGTTGGATAGAGCGTCGGACTTCGAATCCGCAGGTCGCAGGTTCGATTCCTGCCGGGCGTAACCAAAGGAAACTTTTCGGGCCGCTAGCTCAACGGTAGAGCAGCTGACTCTTAATCAGGAGGTTCGGGGTTCGAGACCCTGGCGGCCCATCAGAAAATTCCAAGGGGTTACAGTCGGAAGGCTGTGACCCCTTTTCAATTTTGTGACACTTTTGTGGGGTAATGCTTTTTGTGCCAGTGGCACCCAGGGTGGCCATCAGCCCATCAAGCAGGTTGACAGCTTTCTTCTTTTGCTCCTGGGAAAGATGCGCATAGCGGAGTTTCATTGCCTTGGTCTTGTGACCCAGAATCTCCTGTACGTCCTTAAGGCTTGCTCACGGCATGACCATATGCTGTTTTACGGCGGCATTGAAGGCCGTCTTCACATTGATTACGGGGGCCCGTAACCGATGTCAGTCCTTTTCTTTTCAATACGGTCTCGCGACCAATAAGGGTTTGCGATCCTTTCGCGAAATTGAAGTCATGGCTTAATCGGACCGGTTGCTCTTACCTTATCTCTGCGAGGACTCGTGCGATACCAGGCGAGAGGAGTCGAACCCATCACCTTTTTATCTAGTACTGAGGGGACACTGATACCAGCAATTCACATTTCAGAGATGAACTTTGGACAAATTATCTTCGCTTCCGCCGGATCTTGAATGTGCGATCAAGACCGTCAGCGTGCGATATTGTAGCTAGCTCTTTGTGAAGGAGCGTTGATATGAAGAAGTCTTTGAGCTGATCTACAGTCTGTACCTGAAAATAGACAAATCCCAGCGCCGATAACCATTTTTTCCACCAATGCTCTGACCCATAGAGAAACTGAAAGACTTGGTACTCAGTGAACTCCGCTACTTCTTCATCAAAATTATAAACATCCTCCTCCCAATACTTTTCCAATTTGCGAACAAAATCAACTGGTGTCTTTGTCGAACAAACTTCCCTAACACGCCGCTTCATGACGGAGTTCTCAATAATACGTTTAATAGCGAGTGCAATAACAATAATGAGAAAAAATAGAATCAAATAATTAAAGTACTTCTCATCAACAGGGAAATACCTCTTTATTTTGGTAGATACATCCTCTATTTTCGTCATAATAGTGATAGATGCCGTGAGCGCCAAAGTGATACCCAACGATGTCCAGCCTTTTCCACTTATTTTATAAAGTGATTCAAGGCGCTTCCTTTCATCTTCGAATTTTTTATCGGACTTATCCGCGAGTTTTTTTTCAAGTTGCTCAATATGCCAATCTTTTGTCTCAAGGTTTCGTTTTAATTCATCTATTTGCTGCATCGCAACGTCGAGAGATGATAATGAGTGAAAGTAGTCGTATGATGCGCTATTACATTCCAAAAGTGCAGGTGGCATAGTAATAATTTCCGTTTCAATATACATTCGTAATTCTTGTATGAGTTGCTCCGTTTGCTTAAATCTCTCCTCGGCGCTCTTCTTGAGTTCCGAATCCGCATATCGGTCGGGATGCATCTGATTGCGATAGTGAACAAGCAAAGTATACAAGTCAGTAGCATTGGATGATTGCCCTTGCATTCCGAGGAACTGCTTGGCTCGTTCGAGAATGGTTACCTGCAATGAATTGTCATTCATCCATGTAGCCCTCGCCCTCTCATTAAGATTTATAAGAAGTAAGTCCTTTTTCGACCTGCTTGCCCCCCCGTTCGTTGTCACGAGAAATCAAGTGTGTACTAATTCTGCACAGTGTGTCAAGAGCGGCTTCGGCTACCCAATTCGAGCGGTATCCAAATTGGGTTCAGGGGAGATCGTCGGCTGTTAGAGGATTTGAGGGGGGCAGTTGGCGACAGAGATAACGCAATGATGACATACACTGATTCTTATCGCTCCATTCCTTGTATACCAAAAACCCCCTATGGGACTCAATCCCAGGCTGATCATGGTTTCCAAGAATCGGCTTTTTTCAGACTCTTAATCAGGAGGTTCGGGGTTCGAGACCCTGACGGCCCACCAGAAAATACCAAGGCGGATAAGGCATGACAGCCTTTCCGCCTTTTTTGCTTTTCTCTCAGTGCGCCTCGGAGAACCGGCGACCCAACCGGAGCAGCCGGGAACATCAATGACACGGGCATGGTAGTGAGGTTTGCAGCGCTCAAGCCCGGCGTTTTGCAGTTTTGCTCAATGCGTGAAGGGACACTCTCTACTGAGAATTTCCACCCGACTGCACCAGCATTCGCAACTGGCGGCGTAAAAACAGGGATCGATGCCGATTTCCAAGCCTGCACAGTCACAAATCATGCCGTCGGAGAGAAGCCGGTAAAGCTGCTGCTCGCTTCGCTTCGAACATTGCGCGCATCGAAGACAGTGATGAGGCCACTCTTTCAGGACTTCCAGCTGATTATACCAGGGTTCGATATCGCCTCTCCCATCCGATGTCCATCTCATCGCGATACATTGCCCTCCATCGGAATAGCAGCATGCCCCGCATCCGGGCTCTTCAGGGGACCTGCACCCGATCAACGCCTCGGGCAGGATATTCAGTGTAATCTCTCCGGCCAGATACTCGGAATCGGGAAGAGTGAGCGTGTTCATTTCGGTAACAAACGAACCGGCAGCATTTCCGTCAACGGCACTGGACAATCCGCCCATTCCACTCCGGGCCCAGGTCGGGCTGCCGATCAGGAGTATCGAAATTATAAGTGCGTATAAACAGAGGATGTTTTTTCGTATCATCGTCTGCACCTCCTGTTTTTTTCACACCTGCGTATCATCTCGAAACACGCATGCCCATTCTGTCAAATGGGCATTTTCGACTGGAAAAGAGCTTAATTTCAGGGATCGTGCGGGAGTATGCCGTCATATTTCGGAGAGGAAGGGAAATGCGATTTGCTGCAGGATTTTCCATACACTCGTGCATGCCAAGCCCTGCAGTCTCAATGCGACATCTTTGTTATCGGCATTCCCACCGGGAGCTTGTGGAGGCCGAGCTTTTCGGGGATGGTAAAGATCCCGCGGCAAACTGGCATGCAAGATGCTTTACATTGCAGAACACCGCGAGACCCTCGAGAACCTTCTGCTGTTCGCACCGGGAACCGCCGCACCGGCCGCTTTAACCGTTAATCCACAGATCGGGCTCAATTAGAAAAGAAGCTGCGCCACGGTGCTCCTCCTAGAGTCTGTGCTCGAGCTCTCCTGGATACTTTTCCCGCTCGATGGCAATTATGTGAGCGCCGGCCGGCTCATGATTCTTTTCATGCAGGCTGGGCGCGATAGGTGATTTCCGTGCCGGAAACGTGAGCCCAGGGGGTAATGACATGCCGATGGGGGGTTCGATCGTCCATGATGTGTTCGATCTGGAATCCGCGAACCGTCAGAGCATCCGCGATCAGGTTGCGATGGCAGCGCCAGGGGACCGCCTCCGCGCACATGATCGCCGTGCGCCTTTCGATTGCGGCCGCAATCAGCAGGTTGAGGCCGACCTCGAAATCCGGCGTCATCATATAGTCCGCATAGTTCCTGAAGGCTGTTGAATGCCATCCGGCATTTGGCGAATCTTTGAGCTTCGAATGGCGCAGGCCGCCCAGGCCGGGAAAATGTTCATACCCGATCCCCGCTCCCGCCAGGGCGCCGGGGAGCGTGTCCCTGTTGAACTGCGGATTGAACCTCGACCTCGGCACCGTCCTCACATCGGCCAGAAGCTCCACCCCGTGTGCTTTCAACCGGGAGATGAAGCTTTCGAGACTCAAGGTCGAATGCCCTATCGTGTAGATGATTTTCGGCTTTTCGCTCACACCGTCTGGCCTCCCAAAAAAAGTTAAGGGTTACAGTCGAGAGGCTGCAACCCTTTTTTCACGACTGGGAGCAATGGCTCAGTAGCTGCGCCGCAGGCGTTCGAGCATGTCGTCGGTCAGGTGCTCTCTTTTCCGCAGGTCGGCGAACCGATCGAGAAGATCGTTCACCGTGGACCGTTGTTTTTCTTCCAGGGAAATGTCGTCGATGATCCGGCCCTGGTGCATCATGATGGTGCGGTTGCCGAGTTCAAGGGCCTGCTGCATGCTGTGGGTGACCATGAGGGTGGTGTAGTTTTCCTTTTCTACGAACTTTTTCGTCAGGTGGATGACCTGGGCGCCGGATTTGGGGTCGAGGGCCGCGGTGTGTTCATCCAGCAGGAGGACCTTCGGCCGGTTGATCACCGCCATTAGCAGGGTAACCGCCTGGCGCTGGCCGCCCGACAGCGTCCCCATTTTATTGTCCAGTCTGTCCTCGAGCTGCATTTCGAGCTGCCGGACCTCCTCTCTCAGCCGGGCGCGCTGTGCCGCGTTCAGCCCTACCTTCATGAGCTTCTTCTTCCCCCGAAGCTGCGCCAGGTGGAGATTTTCCGCAATGCTCATCTCCGGGGCGCTGCCGATGTACGGGTTCTGAAAAACCCTGGCGATATACTTCGCCCTCTCGAAGTCCTTCTTCCGGCTGACATCCTCTCCTTCGATCTCGATTGTTCCCGAATCGGGCGAGAAGGTCCCGGCCACTGCATTGAGAAGCGTCGATTTCCCGGAGCCGTTGGTCCCGATGACGGTCACCCAGTCTCCCTGCCGGATCTCCAGGTCTATCCCCCTCAGGGAATAGACCTCATTGATCGAACCGGCATTGAAACGCTTGTGAAAATCCCTGATCCTGATCATCCCGAGTACCCCGTGATGTACGCAGCATGGTTAATACCAATTTGCATCCGAGCCGCCTCTCTCTTCCCGCCCGCCCCGGTGTGATCGCGGCTGCAAGCCGCTCCCACGGAAAAACCGCAATCTTTTCAGTTCGCCCTTCGCTTACTTGAGTCCCAGAGCACCCCTGTTCCCATGGATCAGATTTGCGCGGGAAACGACCTCGGGAGGTATCTTCACTCCAAGCTCCGCGGCAACGTCGCCGTTCAGGGCAAAGGTCAGTTTCGAGTACTGCTCGAAGGGCATCCCCTCGGGTTTTTCCCCCTTGAGAATACGGTCTGCAAGGTGGGCTGCCTGAATGCCGCTCGAAGTGTAGTCATACCCCAGGGCGGCCAGGGCTCCGTCCCCGATGCGTTCCACGTCCGCAAGGTAGACGGGAATTTTCCGGGGCTTCGCCACTTTGATGACGGATTCGAAGGCGGAGTAGACCACGTTGTCGGGAGGAAGGACGAAGGCGTCGATCTTCTGCTGCACAAGGGCCAGGGCGCCCTGGTAGACCTCCGAAGTCCCGGCGACGGTGGTCCCGACAAATGTCAGTTCAGGGTGGGCCTGCATCACCTTCTTGAAATTTTCCACATTCTGCACGGCGTTTGCCTGGGACGGGTCCCACATGCACCCGATCCTGACGGGCCGAGGTTCGATTGCCAGAACGTTTTCCAGGAGCTTGTCCATGGGGGCCAGACCGTAAACGCCCGTGACGTTCGGCAGGTGTTCCGTATCCGACTTCCCTGCGCCGATGACGAACGGGTCTGCAACGGTCGCAAACAGGACCGGGCGGTCCTTGACCCTTGCGATGGCGGCCTGGGTGCAAGGGGTGGAGATGGTCACGAAGAGGTCGAGGTTTTCACGCAGAAAGTCGTCGATTATGGTGTTGACGGTCGCAAGGTCCCCGTGGGCGTTGCGGTAGAGGATGGTGCAGTTCTCGCCGTCGCGGTAGCCGAGTTTCTTCATCTCGTCCATGAAGCTGTCCCGCGTCAGGTTGAGCATTGCATGATCCAGCACCTGGACGACTCCGATCCGTGCGGTTTTTCCTGTGACCGGGGTACTCGGTGAGAAGAAGCGAGAGCCCCACACTATCAGGACTGCTGCCGCTGCGGCGAAGCCTGCGATTTTGAAAAGCCGGGCCCTGGAAGCGGCCTTTTTCCCACCGCTCCACCCGGACAGAAATTTCGGCAGTACCAGTGCCGCCAGAACGAAAGCGGCCGTCAGAAGCTTCAGGTCGATAGGGTTCATGCCGGCGGAAAGGGCAAGGGCTATCATCAGCCGGAAGACCACCGAACCCACAATGACCGCGAGGATTTTCGCATAGATCGAGCGCGACGGGATGACCGTTTCCCCGATAATAACCGCCGCCAGGCCGGTCACCACGGTTCCTATGCCCATGCCGACATCGGCAAATCCCTGGTACTGAGCGACAACCCCGCCGGAAAGGCCTGTCAGGCCGTTCGCAACCGCCACGCCGGCGATCTTCATGCTTTCCACGTTGACGCCCGTTGCGGCCGCCATCGTAGGATTATTGCCCGTGGCTATCATGGACATCCCGAGGTCCGTCCTGAAGAAAAGCGACACGCAGAACCAGAACAGGGCCATGGCCGGGATGAGCGAGACCAGGACCCAAACCTCGGAGGGCAGGCCCGGATTGAGCTTTTCCAGGTAGGTGACGAGCGTCGTGTGGTTGAGCAGGGGGATATTGGACCGGCCCATGACATGAAGGTTTATCGAATAAAGGCCCGTCATAACGAGGATTCCAGCCAGGAGGCCGTCGATATTCAAGCGGGTGTTGATGACGGCAGTGACCGCGCCGGCCATGGCTCCGGCAACGAACGCCGCTCCGAGGGTCAGGAGGGGGTCCCACCCCGCTGCTATCAGGACCGCCGATACCGCGGCGCCTGCCGTGAGGCTGCCATCGACGGTGATGTCGGGAAAGTGGTGGACCCTGAAGGTGATGAAACTCCCCATCGTCATGAAGGCATACATGAACCCGAGAATTACGGCCCCGATCCAAAGTTCCATACGCTGTCTACCTTCCGATCTCGACGATTCCCATCAAGCCGCTCGCGAAGACGCTCTGCCCGAGTACATGCTGAACCTTGAAAATCTCCAGTTCCCCGCTGATCCGCTCCAGTTCCGGTTCCAATTGCCCGGCATTTCTGCTGAGCGGGCCCTTGGAAAAGACCCCGGCGTGCATATGAAAGGTGTTGTCCTCGGGAAGAGCTGCCCGCAGCCGCTCGCCGGCAGACGCCCTGTCTCGTGCCGCAATGCCGGTTGCGAGAACGATGTGGTTGAAATCCGACGGTTCTATGGGAAACTCCATCCACTCCGGAAAGTTTTCGGAATTGAAAATGTCTTTACCGTTTGCGGGTGCGTTCTCGACCGTCGGCGCCTTCTTGAGGTTCATGCCCCACAGGCCTTTGCACTCGGCGAGCAGAACGATCCCCAGGTTGTCCGAGCCGACGATTTCGAAGACCCCGTCGACAATGTCCGACAACTGCGCGAACCCTTCTACGCCTTCGAAGGAAAGAAGGTATTTGAACGAACCGTTGAAGCCGAAGCCGTGAAAGAATTTGTAGCCGCCCCCCTGCTCCTGTCCCGAAAAGAGCATGAAATCGACCGCCGACCGCTTCATGGCGGGATAAAAGAACAGGCTGTGCTCGATCACTATCGCTTCGCCAAACAGGCCGCGGTACTCCCCGTAGTCGTCGCCGACGCAGGCGAGGCCCGTCCCGAAGCGGATTTCACCGGGCTTCACCTCGACGACATCGTTCTCCGTATACCCGGACAGAGCGAGCGGTTCCTGGGAACCGAACGCGGAGAACATCCCCGGCTCGACATGCTTTTGCACGCATTTGAAAGCGATGTTCCCGATCCTGGTCGAGGTCATCGCCCCCTGGTCCCCGGAAGAAGCCGCTTTCGCTTCGATTTCCTCCCGGCTCGAGGCCGTAGAGAAGACGCTTAGCAGACCGCCCGTCTCGAAAATGCGGGCGACCTGCGGAGCCATCCCGTACAGGACGATCTCTCCACCCACTTTCTGCAATTCCTTCTGCGACATCAGGAAGACGCGGAGGCCGGCACTGCTGATGTAGTTGACTCCCTCCATGTTGACCACGATGATCCGCTCCCCTCGGAGGATAAGCTCCGAAATCGAGTGCTGGATCTGCGGCGAAGTCAGACCGTCTATCCTTCCGCCGGCATTGACCCACATGAGGCCGAATTGCTCGGACACGCTGCATTCAAGCATCGCAATTCTCCGTGTTTCGCGATTCACAATGAAGGGGACCGGTTACTGCCGCACTCCTGACTTACGGAGTCATGGAACCTACGCTGCAATCCGAAGTATTCTGGGCAAAACAGCAGGTCAGTCGATTCGAACCTTCGGCGTATTCGTAGTGGAGCAATGAGGCACTTTGGCGGACAAAGTGGATCCCGAGCCCTCCCACGGGTCTATCGAGGATATCCAGGGAGAGGTCGGGGTCGGGAAGGCTCAAAGGGTCGAAAGGCTTCCCGTAGTCGCGAATCTGAATGCAAAACATCCCGGCATCGAAGGTTCCGCATCCGACTTCCATCATCCCCGGCCGGTCCTCGGGATAGGCATAACTGAACACGTTTACCAGCAGTTCTTCGAGGACCAGTTCCAGGTTGGAAACACACTCGGGCGCAACCGCCGCTTCACTGGCTTTCTCCAGGACAAAGAGCCTGAACGGCTCCAGCGATTCCAGTCGGGCAGGCAGTTTTTTCCAGGAAAATTGCGCCCTGTCAAATTTTCCCAAGAGCCTCCTCCAGCGAATCGAATACCGGGAAAATAGCAACGAAACCGGACATCTGAAAAACGCCGGAGACGGTCTTGTTCATTTTGCAGAGATGAAGTTTGCCGTTCTGTCCTTTGATCCGCTTGCCCAAAACGAGGATGCTGCGCAGGCCGATACTGCTGATGTATTCGAGCCCATCAAAATCCAGGACCACGTCTTTCTCTCCCTGGTTCAGCCATTCGTCGCACTTTTTATCGAATTCAGGCGTCGAGACGGCATCCATCCGCCCTTTCACCTTGATGACAAAAGCGTTTTGATTCTTTGTTCCCTCGATTTCCATTCAAGAACTCCTTTACGCTGCTCTGTTTATTTGAAATCCACTTCCACTATGGAAAAATCGTCGTCGAGCGCCGCCGATCCCTGGGCGCGCACAGCAAAATCCCAGAGCCGGTCGAGGCTCGATGTCCCTTCGGGCAACGGGGTTGCCATCAACTCGACAAACGACTCGAAATCCCACATCTCCTCGCCCGGAGAAATCCTGATCTCGTAAGCGCCGTCACTGAACACGAAGAGCCTTGCAGGTCCGTCCAGTACGGTACTTTCCGCCGCATACCCGGCCCCGGGGAAAGCGCCAATGATCATGTTGGGCGCTCCCAGCTTTTTCGCCCCTCCTGCCCGGGTCACGAGAAGTGCGGGCGGATGGCCGGCAGCGGCATAAACCAGGCTTCGGGAGGATTTATCGAATACGCCGTACCAGATGGTGAAGTACATGCCGTTGTGGTTTTCCATCTGGAAGGCTTCATTCAAGGCTGCAAGCACCTGGTCCGGCTTTCGAAAGTCGGTATTGGGAAGGGTCTGGGCCCGGATGACGTTCATCACCGAGACGGAGAGGAGCGCCGCCCCGATTCCGTGGCCGCAAACATCGAGCAGGTAGATCACGAAATGGTCGTCATCGAGCCAATGGTAGCCGAAAGAATCGCCGCCGAGAGAAGTTGACGGAACAAACCTCCAGTCCGTACCGAGCATCTCCCCGGAAAACGTTTCGGGCAGGAGCTTCTTCACATAATCGGCAGCTTCGGCCAGTTCGTCGGCCAGCCGCTTCATAACGTCGTTTCGTTCGAGCAGACTGATATAGCCCTTTGAGTGATGGCGAATCCGGGCGATCAGTTCGATTTTGTCCGGGAGTTTGACCAGGTAGTCGTTTGCTCCCAGCTCGAATGCGTGCGCCTTTACCTGCGGCTCCTCCTTGGAAGACAGGACGATCAAGGGGATGTCCCGCGTTTTTTCATTCGACCTGAAGAACCTGACGAGCATCAGGCCGTCGATCTCGGGCATGACAAGGTCCTGCAGGATCACAGTCGGATTGACTTCGATCGCCGTTTTGATGGCTCTGGCAGGGTCCTGGCAAAAATGGAAATCGATGTCCGCCTCGCCGCTCAGCATTTT
This sequence comes from Pseudomonadota bacterium, assembly GCA_023442755.1. Lineage (GTDB taxonomy): Bacteria > Desulfobacterota > Syntrophobacteria > Syntrophobacterales > Syntrophobacteraceae > SbD1. The sequence goes on along the minus strand of JAEZXS010000007.1, from coordinate 7,914 downwards.
CCCAACGGCCACGCCTACGATAGCCTGGTCGTCGATGAGAAGCACCGTTGTTTTGTGTTCGGCCAACTGACCGGGTATCGCCATGCTCCATCCTTGTTTTTTTGCCTGGATCAGCCGCCAGACCCCTTCGGGAAGGCGTCTCTCACCGAATACTCCAAAATGGCGGCTGCAATCTCCGAAAGGGGCAGCACCTCGGCCGCCGCTCCAATATCGGCCGCGGCCCGGGGCATTCCGTAAACTACGCTGGAAGATTCGTCCTGGGCGATCGTGTGCCACCCTGCCCTGCGCAACCGGAGCAGGCTCGAGGCGCCGTCCTTTCCCATGCCGGTCAGGAGCACTGCAAGCGCCGGTTCCGGCCAGTACTCGGCAAGACTGGAAAAGAAGACATCGATCGAAGGGATGTAGGGCGCATCCCTGGGCTCTACCGTGTGAGTCAGGCGCCAATCCGGGGCGACGACAAGGTGTTTGCCGCCACAGGCAACCGCTATGGTTCCCGCGGCCACGGGACGACTGTCCTTGACCAGACTTACCGGCAGCGACGTCTGCCCGGCGAGCCATTGAGCGAGACCGGGTGCGAACCGGGCGTCGATGTGCTGCACGATAACCACCGCGCCGGGAAAATCCGCCGGCAGCGCCCCCACGATAGTCGCCAGCGCCTTGGGTCCTCCGGCGGAAGAGCCGATTGCAACGAGCATCGGCCGCTTTCGACCTGCCCGGGACTCATCGGCCCCCTTCCCGCGATTCGTAGCCAGACGCGATATCCTGGCGATCTTATCCAGAAGCTCCTTCCCGCCTTTTATGCGGCTATCCGGCCCCAGAACCGGCGTGGCAACCACGTCAAGAGCGCCGCAGCCCATCGCCTCGAATACCTTCCCAGCTTTGCCGCCCATATCGGATGTAACGATCAGGATGGCGCAGGGGGTTTCCCGCATTATCCTGCACGTCGCCGACACCCCGTCCGCGACGAGGTCCATGAGTATCAGGTCGGGGCGATCCTCCGCGCATTTCAGAACGGCCGACGGGCCGTCTTCGGCCACCCAGGCGACCTGGTATCCGGACCCGCCGAGAAGCACCTGCCTGAGGATTTCGCCCACCGCAGGGTTATCGTTTACAATAGCTATTCGAAGCACGTCGGGTTTCCCCAAGATCGATATATCCAGCGACATAAATGAGTGCCAAATGGTGCAGCCGGCCTCCGGGCAAGTCATGCATCTTTGTGAGAGAGGCTTTCAGCCTCGCAGACTGTTGATAAAGCCCGCAAATCCGTCACCCCGACGAACCCCGGATCGAGTCCGGGGCAGGCGTCGGGGCCCAGAAGTGCTTGAAAACACTGGATTCCGGCTTTCGCCGGAACGACGATCACGATGATTTTAGAGTTTGTCATCAATCTGAGAGGCTTTCAGCCTCGATGTCTTTGTCGATGGTTCAGAGAAGTCATCGCGGCTGCAAGCCGCTCCCACAGACACATTGCTCCCGCGCACATTCTTATTGCCGGTCTGTCGGCAAAAATGCCGTCAGCCTTCAGCGGCATCTCCGATGAGGTCCGCCACCGCTTTCAGAAAACTTTCGTCATAAAAGCTGCTTTTCGTGAGGTAATAATTGGCGCCTGCCTCCATTCCTTTGATCCGGTCTTCCTCACGATCTTTGTAGGACAATATTATTACAGGCAAATCCTTTGTCTCGACGGCATCTTTGATGCTTTTCACCATCTCGATGCCGTCCATGCGGGGCATGTCGATGTCGGAGATCACCAGGTCGTACTTACCGATGCGCACGGCATTCCAGCCGTCCATGCCGTCAACGGCCACTTCCACTTCATATCCCCGGTTTTCGAGCAGCCGCCGCTCCACCTCCCGCACGGTGATCGAGTCGTCAACCACCAGGATGCGCTTCCTCGCGATAACATCGGCCGTCAACTCGGCCCGTTCGATCCTGGCAACCCTCTCGCCCGACAACATGTTGTCGATCGAGCGCACCAGGTCTTCGACATCGATAATCAAAACGGGAGAACCGTCTTCCATAACGGAGGCGGCGCCGGCGTTCGGAACCTTCCCCAGTCGAGGGTCGAGAGGCTGGACAACGAGTTCGACCTCCCCCATGAGCCGCTCCACCACAACGCCGTACCTGTTCAACCTGTCACTTATCACCACGACAGGCAGTTCATCGGCATTCCGGTTTACGAATTCGAGTTCCAGGGGCTGGCAGGCTGGAACCAGCCCGATGTTCTGCCCCATGAAGGAATAATACTGCCTGCCTTCGATCGTCTCGATTTGTTCGCGTGGGACCCTCACCACGCTGTCCAGACGGGTGAGCGGAAACGCGTAGGCCTCTCCGGAGATCTCAACGAGGAGCGCCCGGATCGTGGACAGAGTCAGCGGGAGTTCCATGGTGAACATGGTCCCCCACCCGGGCGCCGTCTTCGCGCTTACGGTGCCCCGGACTTCCTGGACCATACTCATCACCACGTCCAGTCCCACTCCCCTGCCCGACACCTCCGTCACCGCCCCGGCCGTGGAGAACCCGGGAAGGAACAGGAAATCCATCAGTTCCGGTTCTGTGAGGCTGTCGGCCATCTGCGCCGAGACAAGGCCTTTTTCGACCACTTTGCGGCGGATCGTCTCGACATTTATGCCGCTGCCGTCGTCGTGAACGGTCACGACCAGCATTCCCGCTCGATGATAGGCACTCAGCTCGATGGTCCCTTCCTGGGGCTTGCCCGCCGCTGTCCGCGCCTCGGGTGGTTCGATGCCGTGATCGCAGGCATTTCTCAGCAGGTGGGTCAGAGGGGCTTCGAGTTTGCCCAGGATATCCCGGTCGACCTTCGTATTCTCCCCCGTTACCCGCAGTACGATCTTCTTTCCGAGCTTCCTCGCAATATCGCGCACCATTCTCGGAAAACCGTGCGCGCCGTCCCAGAAGGGGCGCATCTTGGTCGCAAGCGCCTCATTATAGAGCCGGGTGGAGAGGTTTTCCCAGTGGAGGGTGTACGTCTCGAACGATTCGATTTGCCGAAGAAGGGTTTCCCTGCAGCGGGCAGAGACCTTGAGAGCGGCCGAGACCAGTTCCTTCGAGTCCTCTCCGCTCCGCGACTGCATCGCGGCCGTTCTCAGTTCTTCCAGGATCGGAGGGACCTGGGAAAGGAGCGATTTCATCTCGTAGAGGTCTTTTACCCGCGACTGGAGCCTGCGCGACTCCACCAGGCATTCGCCGGCAAGGCCCATCAGCCGGCCGAGATTTTCCGCCAGGACCGGTACCGTTCCGCCCGGGGAGGCATGGGTTGTCGTCGCGGCCGGTTTGGCTTCCTGATGGATGACTGCGTGGATTTCCCGCTGTGAGCCGGGTGGCGGCGCCGGAGCGTTTGGCGCGGGAAGTGCGGGGTCGGGTTCCGGTTCAGGTTCGCTTCTTTGTTCGGGCTCCGATCCGGGAGAGGAAGTTGCCGCGGGAGTTTCCACTTTCTCTGCTTCCGGCGCTGCAGCCTGCGGGGGCTCAGGCCTTCCGGTCATGCACGCCTTCAGCTTCTCTTCGAGTTCCGAGAGTTCCGGCTGATTGCTCAGAAGCCACGCGCTCATTTCCGAAGCCCCCACCTGACCCAGCCGCTTGAAAGCGTCGCTTCCCCGCAGCAGGACGTCAATGGAACGAGCATCGAGCATCACCCGTTTTTCCATTGCGGCGCAGAGGAGGTCTTCCATCGAATGGGCAAGGTGAACCGCTATGTCCAGGCCGACGATGCGTGCAGCGCCCTTGATCGAGTGCGCGGCGCGCATCAGCGGATTTGCCTTCTCGGCCGACTGGGGATCGGACTCCAGTTCTATCAGGCCGTTCTCCAGCACGGAGGAATGCATTGCCACTTCCATGCGGAAGAGGTCCAGCATGCTTTCATCGGCAAACAGGTTTATGTCGTCACTTGCCAACGCAAGCTCCTCCTGAGCGCCCCCAGCAGCAATTCCTCATCCAGCAGGGCGATACGCCGTTCGCCCGCAGTCACTATGGCCTGCGAATAGGCCGTTGCGTCCTTGGAGATGGTGACGGGAACCGACTGCATCTCCGTGTCGCACACCCGGTAGATCCTGTCCACTTCATCGACCGTAAAAACCCACCGCTCACCGGCATGCTCGATAACGAGCATTCTCCTCAGACTCGCGGCCTGGCTTTTCGATTCCACCGTTTCTCCCCCGGTAATTCCCAGGATGTCAACGAGCGACGCGCATAAAAGGAGTTCCCCCCTGACATTCGCGATACCGCGCAGGACTCGGTTGCTGCGATGCGGAATGGTGTGTATGGAGCGATAATGCACGATCTCCTTGAGCGTCCGGGTTTTCAGTCCGAGCCACTCGTCTGCCAACCGGAATGCAACGATCGAAACCGATCCGGCGACTTCCAGTTCCTTGCCTTCGGCCAGCAGCGCAGCCCAGTTGCCGAGGTATCCTTCCGGCGGCGGTCTGTCGAGCAGAGAGCGGCCGATTGCCGAATACGTCGGACAGTTGCGGCAGTCGATATACTCGTGGAGATCGGGGCACGTCCTGTCCCCCGCCGTCCCCTGGCTTTTCCAGCAATTAACCAGCTTCGGAACTTCATAAGGCAACATCGCACAGCCCCTCCGGGCATGGATCGCAAGCTACGCTCATTCGTCAACCTCGGGTAAGGTTTCCTTCCCGGCATGCACGATTCTTTTTCTGTACCTGGCCGCCTGTTCTTTACGGCCCAGCCGGTCCATGAGAAGGCTCAGATGCAGCAGGGCATCGTTGTGATTCGGGTTGAGATAAATAACCCGGTTCAGGTGCGCCTCCGCCTTTTCCTCATCCCCGAGGGCCAGCGCGGTAACCCCGAGCAGGAAATGCGCCTCGATGCACGCCGCATCGGTTTTGAGGCACTCGGCAACCAGTTCCCCGGCTTCCGCATACCTGCCGGAATCGGCCAGTACGCGCGCCCGTCTGAGCGTGTCGGGCTCATCCACGGCCGGAACTGCGCCGGCTTCATCGGGCGCCGGTTCCGCAGCCGGGCGCAGTCTGCCGGACCTTTTCCCATTTACCGGCGACTGGCTGATCCTCGGGGGAAGCTTGCTCCCCCTGCCCGTCTTTACCGAAGGCGCTGCAACCGGGAGTGCGCGGCCGCACTTGCACCGGTTCGAGATCTCTTCCCTCGACTTACGCGATGCATGGGCGCGAGGATGGTCAACCGGAATGAAATCCGGGAAGAACACATGCTGCGGCTCGGCATAGCCGAGAACCAGCAGGCCGCCTTTCCTGAGGACGCGTTCCACGTTTCGGATCGCTCGCTTGCGGCTGGCCTCGTCCAGGTAGATCAGAAGGTTGCGGAAAAACACGATATCGCAGGATTCGGCCGGTCCCAGATCGGATTCCTCTAAAACGTTTCCCTGAATGAACCGGACCGCTGCACGCACTTCGGGACGCACCAGGAACATCAAGCCGATCTCGTCGAAATACTTCCGGCGCAGTTCATCTTCTTTTTCCCTGAAAGAACTGCCGGCATAAAGCGCCTCTCCGGCTTTCCGCAAGGCCCTCCTGCTTACATCAACCGCATGCACGGAAAATTCGTCTTCCATGAGCCCGGCTTCCATCAGCGTTATCGCGATTGAGTAGGCTTCCTCACCCGTGGAAGACGGCACGGAAAGAGCGCGCAGTGGTCTTTTAATGCTGCCTGAGGCGATATTTTCCGTGACATATTTCCGGAGGTAGACGAACGGTTCGGAGTCCCTGAAAAACCAGGTTTCGGGCACGACGATTTCTTCTACGAGTTCGTCCTGCTCTTCGCTGCTCGAATACAGCAGCGACAGGTACGCTTCTTCGTCGTCCATTCCGTTTGCCGACATCCTTCGGGTCAGGCAACGGTCGACCGTCCCGCCCGGATAGGCGCCAAAGCCTATCTTTTCGCGCAGCATGGACTCGACGTCCGCCGAATGAGTAAAACCCTTCATCCCGGCAAAATCCCCTATTTCTCGACGGGAAACAGCACGCGGCCGAGGGAAGCCGAGACGAGCGCTTCGGGCCGGATGCATTGTACGAGTCCCTGCGGGCCGGGAATCATCTTCCCGAGGTAGGGAGAATTCTCGATGGCAACCCCTGTCTCCGCCAGGCCGGCATCCTCCGCCCTGATGGTCTCCATCACCCGCTCGGCCGCGAGACCGAGCACGCGGTCCCGGCCTTCCGGATCCGTGATGCGGACGATGACTATGCGACTGCTCAGCACCTGCCTCGCATTGCCGAACCCGGCCAGGGAACACAGGTCGATCACCGGCACCACCTGCCCGCGGTATTGAAAAACACCGCGGAGAAAAGGCGGGGACTGCGGCATTTTCCTGAGTGGGACCATAGGAATGATCTCCACGACATTCGCGCAATCCAGGGCGTAAGGATCGTCCCCTATTTGCATGGTCAGAAAGAGCATATCGCTGCCGGACTCCAATTTTCCTTTAAGTTCACCCGGACAGTTCTCAGGCTTCCGGGTGCTCGGCCGACTCCAGTTCGAATTTCGAGACCTCTTCTTGGAGCACGCGAACCGCATCGGTGAGCTGTTCGACGACGCGATTGAACTCGGAGACCACCTGCCGCGTCTGTTCCGCACCCTCGCTCAGTTGATGCATCGCCTCGCTTATCTCCTCCGCGCTCGTGCTCTGCACTTCCATCGCCTGGTTGACGTCGTCGAACCGCGGGATAAGCGCCTGCACCTGTTCGATAATGGAAGCGAGTTGTCCGCCGATCGTTTCTATGACGTCCCCCCCGTGCCGCACCTGCTGGACGAATTTGTCCACCTCCATAACGCCGGACGAGACGGCCGACTGCATCTCCTTGACCATCTGCTCGATATCGAGGGTCGCCACGGCGGAGTGGTCGGCAAGTCTTCGGATCTCCCTGGCAACCACGGCAAAGCCCATTCCGAACTCCCCCGCCTTCTCCGCCTCGATGGCGGCATTAAGCGAGAGCAGGTTTGTCTGGTCCGCCACCCGGTTTATGGTAGTTACAACACTGCCGATGTTGTTGGTCTTTTCGCTTATGGTCGCGAGCTTTGAAGCGATCGAACCGGTGGCGTCCATAAGGCGGCGCATCGTCGCCTCCATGCCCAGAAGCCCCGCCTGCCCTTCCTGGGCCAGGTTGGCGGTTTCCGATGCAACGGACACCACGCCGCCCATCGTCTGCACCAGTTCACGGGAGCTGGAGGAAATCTGACGCGAGGTGACGCTCACCTGGTTTACCGATGCGGCCTGCTGAGCTGCCGAAGCTTCCAGTTCCCTGGCGGAAGCCGAAATCTCCGTGGCCGAGCTTACGACCTGTATCCCCGAATTGCTCACATGCCCTATCAGGGAGTGCAGGGATTCGACCATGCCTGCAAAAGCCGTCGAGAGCCGGCCGATTTCGTTGCCCTCCGGCCGGTCCCCGTTGTGAACGGTGCGTTTTGTCAGGATGCCGAGCTGCTGTACGGCATCCCGAAGATCGCCCGCCGCCACCTGCCCGGCTACCTTGGTCAGACCGGCTATCGGCCGGGAAATGGAGCGCATGATCCCCACCCCGACCAGGCAAACCGCGAATACGGTGAAGCAGATAACGACGAGGCTGATCCAGAAGAACCGTTCCACCAACTGGTTCGTGTCATCCGTTGCAGCCTTGAAAATCTGTCTTTCGACCATGACGGCCCGCCTGCGGATTTCATCCAGTTCCCACTGCCTGGTCAGCTTTCCCTTCCATAGATCATTCATCCGGGCGCTCTGTTCGTGAATCCGGTCAAGCATCGGGATCAATGCCTGCTGTACAAAATCCGTGTACTCCTGGCCCTTCACATACCGGCAGATTGCCTGGGCGTTTTTCCTGGCCGTTTGAACCGGTTCGGAAAGACGCCTGTTCTTTTCGAGGTAGCCCGTAATGTCGTTTTTCAGCATAAGGTCCTGGCTGAGGGTAAGAT
>JAEZXS010000401.1 GCA_023442755.1 Pseudomonadota bacterium | reverse complement strand
CCTTTACCGATATGGGAAGCTCTCCGTCGCTGGTGAGACTGTCGGCATGTGTGATCTGAACCTGGGAGAACAAGTTGGTCCTGGTGAGCCGCTTTTGGAATTCCGACACGAGGTCGGAACCGAACTTGTCTCCCCTGCGCCATGGAATCTTTCCCAGAACAAATTTTTCGTCGAGCGATTCGAGTCCGGTTACGCTTGTCGATCCGAAGCGTGCAGGCGGGCCGGAAGTGACGAGAAAAGTCACTGATACTTCTTGTGTCTCGTGATCGACCACCACTCGCTTTTCATCCACCCTAGCAAAGGGGTAGCCGTTTTTTTTCAGTTTTTCTTCGATTTTTCTCTGAGCATCCAGGACGGTTGCGGCACGTGCGGGCCGCCCTTTCTTGAGGCCGAGGTCCTCGGGGTGAGGCAATTCCAGGCGCGCGAGTTCTTCGGCGGTTGTCAACGTCAGTTCGACGGATGCGAATCGGTAAACCGGACCCGGCTCGAAGTGGTATGTAACAAGGACCGGCTTTTTTGCTTCTTCAATTTCGAAGTGCACATCCACGTCATAGTATCCTTGTCCCCTGAAAATATCGATGAAGCTCGGCACGTCCCCCTGCGCACGCCTGTTCAAGATGCTCACGGTCGCAGGTGGATGGTCTTTCAATGCCAGCAATTGGGAAGCAGCTTTCAGATCGGAACGGAGCTTCTTGTCCGGAACCCCTTCCAGCGCCACATTATACTGAAGCACCGTTTCACCCGCGCATACTCCCGGCCCGAAGATGCAGGTGAAGAAAACGGTCACGGCGATGAAAAACAGGAGAACCGAACAGCGGCCGGAAGCCGGGGCTGAGACAAGGGCCACGAGGGGCATGGAGAGCGGAAAAGCGTTCAGGGACATAATAAGCCGGGAACGAAGGATCCTTCCTTGCTACAGTTGGAATCCGGTGCAAGAATTCCGAACCTGAGACGATCTCGAATAATTGAAGAGCGGACAGGGAAAAACTGGTAGATAGGTTTTTTTAACTAAAGCTTCGCTTGGGGTATGTCAAGCCGGTGGGCTGCCGCCGTTAATGATTCGGGAATGGGAAGACCGGCTTGTGCTGTATTGCTGCCGGGGCGAACCGATGAACGGATTGGAACTGGGCGAAAGCCAAGTCTATCAAACTTCGCCACATTCTATTCATGGAGATTTTCAGGAACCATGAGCGACTCGCGGGGGAGCCTTTGCGCCGGTCCCCCGCTCTTTTTTTCGAAAAATAAGATTCTTCTTCGCTCCCGCGCTTCGCGAGAGCTGAATTTTAGTCCGTCAGGTCCGACGGGATGGGGGTCCCTTCGGGGATGAGTCGGGTGAACGTTCTTCCACCGAGCCTTTCTTCCATTTCACGTTTGGCTTCGACCAGCAGTTCCGGATTGAGGAACAATTCGGAGGCGGAAGCCGCGAGGACCTTGGCTGCCGTGGTCAGGGTTTTCTGTCCCGCGGACGATGCGGCAAAGGCCGCGATGTGCCTGTTATGCCAGCCGAAGCCGTCGGGGGCGAGGGTGACCCAGATCATGGCAAACGGGGCGAACCAGCTGTATTCGGAGTTGTCGCACAGTATGGTGTATGACTCCCGCATCGGCGGAAGCGAGGTGTTCAGGCCCAGTTCGGGCGCGTTCATCTGTTTCTGGATTTCGCGAGCTTTTTCCTGTTCCTCGGCGCTGAAGTAAGGTCCCCCGATTTCCGTGAAGTTCCTGTGCAGAACGCCGGCGAGGGTCCTGTTCGGGAGTTTTTCGTGGGATGCGGTCTTGAATTCCATTTCCCACGAGGTGCCCGTGGCGAGGCTTGCACCTTCGGCGCATTTGTTGACCCGCTGGATCACGTCCTCCATCGTTTTCGAATCGGTGATCCGGCCGATAACCCAGATGGTGGCATGGTCGGGCACGACGCTGGGGTAGCGGGGGCCTACGTCGGAGAAGGTATAGTTGATTGTATTGGCTCCCCCCGGTTTTCCGGGCGGGATGTGTTCGCGCAGCATCTCGATGGCATGTCCCATGAGCACCGCGCCGTCCAGTGCGCTTCTTCCCATCCAGGGCGAGTTGCCGTGGCAGTTGCGGCCGCGGAAATGGTACTTGATATTGAAGTAGGCATTGCACGCATCGTAGTCGGCAATGTTTTCAACGTAGGGATGCCAGTCGAGCACGGCGTCGATTCCGGCAAAGCACCCGTCCTGGGCCATGAAAGGTTTTCCGATGCAAAGCTCTTCTGCAGGAGTCCCGAAGACGAGCACTTTTCCGGGCATCGCCCTGCTGGACAGCCATTCCTTTACGGCTACCGCCGCCAGAATATTCCCGACCCCGAGCAGATTGTGCCCGCACCCGTGTCCGGGGGCGGTCGAATCCGGGGACAGCCCGGGCAGGGCGTCATATTCGCAGCTGAAGGCAATTGCCGGCTTTCCGGTTCCCCAGGATGCGATAAAGGCGGTCGGCATGCCCGAAACACCTGTCTGCACGTCGAATCCGTTTTCCTTCAGCACACGGACGAGGAGCCCGGAAGATTGGACTTCCTTGCATCCCAGTTCCGCAAAGCCCCAGATCGATTTGGCATAGTCAAAAAAACGGTCGCTCTTTTCTTCCACGCATGACAACAGAAATTTCTTGTCCTCTTTCATGCTCTTCTCCAGCGGTTCAGTTCCGGACGGCGCCGTTGGCCAGCCTGACCATGCTTCTCAGCAGCACGTTGCAGCCGGCAGCCAGATCGGATGGCGCCGTGTTTTCCTTCTCGTTGTGGCTGATTCCCCCTTCACTGGGGACGAAGATCATTCCTGTCGGGGCGATGCGCGCCAGGTAGACCGCGTCCTGGCCGGCACCGCTCACGATGTCGCGGTTGCTCAGCCCCAGGGCGTTGGCTTCATGCCGAATCACCTCGATGCATTTGGTTGAAAAAGGCGTGGGGGGCAAATCCGTGACCATTTCAAGATTCGTTTCGAGCCGGTAATCTTTTTGAATCTCCAGCAGGAAATTCTTGAGATCGGCTTCCATGAATTCGAGCAGGTTCGCCCGGAAATGGCGCAGGTCGACGGTCAGTCGGACCTGGCCTGGAATGACGTTGCGCGAATTGGGATGAACATGCATTTCTCCGACCGTTGCGCAAGCGTCGGGCAGGTAGGCATTTCCGATCCGGTTCACTTCGGAGATGAGCTTTGCTGCTCCCACAAGGGCATCGCGCCGAAGATGCATCGGCGTGGGGCCGGCATGGCTCGCCTGGCCGGTGATGACGACATCGTACCAGCGAAGCCCGAGCACTCCGGTGACAACCCCGATGGTCAGGCGTTCGTCTTCGAGCACCGGTCCCTGTTCTATGTGTGCCTCGATGTAAGCGCCGACCGGGTGACCGGTTGCGGCCCGTTCCCCCGAATATCCGATCCTGGCCAGTTCTTCTCCGATCGTTTTCCCCTGGTTGTCTTCGCATGCCAGGGCCTCGGAGAGGCTGAAGACTCCCGCGAATACGCCGGACCCGATCATGCAGGGGGCAAACCGGGAACCTTCTTCGTTTGTCCACACCACTACGTCAAGCGGCGCATTGGTTCGGTAATCGGCCTCCTGCAGCGTCCGGATGACCTCAAGGC
>JAEZXS010000289.1 GCA_023442755.1 Pseudomonadota bacterium | reverse complement strand
ACATCGGCCTTCGCGGCATCCCGGGTCCCTTTCGCGTTATTCAGCTCGCGGTCCGATGTGGCATTTTCCTTCATGAGGCGCACTTGCCGCTGATACTCGACTTCGGACTTCTCATATATGGCCTTTTTGGCCTCCAGGTCCCCGGCCGCCTTGTCCACCGCGGCCTGGTAGGGGGGTTGTTCTATTATGTAGAGCAGATCCCCCTTTTTCACCAGGGCGCCCTCTTTGAAATTGACGCTTTGAAGAAATCCCTGAACCCGCGCCCGTATCTCCACCGACGCTACAGCTTGCGTGTTCCCCGTAAACTCCAGATAGTCGGTCACCTCTTTTTGAACGGGATGGACAACGGTGACGGCAGGAGGAGGAGGCGCCACATACTGGTTCTTTTCTTTGCATCCTGCCATAGCAAGCACGACAGACAGGAAGATCAGGAGAAGGGCCGGCTTTCTTACGTCTGGGGCTCGCAATTTAGATCCTTTCTGCTGGGCGTAAACCATTCTGCTTTCCGAACATCGATATGGACTTCCATATTCAGTAGCTCTCAGCCTCAGGGCCGTCTTATTTAATTGTCAGGGTGAGGATTGCAGAGGCCCGGATTCTAGCATCATTTTACCCGGCACTGCAGCATTTTTTGGATTCCTTCTGTGCGGTACTAATTTTTTGAGTCCTGACAAACCGGCATTGGATACATATTCGACTGTAAATCCTTACCGGGAAGAAGTCAGTAGTTAAGAAAGTGCATAGTCGAAGCGAATCCTTCCCGCCAAAGAATCGTAGTTATATTTAATCCGGCTTTACTCACGGTGCAAACTATTTGACTTTTGGCGGGTTGAAAAATAGACTGACACAGATTTATCTTGTCAGATTCAATCTGGAATAATTATCCCTGCTGTTTTAAAAATCGATTCTGCAAGCGCCCTGAAGCTCACAATCGGAATACACCTGCGCCGGCTCTGTTGCGGCGAGGCGAACAGGCGCCGGTTGCGGCCTCGCAGCGCCCGGCCCTGCTGGAAATCGACCTATCCATCTAACCCGTCATTGAGGAGTAGCCCAATGAGAAAAATCGCGATCGGCTCTATGGTGTCGCTTTTCCTGCTAATTCCGGCACTGGTCTCCGTATGTCCGGCCCAGACTGCACCTGCCGCCCCTCCGGCCGTCGCTTCCAAACCGGCAATGATCTACGTCACGGAATTTGCGATCGACGTGCGAAACGTCACCCCGGAGCGAGGGCTGCTGAACCGGCCCCGCAGACTCCAGCAGGACCCGGCGTCCAAAGCGATGAAGCTGCAGGACCTCCTCGCCTCATCCATTACCAAGGTTCTGGAAAAGAAGCAGATTCCGGCGACCAGGCTTTACCGTGGACAGGACACCCCGGCCGGCGGGTGGCTCGTGCAGGGACAGTTTGTCGAGGTCGACCAGGGGAACCGCTTCCAGAGAGCCGCAATCGGTTTTGGAATCGGCGAGAGTGAAATGCAGATAGAAGTGACGCTTACCGACCTTACCAAGAGCAAAACGGAGCCTTTCGCAATCTTCGGCACCGATACCAAGTCAGGCGGTAAGGGCCCCGGGGCCTCCGTAACGGCGGTCGCCACGATGAACCCCTACGTTGCCGCAGCCAAGTTCGTCATGTCCAAGAACGCTTCGGAAAAGGACGTGAAGAAAACCGCCAAGCAGATAGCGGGAATAATCGAAAACTATATCAAATCCGGCGGCACAAGCCCGAGATAGGCGCACGGCCATCGCATTGACTTGCATTTGTGGGAGAGGTCTTTAGCCGCGCAGACTGATGACAAACCCTAAAATCACCGTAATCGTCATTCCGGCGAAAGCCGGAACCCAGTTTTTTCAAGTACTTCTGGACCCCGACTTTCGTCGGGGCGACGGATTGAGGGCTTTTTCAACGGCCTGAGCGGCCTTTAGCCGCGATCGGAAAATCGGAGCACGCACGATTCATTCCGGATCATTGACTTTCTTTCTTCGCTCACAGGGGGCTGAATCAAGCGCGTGATTTAGCCCCTGCTCTTCTGTCACTCCGACAGCGCGGCGCGGCGCTCCGGGACGCGCCGGATGAAGGATTTTCCGCACAGGAAGAGCCAGAGCGATCCGCAGACCGCCCCTGTCCCCATACTGATAATCCCCAGGGCCGAGACGACATCGATCCATCCGAAAGAGATCAGGAGCATCCCGATGCTCCCGTTCATAATCCCGAAAAACCCAATGAGGGAAGAAGCCGAACCGGTATCTTCCTGCTGCTGCTCGAGCATGAGGTTCACCGCCGGCGCGCGGATGCAGCTTCCGGCTATGGTTGTGGGAAGGAGCGATGCGGCGAAAACCCAGGGCTTGAGATTTCCAAAGCAGAAGATGCAGAAGCCGCTCGCAATGAATGCCGCGAAGCACCCGGCAATGATGGCCCTGCGCGGGAGCCTTCTCGAAAGGCGCATGTACACGGCGGGCCCCAACATCAGCGAAGCGCCGTTTACCGCAAAATAATAGCTGTACATCTGTTCGCTCAGGTCGAACGCGTTCTGGTAGATGTAGGACGAGGACGCTATAAAGGCCATTATCGGGATGCCCGTCATGGAGAAGACCACGAGCAGGGACGCGAACCCCGGGTTCCGAAGGACCGCACCGAGCCTCCCCATGGTCTGTAGTATCGTTCCGGAATACCTCCGGCCGATGGTCTCCTCCATGGCGAGAGCCCCTGCCAGGGCCAGGAGCCCGATGCCGCTCTGGCTCCAGAAAACGCCTCTCCATGAGGTGAATTTCAACAGGAGCGCGCCGAAGATCGGGGCAACCGCCGGGGCTATCACCACCATGGACTGCACCAGCGCCAGGATGGTTTCCCTCTTCCGGGCGGCATACACGTCTTTTACCAGCGCGGTGGCAACGGCGCAGGCCGCGCCGCACCCAACCGCCTGGAGGATGCGCGCGCCGATCAGCCAGTAGATGTCGCCGGCCGCCGCACACAGGGCTGATGCCGCAATGTAGACCAGCATACCGGCGGAGAGTATGGGTTTGCGCCCGTACTTGTCGCTGAGCGGGCCCCAGAAGAGCATGCCGAAGCTGAAAAAAACGAAGAAGAAGATCAGGCTGAGGTTGGTCAGGGCTACGGGCACGCCGAAATACTTCGACATTCCGGGCAGGGCGGGAAGATAGATATCCGTGGACAGCGGAGGAAAGGCGCTCAGAAAGGCTATGAGCAGAATAAGGCCTTTCTCGCCGAGGTGTTTCTGGCGCACGCTGGCGCCGGTTGCAGTTTGCATAGCCTATCGTTTCCTCCCGAATATGAGAAACCGCCGCTCCAAACCGGAGCAGACAGGGATCGACACTGCAAAACGGGGGCCGCGATCGACCCGACGGGCTGGTAGTATCATGGTCCGTCTTTACGGGGCAAGAGGTTGACGCGATCCAATTACACGATTTCCATTGGAATGTGGTCCCAGGTTTTGCTATCATGCGCGATCTGCCCGGGTTTCAGGTTATTTGTATCGGTTTTCGACAGCACCTCGTTAATTTTATCGGCGATGTCCCGCGCAGACCGTCTTGTATATAACGTGAATCGAGCAAAACAGTGCAGATGGTTGTAACCAGATATGCTGCAGGGAATACCCGTCCGGACGGGAAAAGAAGCAGAACACTGATTCTTTTGCTCATCTCGGTTATCTGCCTTGCACCTCTTACCCTGACGTCGGCCGGCAATCCCGGCCAGGAATTCAGCGCCGGCGGATCGGCTGGCTATGTGTTTCAAAACAGGCTGATCAGTTCCGTAGTTTTCGCAAACTTGCTCCGCACTTCCGGAGTGCTTCCCCATAGTATGCACTCCGAACCCGTTTCGGCAAACGAAGACTTACCCGTATATCCTTCAGCACGCACGATCGACCTCGGTCAGGCAGGGCTCCCGACCTCGAAAAACCCGGACTCGGCCCTCGAAGTGCGCGCCCCTCCTCTGCACCCGGCAAGTATGTTCTAGAGCGTCTGGAACGCGCGGATCGATCTACTGTGCCGGCAAAGCTGCATTTCAAAGCTTTGCACCGAGCAGCGGAGTTTCAGACCGTTCGCATCATCGAATGCCAATTTGCTTTTCCTTATCGACTCAAGAACCGATTACCTTTTTTGGACTTACCGATTTCGAGAAAAAGGTTTACGAATAAAAAGGGATTATAATCCCCCTGCTTTTTCAGATGTGAATGGGAGCGTTTGATTTATGAATGTAATTTCGCGAATGGTGCTTGCATGGACCCGGCTGGTCCTCTCCTGGCCCAAGCTCATATTGGCGCTGGCTTTTCTCTTGGCAACCGCTTCGATCGCGGTGACCATGACGAAACTTGAAATGATTACGGACCAGCTCGAGCTGATCCGGAAGAATCACCCTCTGATCGCTATGAGCGACAAGCTCGACCCTTTCGATTCGGAAACAAAGAGAAGGTTCGACGTCGTCATCGAGGCTCCGACGCCTTTGCAGGCCGTAGCTTTCGTGAAGGAGCTTTCCGGGAAGATTTCCCAGGATACCAAATACTTTCAGAACATGTTCTACAGGGTGGACCCGGAGCTGTTCAAAGCCTGGCAGCTGCTTTACATGGACCAGGAGGACCTGGTCGATCTCCAGGAAAAAATCGATGCCCACCAGACTCTTATTCAGGGATTTGCAAAGCAGCCGGATCTGCTGAACTTTTTCAAGCTCATAAACCAGGAGATGGCCTCCCGGATGGTTGGGGAGCTTTTTACCGGCTTTCTTGACGAAGACACCGGCAAGAAGGCCGCCCCGTTCGATCTCAGCTTCCTGATCGACACACTGGACGGGATGTCGAGTTCCCTCCATGGCCGGGAAAATGTAAAGACCCCATGGCTTTCGCTTCTCAAGGGAGGCTCCTGGGACCCCGACCTGGAAGGCTACTTCTGGCAGGCCAACAAGCGGTATCTGCTTGCATTCGTCACGCCAAAGAAAACGGGAGAAGATATCGTACGGACCCAGGATGCCCTGACGCAGTTGAGAAAGCACCTGCAGGAAGTCCGGGTCTCGTTTCCGGACGTCAAAACCGGGGTAACCGGCCAGGAGGCTCTGAACAACGACGAGATGAGCGGGGTCCTCGACGATATGTCCGTCGCAACATGGCTCTCGATCCTCGGGGTGTTCATTCTCCTGGTTGCTTTCAGGCGCAGTTTCCGCCGGCCCCTGCTCCAAACGATTTCGCTCACGGTGGGGCTGTCCTGGTCGATAGGCTTTGCCACGGTCGCTGTAGGCCATCTCAATATGATTTCCGTCGTTTTTGCGCCGCTCCTGTGCGGCCTTGGCGTCGATCCTGCCATTCACTGGTACTCCCGGCTCGAGGAGGAAGAACGCGGCGGCGGCACGATGGCGCAGGTCATAACCACGGTGAACGAACGCTCGGGGCCGGGAATTATCCTTGCCGGACTTGGAACGGCAACTTCATTTCTGCCTTTTCTCCTTACGGGCTTCAGGGGCTTGATGGAACTGGGTTTCGTCACCGGAGCCGGGATTCTGCTCACCCTGCTCGCCGATTTCACGGTCCTGCCCGCACTGACGGTCCTTGTGGGAGGAAAGACGAGAAGCGCGAAATCCTCCGCCACGGCATCGGACAACAGGGACATGATCCGGCTCAATCCCAAATCCGCCCGGATGGTTCTGACCGGGGCCGGGATATTGACCGTTTTCTGCATCCTGACTGCAAGCCAGGTCTACTTCGACCTCAACCCTCTCAGGCTGCAGACCGCCAATGCCGAATCCGTGGTCTGGGGAAAGACGCTGATCAAGGATTCGAAGCGGTCGACCATTTTCGCCAATTCTTTTGCCCAGACACCCGAGGAACTGCGGGAAAAGACACGGGCATTCGAAGCATTGCCGTCCGTATCCGAAGTGGAAAGCGTATTTTCGATGCTTCCGGAAGACCAGGACAAAAAGCTCCCGCTACTGCGCGCTCTCCAACCCAAAATCCCCGAACTGGCTCCGACGGCATCGGAAAGTAAAAACCTGGACGCGCAGGAACTCATCGAGACCCTCGAGCGGATTAAATTCAAACTCCAGGACGACCAGGCGGAACGCTGGGGAGCGGAAAAACCCCTGATAGAGCAGATGGTTCAGGTTCGAACGCTCATCCAGGATATCACGGGCACCCTTCGAAGCGCGCCGGATACGGCCGAAAAGCTTTCCGGCTACAACAGGCGCTTCGCGGACGATCTGAACAGGAAATGGGATCTGCTGACAAAAGGGGTGCACGCCCCGGCCATGCGTGTACAGGATTTGCCGGACACCCTGAAAGGCTGGTTCTACCAGGACGGGACATACCTGATGCGCATCTTTCCAAAGGAATCGGCATGGGAGGAGCACGCGCTCACCAAGTTCGTCCGTGAGGTGCAGAGGGTGGACCCGAACGCAGTCGGGGACCCGGTGTCGCTCTATGTCTTCGCGTCCGCGTTCAAGGAGGCATGCATCAAGGCTTCCTTCTTTGCCGTCCTCGCGATCTTCATCCTCCTGAGCATCATTTTGCGGGACATTCGCCTCGTGCTGCTTGCCTTGGTGCCTCTCGGACTGGGCAGCATCTGGACCGTCGGGATAATGGGAATGGCCGACCTCCAGTTCAACCTGGCGAACAGCATCTTTATGCCCCTTGTTGTCGGGGCCGGGGTGGAATACGCGATCATCATCATCAGCCGGTGGCGTGAGGGCAGAATGGTCCCGGGCCATCTCCCCGTCAGTACCGGGAAGGGCGTCATACTGGCCGCCTTGACGACAACGCTCGGATTCGGGGCGCTGATGATCTCGCATCACAGGGGTATTTTCAGCTTGGGGTTCGTATCCTGGGCAGGGAGTCTGTGCGTGCTGTTGAGCGCCATCATTGTTATTCCCGCCATTCTGGCGGGCATGAAGGCGCGAAACAAGTCAGGGCCGCATGGCATGCAGGATGCGCAATAACGCGGGATTACCGATCAATTTGCGGGCCGCCCTGTATTCGGGAGCTATTAGCGTATGCATGAGGTTGATTTACTGTCGAGCATTGGACTTGCCATCATCGCGGCAACGGTTTTCGCCCTTATTGCAAAGGCATTGAGGCAGCCGCTGCTTCTGGCCTACCTGGCGGCAGGTATCGTGCTGGGACCGAAAATCGGTTTCGGATTGATTAAGGATGAAGCGAGCATAACGCTCATTGCGGAGATAGGCCTCATCCTCCTCCTGTTTATCATCGGTCTGGAAATCGACCTCAAGAAACTCCTCTCCTCGGGCCGCACACTGATCATTTCGGGCATTTCGCAGTTCGTGATCTGTGTGGCCCTGGGAATCGGCTTTTTCCTCCTCCTGGGGTTTGGACTCGGGAACGGCAGGTTCGATGCGCTCTACCTCGCCGTGGCTGCCGCTTTGAGCAGCACCATGATCGTGGTGAAAATCCTCTATGACAAGTTCGAACTCACGACCCTGCCGGGCCGGATCACCCTTGGAGTGCTGGTCTTCCAGGACATCTGGGCCATCCTCTTTTTATCGCTCCAACCCAACCTGTTGAGCCCCGGCATCTCGGTCATACTGCTCTCGCTTGCAAAAGGCGCCGGCCTGGTCCTGTTCAGCCTCGTGGTGAGCAGGTACCTGCTTCAGCACGTATTTTCCTTCATAGCGAAAATTCCCGAACTGCTCCTGGTTACGGCAATCGCATGGTGCTTTCTTCTGAGCGGCATCGCCGGCGAGATGGGGCTTTCGAAGGAGATGGGGGCGCTCATGGCCGGGGTGAGCCTTTCCACGTTCCCATACAACATCGACGTGATCTCGAAAGTCGTCAACATAAGAGACTTTTTCGTGACCCTCTTTTTCGTCGGCCTGGGGCTCCAGATTCCCGCACCGACGACCTCGCTGCTCGCCTATGCCGCCCTCGGGTCCCTTTTTCTCATAGCAACGCGGTTTTTCTCCATATTCCCGGTTCTCTACTCCATGAAAAACGGCATCAGGGCAAGCCTCATCCCTTTTATCAACCTCTCGCAGATGAGCGAGTTCTCACTCGTCATCGCAGCGCTGGGAATGCGATTCAACCACATAGATCCCCAGATCGTGGGAATCCTTACCTTCATCTTCGCCATCACGTCACTGCTCTCGACCTACATGATCCAGTACAACCACGAAATCCAGAGAAGAATAGCCAGTGTGCTCAAAACGATCGGCTTCAGGGATATCGGCGGGCAAAACGAGGCCTGCGAAGCGCAAACCACTCCGAAAGAAATCGTCTTCCTGGGATTTTTCAGAGAAGCCAGCTCCATATTCCACGACATCGAGTCGATGCAGGACAACGGGACGCCGCTGAAGGACAAGGTGCTGGTCGTCGACTTCAATCCCACGGTTCATCGCGAACTCAACAAACGGGACGTCACCTGCGTCTATGGCGACATTTCGAACCTGGATACTCTGAAGCACTCACACATAGAGTGTGCGAAGACCATCGTCTGCACTATTCCGGACTCCATCCTCCGGGGCACGACCAACGAAAAACTGCTGCTCTGCTCACGGCGGCTGTGTCCGCAGGCCCGGGTAATAGTGACGGCCAACACTCTGCAGGTAGCCCGGGACCTCTACCAGCAGGGCGCGGATTTCGTTTTCATTCCGAGAATACACTCGGCAGGCAAATTGGCCGGAGTTATTGCGGGTTCCTTGAACCAAAGCCTGGACAATAACCGAAGGGAAGAAATATACCACCTTATGAACAGAACGGAAGTTCTCGATTAGCTCCCGAACGATTCCAATTCTAAGGAGATCTTCTATGGCAACCCGGGACAAGTGCGTTTCGATCGTACCTTATTTCAAGGTTCCTGCCGGCAAAATGGACGCTTTCCAGGAACTGTGCGAGCAGTTCCTCAAGAAAAGCGAACCGGAACCGAAATGCCTCTATTACGGCTGGACCTTCTGCGGAGACATGGCCAGTTGCCGCGAAGGCTATGCGGATGCGCAGGGATTGCTGGTGCATCTCGAGAGCGTTGGAGGGTTGCTGGACCAGGCCGGGAAGATGGCCGATCTCGTTCGCCTGGAGATCCATGGTCCGGAAGAGGAACTGGCAAAGCTCCGTGAGCCCCTGGCCGCATTGAATGCCCAGTTTTTCACTCTTGCTGACGGCTTCCGCCGCTAGGCACCGAAAGTTCATGCCGCCGTGAAAAAGTATTAAGGACTCTATTCTTTTGTGTGGGAGCGGCTTGCAGCCGAATGCATCGGGGCTGAAAGCCTCTCCCGCAGTGTAGACGATTTGATTTTACCGCAGGATCACAAGTTTGGGCCGACCGGGCCCACGCTATTGGACCACCCATACCGTGCAATTCCTGGCGCTTCTGACGATCTTTCCTGAAATGCTTCCGAACAGAAATTCTTCCTTGTGGCTGAGGCCCTTTCTGCCTACGACAAGCGTACTGTATTCGGCGCTGTCAGTTTCCGCGAGAATGCATTCCGCCATCGAAGGGCAATAACGGACCGTCGACCGGATGGTTACGGCCTCGGGGCTGAAACCCGCATCGATCAGAATACCCCTGTAGTTTTCAAGCGTCCGGGCCATCTGTTTGCTGTATTCCGCATACCACCGGTCCTTTTCAGCCTCTTCCGCGAAAAAGTCCTCTTCGGGCTCCCGAATGACATGCAGCACCGTAACCTTAAACCCGTCGATTCCCCCCAGGAGCTTCCCGACATAGGTTACCGCCCGCTCTGCATTTTCCGACTCATCAACGGCGATGAGAATATGTCGATTCACTTCAAAACTCATCATTCGATTCCTTCATCATGCCGATCTCGGAATGTCCGATTGTACCTCGCGAAGATCATCAATCAACTGATCGGCATGGTCATAAAAGACGTTGGCGCCCCTGGAAAAATGCATCAAAACCCGGTTCAGATTCTCCGGGATGTAGGGATACACCTTCTGGAGATTGGCGACGCGGTTGTTGAAGACAATATTGACATCATCTTCTGCCAGAAGATCGATTGAAGGGTGGTTCGATCTCTTCAAGTCCTGGTATACGATATCTCCCATACCTGTCAGAAACATCAGAATGTTTCCAAGCCCGAAGAGATCGTAGCCGTACATGTTTTCTCTATGCCGGAAGTTGTAATCGTAATCGATCCAGCGGTAGTCTCCGCTTTCCCGGTCGATGATGATGTGATCTCTCCGGATGTCCCCGTGTTTTTCTCCATGGCGGTGGAGAAGGCGGATGCCTTCCGCACAGATGATGAAGTTTTCCAGGATCGCGGGAAAGTGCCGATAGAAATAGGTTTCGTGGGTCGTGGTCGCTGCGAGTTGCCTGATGTGTTCCGCCAGAGATATCCCGTAGATGAATTCAAGAATGCGGACGACGTTTTTGTGATCGTCCTGTACGGAATACCCCTGCATGAAGTTGGGAAGATCTTTTACCAGCTTGAGGATGCGGGCCTCTTTCCGCGGACTTCGGAAGCATTCGAATTCGATGTCGCCGATGTGGGACATGAATTTTTCGAAAAAAACGAACTTGATGACTTTTACCCTGCCCGAATGCAAATCGACGGACCGCTTCACCCAGAACTTTTCTTCGTCGTCCAGTCCGAAACGCCCCTCCTTCGCATTATGGCGAACCAGGAAAGGGCGCCCTTCCAGGACAACGATGTCGCCATACTCTATACGAAAAAAATCGGTTGTGTCCGTGTATACGTTAAAGCGCTGCCCCGGCCTTTGGGACACCCACCTGGACGTAAGTTCTCTTAGAGATTCCTGTGAAAAATCAGGCGATGTCATATGAGTACACGCTATCCTGAATAATAAATCCCATAAACCGGGCGAAGATCGTCCCCCGCGGACTGCCGCGAACATATGAAGCCGTGAACCGGGGCACGGCTTTCAAGCAACTGAACCGCTGCATCATGGAACCTGCTTTCAATCGTTAGGCTTTACCCAGTTTTCATAAGCAGGGCACAGGATATCCGCAATCCTCTTACTGAATTTTCTCAAGTTCTTCGTGGGAGCGGCTTGCAGCCGCGATAGGATGTACAGAGGCAGCCTAAAACAGCCGATACTTTTTCATCTTCCGCCACAGAGTCGTGCGGTCGATGTTGAGGATTTTTGCCGTTTCGCCCCTGTTCCACTGGTTCTGTTTGAGGACGGACAGGATGCGTTCCTTCTCGTCGGTTTCTTCCCTGCCTGGTTCGACGGCAGGCTTCGACACAGGAGGCTCGTAGGTCAGGTATCGCTGGAGGCGCCCCGGGAGGTGCTTCAATTCGATCACCCCGCCGCGGCATACGATGACGGCATATTCCAGGATATTTTCCAGCTCCCGGACGTTCCCCGGGTAGTCGTAGCACAGGAGCGCTTCCATGGCGTCCTCGGATATCTTGGGCACCTTGCCGCTTTCCCTGGTGCTCAACCTGTTGAGTATGTGCGAGATAAGCACCGGCATGTCGGCCCTGCGATCCTTCAGTTCGGGCAGCCTGAGCGTGATCACGTTCAACCGGTAGTAAAGGTCCTGCCGGAAACGCTTCTCCATGACCTGGGCCTCCAACTGCTGGTTGGTGGCCGCGATGATGCGCACGTTCACCCGAGTGGTCTTCCTTCCGCCCAACGGGTAGAACTCCCTTGTTTCGAGCACCTGGAGCAGCTTTGCCTGGAGGGGGAGCGGGAGTTCCCCGATTTCGTCGAGGAATATGGTGCCGCCGTCCGCTTCCTGGAACCGGCCGGGCTTGTCGCGGTCGGCGCCGGTGAAGGCGCCCTTGACGTAGCCGAACATCTCGGACTCCAGCAGATTATCGGGCAGGGCGGCACAGTTGACGGTTACGAGCGGTTTTTCCGATCGCTTGCTGAGGTTGTGGATGATCCTGGCAACCAGGTCCTTGCCGGTCCCGGTCGGCCCCATGATCAGCACGGTGGAATCGCTGGCGGCGATCACCGGGATGATGTCGAAGACCTTCTGCATGGCCGGGTCTTTTCCGACCATGTCGTAGAAGGTGTACTGCTGTTTGATGGCGCTGTTCAACTGGTGCATCAGGGAAAGATCGGAGATGGTGATGAGGCCGCCCAGGGTGCGGCCGTCTTCATGCTTGAGCGCCATCTGGTGCGTCCGAATGGGGATGGTTCTCCCGTCCCTGGTAACCAGTTCTCCCTCTTCAACCGAGCGGGCGCGCCCGTCCGAGATGGTTTCCTTGAGCTGGATGAGTTCCTTTCCGCTGCTGCGGCCCAGGATCTTGGAAAAAGGTCTGCCGAGGACTTCCGTGCGCGTATAGCCGGTGATCGTCTCCGCCATGTTGTTGAAAAAAGTGATGTGGCCGCTCCGGTCTACCGTTAGGATACCGAGATCGAGGTTGTCCAGGATGATTTTGAGCCGCCGGTCTTCGTGCCGCACCCGGTCGATGAGGTCCTTGAAGGCCGAATGGTCCTGAAAAGCGACGATGCACCCGTCGGGACCGCCGTCGGGAGAATACAAAGGGGTTACAACCTTCGTGATGGAGCGGTTTCTGAACCGGCCCGCACAGACCTCGAGTTCCGAGTCCCTGGCGCAAATCTTCGGTTCCCCGGAGGGCTTCCGCTCCCGTGCAGGGGCGCGCTCGACGGCGGAAGTCTGCGCGGAATCCGAAAACCGGCATTCCACGCCGCACAATTCCCACCCGAAAACCTCGTGGCAGCTCCTGCCGACAAGATCCTGTTCCTTCAAACCTATTATTGCCTGGGCCGCCCTGTTCGCGCTGATGATCCTGCGATCTGCGGAAACCGTGATGACACCGACCAGGAACTGATCGAAAATATCGCAAATCTGGCTGTGCGGCGCCATCAGGTCATCCATTCTGGGCTCCCGAAAGCCTTATGGTGAACCTGGACCCTTCTCCTTTTCTGGACGTGACGTCAATCGAGCCCCTGTGGGCATCCACTATCTTCTTGGTAAGCATAAGTCCTATACCGGTGCCTCTCGTTCCTTTGGTACTGAAAAAACACTGAAAAATCCTCTCCAGGATTTCCTCTTCCATCCCTCCGCAATTGTCGGCCACGAAATACTCGGCCCCTCCGTTTTCCGCCCTGCACGTCCCCAGGATTATTTCCTTCGCCTTTTCGCAGCAATCGTCTTCGACGCAGGCGTCTATGGCATTTTTTACCAGGTTCACGAGACACAGGTGCAGCGCTTCAGGATCGAAATCGATCTCCGGGATATCTTCGGCCAGCTCCATCTTCAATACTATCCCGTTCTCCTTTGCCAGCGGAGACATCAGTTCGACCACCTCAGCCGCCGGCACATTGGGGTCGCACATCTGGCAATGCAGCTCGGTGGACTTTGCATAATTGAGCAGGTTCAGGGACAGGTTCGTGATCTTGTCGACGTTGCCCTTGACCATCTCCCAGCCTTGACGCTGGAAGCTCTTGTCATCCAGCTCCATCCCCTTTTCCAGGACGAATATGCCGCCCTTGAGACCGCTGGCGATATTCTTGATGGTGTGGGAAAGCCCTGCAACGGTTTCCCCGATCGCAGCCAGCCGTTCCGCGTCGACGAGCTTCTTCGATTTTTCCTCGACCAGGCGTTCGAGGTTCTCCGTGTACGCCTTGAGCGTCTGTCGCATGCGGATCCGCTCGTGCGCCCTCTTCAATGAGATCTCCAGGGCCTCGTCGTTGACAGGCTTGGTAATGAAGTCGGTCGCCTCGAACTTCAGGCTTCTGATGGCCAGGTTGATGTCACCGTGCCCGGTAATCATGATCACTTCGGTGTCCGGGCTTTCGCTCTTGAGCCTCTTGAGCAGTTCGATCCCGTCCATTCCGGGCATTTTGATGTCGGTCAGCACAATCGGAGGTTTTACCTCGGAAAAAATGCGAAGCGCCTCTTCCCCGTTTTCCGCCGAATGGACTTCATACCCCATGTCCGCCAGGAAGATCCCCATTACCTTCCGGATGCCTTCCTCATCGTCGACAATCAGCAGCTTTCGATCCATCGTCATATTTCCCGGTCAGGTATGGGAAGTGTTATTATAAACGCGGCGCCTTCGCCTTCAACCGATTCCGCGCGGATGCTACCGCCCAGGTCCCGAATGATTCCGTAGCTGATATAGAGGCCCAGCCCCGTACCCTTTCCAACCTGCTTGGTGGTGAAAAAGGGCTCGAAAACCTTGTCGAGATTGGCCTTGGGAATACCCTTGCCGGTGTCTCGCAATTCGAATTCGATGCTGCTTCCTTCGACCCTTGTTTCGAGAGTGATCCGTCTGTCACCCTTTTCGCAGGTCCCGGCAGCACATTTCTCCTCGATTGCATCCCGTGCATTGATCAGGAGGTTTACGAACACCTGCTCGAGCCGGTTCGCATCCCCCAGCACCACCGGCAGGTTTTCGTCTATATCCCAGATCACCTCTATTTCTCTCAGTTTCAACTGACTGCTGAAAAACTCGAAAGCCCTCCTCAGAACCTCGTTCACCTGAATCTTTTCGAGCGTCATGTCGGACTTGCGACCGAACTGCCTCATGTGGTTCATGATCTTGGTCGCCCGGTCCACATGGCCGTCGATTTCGCTCGCCATCGTCAACAGGATCTTCTTGTCGATCTCCTCGTTGCGCCGAATTTTCTTCATCAGGAAATTGCTTGCGGTCTTGATGACCGAAAGCGGCTGATTGAGCTCGTGGGCAACGCCGGTAGCCATTTCGCCAAGGGTGCTCATCTTGCTTGCCTGGCCGATTTTCTGCTCCACCTCCAGCCTCTCCGTAATATCGCTGGTCGTGACCAGGAGCACCTTCTTCCCCTCGTATTCGGAGGGGGAAATCCGGACTGCGGTGAAAATCACTTGCCCCGACTTGTGCAGTTGCCTGACTGTGTGCAGCGTCCTGGAGGTTCTGATCTTGAAAGAATAATGCTGCTGATCGTCATTGGCAAACAGATCGAGAAAGCTCCTGTTAAGCAATTCCTTTTTGTGAAAGCCATAAACCATGGCTGCGGATTCATTGCAATCCCTGATTTTGAGTTCTTCTATATCAAGAACAAACACCGAATTGGGAATATTGTTGAATATCGCATAGTATTTCTGAACGGAACTCGCCAGCTCTTTTTCCAGCATCTTGTTATAGGATATATCCAGGCACATTTCCATAACAGCGCTGATTTCACCTGTTGCCTCGCGAATCGGAACGGTCTTTACAATCCAGTGCAGCGACTGGGATTCCTCTTTGCTGTAGACCATTTCCTCGCTGTAATGCGGTTCCCCGTCCTTGAACGTCTCCTCGACGGGACAGCCCGGACATCTATCGTCCCTCCCTTTATAACTCCGATAGCAGTAATCTCCCACACCTCCCCCGAACAGTTCGGAAAAGGCGCGGTTACAGCGGATGATCCTGTAATCCCTGTCCTGAACGGTAATAATGCACGGCGCCCGTTCGAAAAGCTCCTGGTATTCATCCCGCTGGAACTTCAGTTCCAGTTCCTTTTTGAATATCTCCCGCCGCATGTTGTCGAAGGCGGCGGCCAGCTCCCCGATTTCGTCCGTTCTGTCGATGTCCGTTTTCACGTCATAATTGCCCTTCTCGAGAAACCGGATGCTGCTGATCAGCTTCTTGATCGGACTGTTCAAAAAACGGCTCACGATCACGACTATGCCCGCCGACATCAACAGCAGGCTGGAGAAAGCAACAATGATGATTCCCTGCTCGAACCGCACGATCGCCCGGTCGGTCTCGTCGAGGGAGATCACGAGGTCGAGACTTCCCAGCACCCGGTTATCGGGGTCGTGATAATGGCAGGCATTCTGGGAACAGGCAGGTTCGTTGAGAATGGGCGTGACTATGCTGAGCAGGCGAGTGTCCTCGTCGGGGGAGGAAATGATGCGAACCCGGTCTTTCAGGTCGGGGTTTACCAGGGGAGGGTCGGCCCGGTGGCATATATTGCATGAGTCCGCGCCGATATCCGTGTAGCTGTCCTGCTCGGCCAGGGTGTTGGAGAACTTGATCTGGCCTTTTTTGTTGTAGATCCGGATGTTCGATATGTCTTTTTGCCTGGAGACGTTATTTATGATCTGGTTGATATCATCCCGGGAGTTCGTCATCATGGCATAATGGGCGCCGAGCCGGATCGTGTTGGTCAGCTTGTCCGCTCCCGCCATCACGCCTTCCATCAGCTTTTCTTTATAGTACTTGATATTGAAATAGGACCAGGTGGATATGCACAGAATCAGGACGATCCCAATAAACCCGATGAGCTTCGTCGCGATATTGGGGCGGAACGCATCGAAGTAGCGCGCTATCCGCAACTTCAGCGATCCGTTCTGGATTCGGTAGTCCAGGTTTGACATCATGCCCGCCCTGGTTTCGTGTCACATGATCCCATGCCGGAAAGACTTTTCCATTTCCCGCGTGGCCGGATGCACTATTTTACATCAACACGCAGTCGAATAATACATTTGTCGGATCGACCCGAATTTTTATAGGGAAGTCTTCACGTGGAAAGTCTTCGTACCCGGGGGATTTTGACGGTAAAGCACGAACCTGCGCCCGGACTGGATTCCACCTTGATGGAACCGCCGTGCTGCCGGATGATCTGGTTGGATATGAAGAGCCCGAGCCCCGTCCCTCGCTGCCCCTTGGAAGAAAAGAACAGGGTAAACAGCTTGTCCATCGTCTCTTTTGGCATGCCGGTGCCGTCGTCCCGAATCCGGAACAGGACGAAATCCCCATCCTCCAATGCACTGAAAACGATCCGATGGTTGCTTTTCGACCTGTCTTCGACACAGGCATCGATCGCATTTTCAAAAATGTTCAGCAGCGCCGAGTGCATGACGCCGGAGTCCAGCTCCACGGTTTCCGACGGGACATCGAAATCCCGGATCAAGTCGATATCCTGTGCTTCCATCTTCAACTGCACGGTGCAGGCGACCTCCTCCGCAAAGCCCGCAACCGGCACAGTCTCCCACTTCAGTTCCCGCTCCCTGGCGTAGTACAAGACGTCGAGGATCATCTTCCGAAGGCGGCCGGCAATGTACTTTACGGTTTCCCAGCCTTCTTTTATTTGCTGCACATTGTCTTTCGAAAATCCCGAATCGACCAGGTAGATTCCGCCGTCGAGCCCCGTCAGCAGGCCTTTTATCCCGTGCGAGATCGAACCGATGAGGAGCCCCAGCGAAGAGAGGTGGTTCTGGAGTTTGCGCACCTGGGTGACGTTGGTCGACATCTCCATCACCTGGGTGATCTCCCCGGCACGGTTGCGGAGCGGGGCGGTCCAGATCAGCACGTTGTATTGTTCTCCGGATTTCGATTCGACGACCGCTTCCGTATAGTGGGACTGGCCGTCCTCGAAGGTCCGCATCACTGGGCAGTTCGGGCAGGGGCCGCCCTCGTGTTTGTAGACTTCATAGCAAAGCGAGCCTATGTACTGATCGCCGAAGTCTTCCTGGAACCGCCGATTGACGGCCGTCAGCCTGTAATCCCTGTCATGGACCGTTATGTAGCAGGGGACCTCGTCGAAAAGCTGCTGATACTTCAGGGCCAGCACCTGGTGGCGCTGCGACGCCAGCTTTTCGGTCTCGATCAGCTTTTCCGACTTTTCCCTGACAAGCCGCTCGAGGTCCTCCGTATATTCCTTCAACTGCCGCCGCAGGCGGATTTTCTCGCTGGCCCGCTTGAGGGCGGCATCGAGCACCTCGTCCCGAATTGGCTTCACGATGAAGTCGGCCGCTTCGTTCTTCAAACTCTGCACGGCAAGATCCATATCGCCGTGTCCGCTGATCATGATGACTTCGGTGTCGGGGCTCTGCTCCTTGATCCTTCTGAGCAGTTCGATGCCGTCTATCCCGGGCATCTTTATGTCGCTCAGCACAATGGGGGGGTGGTGCTCTCCAAAGAGTTCCAGCGCTCTTTCCCCATTCTCCGCCGTCAGGACGTCGTACCCCATGTCCGCAAGGGAAATGCCGAGCACCGTGCGGATGCCTTCCTCATCATCTACCAGCAGAATTGTTTCGCTCATGCGCCGATAGTCTTCTTAATAGTCTCCAGGAGCTGTTTCTGGTCGAAAGGCTTGCCCATAAAGGCAACAGCCTTCTTGATGGACAGGTGCCGCCCGGGAAGCCCGCTGATCACGATCACGGGAATATCCTTGAATTCGTCTTCCTTGGTCAGCCTTCTGTAGAACTTGGTCCCCCATTCCTCCGACATTTCCAGGTCGAGCGTGATGAGGTCGGGTTTTTCGTCCTTTATCATGTGATAGGCTTCGACCCCGTCCGCAGCGGTACAGGTCGCATACCCGTTGTCCTCGAGGAGCGCCACGATGTATTTGACAATTACGGGATCGTCATCGACGACCATGATTTTCTTTGCCATATGAAATCCTTTGCTAGCTGGGATTTACTGCTGCAGGTGGCATTCCGCACACATTACCGGCCCAACCTTCCGCTCGGCATGACATCCCTTGCACTGCTTATGAAACGCCTCTATGAGGGGCATGGGATCCCCTTCTTTCATGTGGCATTCGGAGCACTGCTTATCCTCCGATGAACCGTCCACCTTCTTTCCGCCTTTATAGACATGGTGGCAGGTCTGGCAGTCGTCGATCCCGGCCTTTTCATTGTGCCGGTCATGCAAAAAGGACACAGGCGGCCGCATGCGCGTCTTGAAAGCCGGGTCATCCACCGTCTTTATATCTTCCTGCGCATAACCGGCAAGTGCAACAAAAACTGCTACGACCGCCAAGACAACAATATAGCTTATTCGAGATCTTTTTCCCATTGATACTCTCCTGCTATTCCTGACCGGGCTTCTCCATGACTTCATAGATAATGTCGCTCAGGAACTTGATCTCCATATTGATTCCATAATGATGATGGATGTCCTCGAGGCCGCCGTGGCAATTATGGCAAGGCGCGATTACGACCTGGGCTCCCTTTGCCTCGACCGTCTTCAACTGTTCGGCCTTGACGCGATCACCCGCAACCCGTTTGGACTTGTACGGCGGGCCGCAGTTGATCACGCCTCCTCCGGCGCAGCAGCAGTAGTTGTGTTCCCTGTTCGGTTCCATTTCTATGAAGTTGTCGCACAGTGCGCGAACCACTTCCCGTGCCTTTTCATGAAGCCCCTGCCCCCTGGAGATGTTGCACGGGTCCTGGAAAGTGACCGGCTTCTTGTATTTGGACGCTATCTTGATTCTCCCCTGCTCGAGCAGTTCGTGATAAAACGCCACCGCATGCGTTACGGGAATCGGCGGCATCTTCCACCCGAGCCAGCGGTTTCCGGTATCGTAGACGGAACGGAATGCATGGCCGCATTCCCCCATTACGATGCGTTTGACCTTGAGCCGCATTGCCGTTTCGAAATGGACCTTCTTGAGGCGGCCCATCATTTCGCTGTCTCCGGTGAACATACACAGGTCGCTGTTGTCCCAGCCGGGAGTCGCCGGCATGGTCCAACTCACGCCCGATGCATGGAGGATCACCGCGGCCTGGTAGATCAACTGCGCCCGGAATTTCGGCTCCGGCCCGATCACGGAATAGAATATGTCCGCCCCTTCCTTTTCGATCGGGATGCGCAGCCCCGGAATTTCCTCCCGGGATTCGTCCTCCTGCCAGTGCAGGCTGTCGATCCACTCGTCTTCCTTGACCCACATCTGGTTGTACCGGGCGGACTGGCTGTGCGCGGTATCCTGAATGTTCTGAGGCGTGACGCCCAGTTTGTGGCAGATGCGGCGCACCATGGAAATGAGGTAGGCGATATCTATGCCGAACGGGCAGTACATGGCGCAGCGCTTACACAGATTGCACTCCGTGTACGCTATTTCGGCCATTCTCCGGACCGTCTCCGGACCGACTTTGCCTTCCTTCTTCACTATCTCCCAGATCGTCTGCTTTACCTTGCCGGCAGGCGAGAATTCAGGCTTCCTGTCCTTGGACAAAAACCAGTGGCACGCCTCGGAGCAAAGCCCGCAGTGCACGCAGGTATCGAGGTAGGTCTTGAACCGTGCGCCGCCCTCGGCTTTCAGGAACGCTTTTATGATCCGTTCCGTCTTCTCGGGCTTCAGGTTTTCGATGCCTCTGTCTATACCGGGGTCCCTGATGACCTTTCCATCGTCTGTAATGGTTCCAGCCTTTTCAGGTTCGCTCATATCTCACTTTCTCCTTCTATTACCTGAGGGTCTACCAGTCCCGCGCGTGGCGGACGGCTCCAAACTCGGACCCCATGTATCCTCTGGTGAACAGGAAGAAGATCATGTGGCTCAACCGGGTAAACGGAATTGCCGCCAGCATGATTTCTCCCGAAAGAATATGCAAAATCCCCATGACCCGGAAACCGGCCAGCTGATGGTAGGTCCAGAATCCCGTGACAAAGGGAGCCGCGACAAGCGCAAGCAGTACGAAATCGAATGCGGATGTCAGGTATCTCGTCTCGGGCAAGACGAGCCTTCTGACGAAGAAAAAGAGGCAGGCTGCGATGACGACCAGGGTCATGACGTCGGCAACGCCGTCCGACAGGTATCCCCAGCTCACGCCCCATGCTTCCCTGAACAGCGTGATATGGGCGAAGAGGAAAAGCGGTGAAACGATAAGGCAGATATGAAATGCGAAAGTCGCGACGGTCATCGCCGGATTACGCCTCATGTTGACAGTGCCGAACGGCACGAGCCAGTGGACGATCGAGCGAAGCGCGTGATGAAAGCTTGCGTATTCGTAAACGAAAACATCTTTTTCCCGGGCCAGCATCGCCATCGAGATGAGCCGCCACAGGCAGCCTCCCACGAACACGATGAACGCAACCCAGACCAGGGGGCCGCTTACAAAGTTATATATGGAGAGCATTCTATTTCCTTTCGGTCGTCACAACGGTTCGGCAGTATTGGCCCGTGTCCTCGCCCGTTCCAATCCCTCTTACCAGGATCTTCGAGCCGTCCGGACTGAAGGTGGGTTCCCAGACCTGATCGTACCACTCATCCATGGGGACTCCATCGACGGCGATGGTGTAGAGGCCGTCCTTTTCCACCTTGGCAGCCGCGTGCTTGCCGTCGGGACTGAAGACGGGTTTCCAGACCATGTCGTATCGGCCGGCCCAGGGCTTGTCGTCCAGACATATGCCCCAGCTGCCCTCATCCCTGAAGATGCAGGCGATCTTCCTGCCGTCCTGGCTGAACTGGATATCTGTTGCAAGATCGCTGAAGGTGTTCGTCCAGGGCTTTCCGTCGACCGCGACCGTCCACCTGCCGAATTTGGGAGCGACGATTGCGGCTATCCGCCCTCCGTCCGGGCTATAGAGGTGATTCCAAAGCTGGGTAAACCCGCGTTCCCAGAATATTTCTCCGTCCCGGGCCAGGAACCATTGCCCGCCGGCCCTCACCGGGGCGGTGACCGACCGGTCTGCAGGACTGAACCGGGGCGCCCAGGCCGCTCCGAACAACTTCTTCCAGGGTGTGCCGTCCACGACGATCGTGTAATCGTACAGGGTCGTTCTCACGCAGGCGGCCGCGTGGCTGCCGTCGCTGCTGAACGCCGGCTCCCAGACATTCAGGAATGTGCTCTCCCAGGGTACGCCGTTGATGGCGACCGAGAAGGCGCCTTCCTGGAATCTCGCTATCGCCCTTTCCTGGGTGGCGACGGTCTGCGCCGACAATCCCACCTGCAGGCCGTCGGGGCTCACCACCATGTCGCCGATATGAAAAAACCCCTCTTCCCAGGGGACATCGTTACCGACCACGAGATATCTTTTTTCGCTATGTACTGCGGCAATGTAGATGTTCTTGCCGTCCCTGCTGAACTGCGTGTTCCATGCAAACTCGAAGCGGTTTTCCCAAGGTTCGCCGTCAACCGCCAGAGTCCACTCGCCGGAATCCGAAACCAGCGCGGTAAGCCGTCCATCCGGCGAAAACCGCAGGTACCAGGCCCTGTCGAAGGTGTTTTCCCAGACTTCCCCGTTGACGCTCACCCCGAAAGGTTCGCCATCGGTTCTGACCACCGCCGCCACGCGCTCCCCGTCGGGGCTGGCGTACGGTTCCTCTATCCAGTCGTAGTCGCCCTTTACCGAATCGAGATCGGAAATGACCCTTTTGCCGCATTCCCAATCCCATTTTTCCGATAAACTCATCAATCACTCTCCTTAACGTGCTGGAGAATGGCCCCACCACTCGAAGCAATCCGAAGGGGTCACTCTAAATTCACTGCATGACATCAGCGCGCACTCCTAGCGTAAATCCGCGATCTACGCCGGACTTGGCGCTACTACATAAGTACCTTAAATGTCTAAATCATTTCTACTGTACGCCTGTCGAGGATGCTTTTGAGAAGCATTATGAGTTTTTCTGCATCAGGAGGTTTTTCAATATAAGCTTCAGGAGATGGAATCGACTCGCCCAATCGGATGGCCAACATGCTCAGGTAATGGTAAAATGCCCTCTTAGCAACAGCCGAAAGCATGATAACAGGTGTATCCTTCAGATACTCATTGACCTTCATGTTGTAATACATCAATACGCCGCCTTCCCCGGGCATCATGACATCCAATATAAGAAGGTCGGGTTTGAGTTCCACTGCTTTACGCATTCCTATTTTACCGTTTTTCGCCACCACGGGTTCGTACCCGCTTATTTTAACCAGGGTGGACAGAAAAGTCCTCATATCCAATTCATCGTCCACTATGAGTACGACTTTCTTTCTGTCCGCCCCCTGTTCCGTAGTGTCCATGAAATCTCACCTTGAGCAGCAGCTATCCGGTCACTTTATCCGGGTGGTTTACACTTGCAACCGGGCAGGTAGACCGCAAAACAACCTGTTCCACGGTGCTCCCCAGAACCGCCTGCTCCGGATCGATTTCTTTCGCGTGGTGCGCCATGATGATGAGATCCGCACTCCGCTCCCGGGCAAACTTCAATATCTCGACATAAGGGATGCCTTCCCACACTTCGATGTCGTAGACCTCGTTTCCTTCCAGTTTCGAGACATAGGCATCCTGGATCTTCTGCCTGGCCTCGGCAATCCGGGTCTCGATCTCCGCCTGGTCCGGGGCCCTGCCGGCATAGGCGGCGCTGAGATCGAGCGCATGGAAGAGGTGGATTTTGCAGCCGACTTCGCGCGCAACCTTGGCGGCAAACAGGAAAGCCGACATGGAAGCCTTGGAAAAATCGATGCCGACGACGATGTTGGAAAAATACCAGAAGCAGGTGGTACAGGGCCTGCTGATGATAAGTATGGGACATCGGGCGCTTCTTGCAACATTTTGCATCGTGTTGCCGACGATGCTCCTGAACCTCGCCGCCCCCGGCTCATCCTGGCGCGTGTGGGCGCCCATGACTATGAGATCGACATTGAATTTGCGCGCCGCCCTGAGAATTTCCGTGTGGGGGGTCCCGACGGCCGTCTCGATCACACATTCCTTTTCGGCCGACGCAATCTGACAGGAATAGATGCTCCGGATTTCCTCCCTGGCGCCGTCGATATACTCGGCGCCGACCTCCATCTTCTCGCCCGTTTTCAGATTGGTGACAAAATGGCTGAAGCCCCGCGTGGGCAATCCCAGCACGTGGAGGATGAAGAACTCGGAGTGGTATTTTTTTGCCAGGTCGAACGCTACGTTGGCGGCATCATCGCAAGAGGGTGATGCAGTGGTCGCGAATAAGATCCTCTCAAACATCTCATCTCCTTAGTCTGCATTCTGAGGGACCGGTTTGAAAGCTGAGTTCCCAGGCAATCCCCTCGACGAATTCAAACAGGTTAAAAGCCGTGTCGCATCGAAAAACGTCCATTTTGTCGCCGAACACAATATGTCGAAGCCCACCGAGCCTCAGCGGCAGATCCAGGATGTTTTCCAGCCCGAACCGCCTCAACTCGAAGACGTCTTCTCCCGTTATCCCTTTCAGGGACGGATATATCTGGATGGAGGGCTCCTGCGGAAACCCCGTCATTTCGACGATCTTGCCGAACTCGAGACAGTCGAACCCCGCATCCGCGCAGCCCTCAGCCGGGCTCGCCGCATACCTGCTCATCAGGTCGGAGAAGAAGAAATTCAGACGCGACAGCACCGGGTGCCGGTCGAGCATGCGGAAATAGCTTCTCAGGGTATAGTCTTCCCGCAGTTCGATCCTGCAGGAAAGAAACACCAGGGGCTCGCTCTCCACCTGCCTTTCTTCGTGAATCAAAAACCCGTTCGCGCACAAATTCACATTATTCATCGGTCTCTCACATCTCCCCGCGACTGTTTCGGATCGCCTCCGATTTTGCAGAGGCACAAAGCGTGCCACAATAAGTCTGAAGATATTTGACTGTTTATTCGCGATGTTATGAATTTCCCCGAGAGGCAGCCTGTTGCCCGACGAGGCCATATTGCTGCAACATTTCGCAACTGCAGGGTAGAGCACCGGTAGAAACAGCCTTCACGGCCTTTTTTGCTTCGAAAACATGATGCAGGCGCTTTTCAAAATATTGCATTTTATTGCAACACTGCAACATGGTCCGGGGGATCGGAAGGGGACATCGTTTGTACCCGAATACACTATCGTGGGAACGGGATTTGCGGATGCAAATCAGGGCGGGAGTCCGCCGTGGGGGATGTGGTGGGTCTGACTTTTCCCGTCCATGGAACAATGGAGACCGGCATGACCGGAGCGGGCCGCAAGGGTTTCGCTGATCCGCCGCGCACACTTTTTTACAGTCCATCTACCTGAAATTTGGGCGCAAGAACCTATTCCGAAAATTTCGGAACTCATCTAAAAGCCCATCCGTCACGAGATGTCCTTCCACCTCTTGGCGCCGCAATTACGCGCGCGCGGCGTGTGCGAGGAGTTACCAATTCTTCCGGCAAATCGACGAGAAGAGGAGAAAAAATGGAATCGAACAGGGGAAACGATAAGAAGAAAACAGCACTCACAAGGAGACAGCTTCTGAAATGCGGCCTGGCAGCCGGCGCTGGAATTGTGGCAATCGGCGGCTTGAAGATGCCGGATGCAAAGGCACAGGCGCAATGCCCGATGCCTTCCAGCCCGGCCTCACTCGACCTCACCCCTTATGTGGACGAACTCCCGGTACCCCCCCTCATTGAATCCCCCAATTACGCTCTCAGGGCGCAGAACATCATGCACCGGTTCCACCGGGACCTGCCTGCCACGCCCACATGGGGATTCAACGGCCATCATCCCGGCCCTACCCTCATCGCCTATAAGAACGTCCCCTCCGAACTGCTCGTTCGAAACAGCCTGGAGGAATTCGTGGTCTGCGTGACGCCGGATGTGGTCGGGGGCGACGTCGTAACCATCAAAGGACAAGTCGTTCCCTTCATAACGATCCATAACCACGGGGTCCTGGACCCGCCCGAATTCGACGGGGGACCGCACAGTATGTTCCCCCCCGGGGAGTATTTCCTGTACAAGTACCCCAACATCAATGCGCCGGCCACCTACTGGTACCACGATCACTCGCTCATGACGACGCGCTACACGGTCTACTCCGGCCTGGCCGGTTTCTACCTCCTGCTGGACCCCGCAATCGGGTGGGCCAGGGACGCCTACGGCTATACCGATATCCCGCTCATCATCCAGGACCGGTCCTTCAACGCCGACGGAACCATGTGGTACTTCCCCCCCGATCAATCGACCATGTCGAACTACTCCGACGAATTCATGGGAGATTTCATAGCCGTCAACGGCAAGATCTGGCCTTACAGGGAAGTGGACCGGACGACCTACATGTTCCGCATTCTGAACGGCTCGAATCATTCCTCGGTCGGCCTGGCCCTCAGGGAAGCAAACAGCGACACCCCCATCCCATTCAGGGTCATAGGAAACGACGAGGGATTTCTCCCGAGCCCTGTAACGGTCACCGAAGTCATCCTGGGTTCCGCGGAACGCGCCAATATCCTGGTCGATTTCAGCAGCTTCGATCCGGATACGGAAATCCTGATGGAAAACGTTCTTACGGACAGCGCCTTTGCGCCTGCGATGGTGACCAAGGTCATGAAATTCATCGTTTCCGACGATAAAGTCGCGAGCAACAACTTCCTGCAGCTCCTCACCCCGCTCCCGAATCTCGGGGAAGAGGAGAAGACGAGGCATCTCACCCTGACACACATGGGCGATGATTCGGACATGCACCTGCTCAACAACCTGCGCTTCAACGCCGCACCGACGGAGACACCCGTGGTCGGTAGCACGGAAATATGGAATTTCTATAACCTGACCGACGACATGCATCCCATGCATACGCACGAGAGCCGTTTTCTGATTCTCGACCACCGTCCGTTCGACGTCCAGGCGTTTATCGACCATAACGGCAAGGACGGGCCGCTCGAAGACCCCGTCGTGACCTGGACGGGAGACGCCTACCCGCCGCCCGAGGAAGAAAGGGGGCTGAAAGATACGGTGAAGGTGAAAGCCGGGGAACGCACCCGGATCAAGGTGCAGTTCGGTCCCTACCCGGGTCTGGCCGTATGGCACTGCCACATGCTGGAGCACGAAGACAACGACATGATGCGCCCGCTTCTGCTTACGCAGGACAGGCACTAGCCGCTTCCCGATAACCAACTCTCCCTCCGACTTGGATGGGTTCCCCGGGAAGCGAACAGGGCGCCCGGTAGAAACCGGACGCCCTGTTTTATATGCCCATTATGAGCAGCGCAGGTTTATGCAGCGGCGCTGAGCTTTTCTATCTTCACCGCGCAGGCTTTGTATTCGGCCGTCTGGGTGACGGGGTCGAAAGCCTGGTTGGTCAGCCAGTTCGCACAGCCCTCGCGGAAGTGGAAAGCCATCCAGACCATGCCCCTGGGCACCTGCTCCGTCAGCTTGGCCTTTACCAGCACCTCACCGCGCCGGGAGGCCACACGGACCGTTTCGCCGTGTTCGATGCCAAGAGCCGCTCCGTCCTCGGGAGACATATCGACGGTTTCTTCTCCTAGAAGGTCGTTCAGGCCTTCGCACCTGCCGGTCTGCGTTCTCGTATGGTAATGGAACAGACGGCGTCCGGTGCTGAGTACGAACGGGTATTCCGTGTCCGGGACCTCGGCCGGAGGCGTCCATTCCACCGGGATGAGCTGCCCGAGGCCGCAGGTGAACTTTCCGTCCCTGTGCAGAGTCGGCGTTCCCGGATGGTCTTCATTGGGACACGGCCACTGCAGCCCGTCGCCTTCCAGCCGGGAATACTTGATCCCTGCCAGTGCGGGCGCCAGGACGGAAATTTCGTTGTCCCACAGTTCCTGCGCGCTGGACGATTGCCACTCGTGGCCCATGCGCTTTGCGATTTCCTTGAAAATCCACCAGTTCGGCATGGCCATGCCCGGGGCCTTGCTGGCGGTGCGGACCCTGTTCACGCGCCGTTCGCTGTTGCTGAAGGTCCCCTCGTTTTCGCTCCAGCCGGCCGCCGGCAGGATGACGTCGGCAAACTTCGTCGTTTCCGTCATGAACATATCCTGGCATACCAGGAATTCCGCCGATTCCAGGCAATGCTCCACGTGCCTGATATCGGGTTCCGTGTTGGCCAGGTTTTCACCAAAGATGTAGAAAGCCTTTATCCTTCCGGTCGGCAGGCCGTCCATCATCTGAGGCATCATCAAACCGGGCTTGGCCGGCAGGTTGCTCACTCCCCAGGCCTTCTCGAACTTGGCACGCGCCTTCTCGTCCGCTACCTGCTGATAGCCGGGGAAGACGTTGGGCAGAGCGCCCATGTCGCACGCACCCTGGACGTTGTTCTGCCCGCGCAGAGGATTGACGCCTCCGCAGTCGAACCCGACGTTGCCCAGAAGCATCTGCAGGTTGGCGCACGAAAGAACGTTGTTCATGCCGCAGGTAT
This sequence comes from Pseudomonadota bacterium, assembly GCA_023442755.1. Lineage (GTDB taxonomy): Bacteria > Desulfobacterota > Syntrophobacteria > Syntrophobacterales > Syntrophobacteraceae > SbD1. The sequence goes on along the minus strand of JAEZXS010000289.1, from coordinate 20,256 downwards.
GTTCGGTGATCCCGAGGGTGTAGGCGAGCATTCCGGGCCGCACCGCGGCCAGCTTCCGCGCGAGGCTCTTCAGGGTCTCCGCGTCTATCCCGCAGATCTGCGCCGCCCTTTCCGGCGGATATTCCAGCACCTTGGCCTTGAGTTCCTCGAAGCCGACGCAGCAGGAAGCGACATAGTCCTTATCGTAGAGATTCTCGGTGATCAGCACATTCATCAGGCCATTGAGGAAGGCGATGTCGCTGCCGACCTTGATGGGCAGGTGCAGGGTGGCATGGTCGGCAAGCCCTGTGCGGCGCGGATCCACCACGATGAGATCGGCCCCGTTCTTGACCGCATTCTTCACCATGGTCGCAGCCACGGGGTGCGCTTCCGTCATGTTGGTGCCTATGGCCAGTATGAGCTTTGCTTTTGCAAAATCGCCGAAAGAGTTGGTCATTGCTCCGGAACCGAAAGATTTCGCCAGACCGGCGACGGTGGGAGCGTGTCAGGTACGTGCGCAGTTGTCAATGTTGTTCGTACCGATGACCGAGCGGAAAAGCTTCTGCATCTGGTATGAATCCTCATTGATACTGCGCGAGGAACTTACGCCGCCGATTGCGTCGGGGCCGTCCCTTTTTATGATCTCCTGGAACTTCGAGGCAACCAGATTGAGGGCCTCATCCCAGGAAGCCTCACGGAAGCCGCCGTTCTCCTTGATAAAAGGCGTTTTCAGCCGCTCTTCCGCGTAGATGAAGTCGTAGCCGAACCGCCCTTTCACGCACAGCCGGCCGTCGTTGGGCAAAGCCCCTTCGACACCCGTCACCTTCACGATCTTGCCGTCGTTGACGTGAAGCAATTGCTGGCAGCCCACTCCGCAGTACGGGCAGGTGGTGCGGACCGTCTCCAGTTCCCACTGGCGTCCCTTCCCCTTTGCCTTTTTCTCCGTCAGCGCTCCCACCGGGCACGACTGGACGCACTGGCCGCAGCTGACACAATTCGATTCTTTGAGCGTGGAGTTGTTGAAGGTGGTGATGTACGAATCGGAACCGCGCGCGGCTATGTCGATCGCGCCGTTTACCTGCACCTGGAGGCAGGCCCGCACGCAACGGCCGCACAACACGCACTTGTTGTGGTCCCGAACGATCATGGGGTTGCTGGTGTCCTTGGGCTTCGGCACAAAATCGGCCTTGAACCGGACAGCATCGATCCCATGTTCGTACACCAGGTTTTGTAGCTCACAGTTGCCGTTCTGTTCGCACAGCAGGCAGTTGTGGTCGCCGTAAGCCAGGAGCAGTTCCAGCACCGTTTTCCGCACCCGCACAACGTTTTCCGTATGGGTGCTTACAACCATCCCGTCCATTGCGGGCGTCGTACAGGACGGCGGAAGACCGCGCATCTTCTCGATTTCCACGATGCAGAGCCGGCATCCTCCATAAGGAGGCATCTTGGGGTGATAACACAGGGTAGGGACATAAATACCGTTCTCCTTCAAGACGTCGAGGACGGTTTGCCCCTTGCGCCCGGTGACTTGCAGCCCCCGGACATCCCTACCATTGACCGTCAAGGTGATCAGATCGTCTTTCATGAACTCTCGCTTCGAATGGGTTGGCAATGGTTTCTTTTTCTCCCGGCCCCGGAGCGCACTCACCCGGCAGGCGAACAGGAGAGACATTATTTTGAATACGTTGTATCTGAGTAGGCATAACGCTTCCCAATCTACACAAAGATCAAGATGTGTCAAGGACAAATCCGATGGGAAAAATCAATGGGATGGAAAAAAGTGGATATGCCGGAACCTGGCTGGACGGGATGAAAGCATATCACCGCAGAGACGCAAAAAATACAGGAATGAAAGGCCCTCAAAAGAATCGGCCGGACTCCCCGCGACCTCTGCGGTTCAATGCCTTTTGCCTGTTACTGCATGGGGCAGAGTCACCCGGATATTCCTGCTACGACCTGATCCCGCAAGCCAGCATCTGGTTGTCGACATTGAGCGCCAGATTTTCGCGAAACTCCACGCCGTCCGTTTTCAGCACAAGCCGGACCCCCTGCTCGCCCGACTGCATCGGCGAGGCGAGCAATCCCGCTCCCGGCCCTCCGGAATGCAGATTCGCCTCCGGCCACAACACGCGTGAAACGATCATACCGGGCTGGATGGTCTCCTCGCCCCGGCCTTCTCCACCGAGTCCTTCACCCTGGAACTTGAATTTGCCGTTCGGCTGGGTGCCCTGCAGATAATAAGTGTCGTCCCAGTCGATCGTAAGCGGCTTCATGGTCTTGTTCCGCACAATCAGCCTGAAGGCAATCCACCCGTTTCCCGAATCGCTGCGCACCGGCCTCAGGTAGGCTTCGAAATCATGGGTGCTGATCTTCTGGGTCGGACAGTCTGCGCTCTTCACCTGGGTGTCCGGAGGAATAGTGGCCTGGGCGCCTGCCGAGACCGCCATAGCCAAAGCTGCCAAGATAACGAAAAAAGAGAAAAAACTGTTCATGAATTTCTCCTTGAAGGTCAGTATCTGTATCCAAAGTAAGCAGAAGCCGTTTTCGTTTCAACGAGCGCCGCCCGCCCGGCCCCAAACGCCGCCGTGCTGACATAAGTTGTTGCCATTATTAGATTTAAGTCTTATGGGCACTTCGTATTCTTGTCCGAAAAGGACGCACGGGTGCGAGGGATGCATGGACGAGAACAGTTTCGACATATTGATGATTGAGGACGATGAGGACGATTACTTCGTTGTAAAAACCCTGTTGTCCAAAATCCGTTCGACATCCTACCGGCTCGAATGGGCAAGCACTTACGAGGAAGGAATTACCGCCGTTTGCGGGAAACCCTTCGATGCATGCCTCCTTGATTATAGGCTGGGGGAGCGCAACGGGCTCGAACTGCTCCGGGAAGCGATGTCGAAAGGCTGCGATGTTCCGATCATCCTGCTTACCGGCCAGGGCGATTACGATCTCGATCTGAAGGCCATGGAATCGGGGGCGGCCGATTACCTGGTGAAAGGATTGATCAACCAGGACCTTCTCGAACGCTCCATCCGGTATTCGATCGTTCGCCGGCAGACGGAAAGGGCCCTCAGGAAGGCCCGGGACGAACTTGAAATTCGCGTCCGGGAAAGGACTGCGGACCTGGCCGAAGCGAACAGGGCTCTGATCGACAGCGAAGAACGATACCGGATGCTGATCGACAGCGCATTGGACATTATCTACAGCATCTCTGCCGACCGGGTAATCGAAGGCGTGAATCCCGCCTTCGAGCAGGTAACGGGATGGTCGGAAAAAGATTGGGTCGACAGGGAATTTCACCAGATCATCCATCCCGACGATCTTCCCAGGATGCTGGATCGCATAAAAAGGATGGAGAACGGAGAGAGACTCCCGTCCGCGGAAGCGCGCACCCTCACCAAATCCGGGGATTACATCGTACTGGAGTTCAAGACCGTGGCCAGGATGAGGAAGGGGAAAGTAACCGGGTTCATCGGCACGGCCAGGGATGTAACGGAAAGAAAGCGCATGGAGGAAGCGCTTAGGGCAGCGAAAAACGAGCTGGAACTGCGTGTTTGGGAGCGTACGGCCGAGCTTGCCCGGGCAAATGTCGCATTGAAAAAAAACGAACAGCGCCTCGAGGCCCTCTGGGAACTCAGCCAGATAAGCACGGCATCGGAGAAGGAGATTGCAGATTTCGTCCTCAGCCGGCAAGTCGGGATCACCGAGAGCGAGTTCGGTTCACTCGGCCTGCTGAACGAAAATGAAACGGAGTTCACGCTTCAGGCGTGGTCCAAAGAGGTGGTGCGCGAATGTTCTGCTTATTTTGCCCACACCCGTTTTCCGGCAGAGGAAGCCGGCCTGTGGGCGGATGCGGTGAAGCGGCGCCAGCCCCTCCTCGTTAATGACTACAAAGGCGTCTCGACCTTTATGGAAGGCTGTCCCCCCGGCCATATCCAACTTAACAGGCTGCTGATCGTCCCGGTGGTCGCAGGCGGAAAAGTCGTCGCAGTCGCCATGGTCGCCAACAAGGAAACGGATTATGACGAGGCGGACGTAAGGCAGATCAGCCTTCTCATGGATGGAATGTGGCGGCTGATCGAACGGGAAAGGGCGCGGAGGGCGCTGCGCGAATCGGAAAACCTGGCCGCGATGGGAAGGGCCCTCGCAAGTGTGGCCCATGACATAAAGACCCCGCTCATCTCGATCGGAGGCTTTACGAAAATGGTGCAACGCCACATTGACCCGGCCTCGCGCGATTTCGCCAACCTGGGGATCGTCCTGGGTGAAACCGAACGGCTGGAAAACATGGTGAAGGATATGCTCGACTTTTCCAAGCCGCTCGAACTGCATAAGTCTCCGCAGGACGTCTGCGGAATCGTGAGGGAAACCCTCGCCCTGCTTACAGGCGTTGCCAAGGAAAAGGGAGTTGTATTGATAGCCCGGCTGCCGGCCGGGAAGGGACTCGTCCCCATCGATGCGATGCGCATGAAACAGGTGCTTTTGAACCTGGTGATGAACGCCATCCAGGCATCCCCCCAGGGACAGACCGTGACGGTTCTGCTTCGAATCAAGGACCAGGGGGTGATATTCGATGTCGTGGATTGTGGGTGCGGCATTCCATTTGACAAAAGGCCCGAAATATTTTCTCCTTTCTTTACCACCAAGAAAACGGGTACGGGACTGGGGCTGTCGATAGTCAAAAAGATCGTCGAAGCCCATCAGGGCCACGTGGAGGTGCTGGACAACACCGACGCAGGACTGACGTTCAGGGTAGTGCTGCCTCTCGCCGCGTAAAAGCAAAGGCAAAGGCTACAAGCATATCACCGCAGAGGCGCAGAGCACGCAGAGTAAAAGCGGGCGATAAATAATAAGCCCTTGCCATCATCCCGTAGCCATGCCAAATAATTTTACTTGGAAATCCGCGTTCTCTGCGTCTCTGCGGTGATAACGTCTTTTGCTTCGGCTACACTTCACAGTCCGAAGCAGGCGCGCAGGAACGGCACGGCAATGCTCTTTCGTGGAAGGGCAGCCGCACCACGGTAAACCAGTAATCGGCCATGCATTTCAAGCATTTGACCAAATCTTCGAAAGTCATCGGTTTGACTATGTAGGAGTTGGCGCCGAGGCTGTAAGACAACTCGATCTGCTCCTGTGCCCTGGAGGTAGTGTAGATCACCACCGGTATGCACCTCAAATCCGGGTTTTCCTTGATTTCCTGCAAGGCTTTGAATCCATCCTTCCGCGGCATGTTCAGATCGAGCAGGATAAGGTCGGGCAACGGGAATTCGGCGGGATCCTGGTAAGCTCCGCGCCTGTTCAAATAATCCATAAGCTCCTGGCCATCCGGGAGACAATGGAAATTGTCCGATCGGAAGATTTCACGAATCGCGTTCTTCATGAGCATACAGTCGTCTGCATCGTCGTCGGCCATGAGTAAGAGGGTTCGTTGGCGTCTCTCCTCCATCGGTTTTACTCTCCTCAATTAAAGATACGGAACCCTCGGATACTTCGTCAAGAGTCCGGCAAACACGAATGAGGCGGGCATGTTCATGCCTTCATTGAGTACCCTCGTCAAAACCCTGTTCGAGCGGAAGCCTTATTGTAAACGCAGCACCAGCACCCGGTTCGCTATCGGCCCGGATGGTGCCTCCGTGCCGTTCGGCGATTTTGCGGCAGATGGCAAGGCCCATACCGGTTCCTTCGTAGATTCGTCCATGCAGGCGCTGAAAAGGCTTGAAAATGAGGTCGGCATATCTTTGTTCGAACCCGATCCCGTTGTCTTTCACGCAGATATCGCAGTATCCTCTCCCATGACTGCTGCAATGCGCATATATCTGGATAACGGGCTGTGCGGCGCTTCTGAATTTCAGCGCATTTCCTATGAGGTTTTGGAAAAGGCGGATCATCTGGCCTTCATCCGCCGCGATGACCGGCAGGTCCCCTATCTCGAGTTTCGCGCCTTCCTGCTTTATCTGCTCTTCGAATACATCCGCCGCTTCCCGCACCGTTTTCATGAGGTTTACCCGTTTGAAAGGCTCCGGCCTGGCCGCAACGCGCGAGTACTGCAGCAGATCGTCCAGAAGAAGGCGCATCCGGGTTGCGGATTTCAGCACCCTGTCCAGGTATACCTGCCCCGAGTCGTCCAGGGCCGTTTCACACCTGGTTTGGAGCATGCTGCCGAAAGTCTGGATCTTCCGAAGGGGTTCCTGGAGGTCGTGGGAAGCCACGAAGGCGAATTCCTGGAGTTCCGCATTTATCAGTTCCAGCCGCTCCATATTGGCTCTCAGGGCTTCCTCCGCCCTTTTCCTTTCCGTAATATCCCTGTTGATCTCCAGAAGGCCCGACGGTTTGCCCTGCGCGTCGGCTTTCAAAGCCCACAGACTCTCGACCACGATCTCTTTCCCGGTCGCCGTAGTGTGTCTCAGCTCCCCCTCCCACCTTTGATGTTCCATGACCTGCCTGATAATATTCTCCAGAGACTCGGGGAACTTCGTCCGCAGAAGTTCGTGGGGGAACCGGCCGAGGGCTTCCTCCCGAGTGAATCCGTAGGTTTCGGTCGCTCCCCTGTTCCAGAAGACGATGGCGCTTTGCATGTTCCGCACAAGGATGGCATCATGCGCCAGGTCGAGGAGCGATGCCTGATCTCTCAATGTCTCGTTGGCCCTCTCCAGCTCCGCCGTGCGCTCCCGTATCCGGATTTCGAGTTCGTCCCGCGCCGTTCGCAGCTCTTCTTCCAATAGCCCCCGTTCGGTAATGAACCTGGCCTGCTGCACATTCTGGTAGGCCATGGAAGATAATTCCCCCGCCAGCGTGAACAGCGCACGGGCAACATTTTCGAACTGCTCCAGGGGCATGGACGGAACTTCGCGAAAAGCCGAAACAAGCTCATCCTCATCCGCGCCGATTTCCCGGGCATACCGGCGCATTTTCGCCTCGTTCTGCGTTTCGTTCCTGACCTGGCCCACAAGCCAGTTGGCAATGTGCCGGCCGCCGACCGATATGCTTGCCCCCGCGTCCCACAATCCACCGCTGAGGCATGGCTGGATATTCGGACCGCCTGCATTCTGCCGGCCGACCACCGCGTCGGAGCAATGGCAGTTTTCACTTCCCTTTTCCGTGGTGCGGATAATATCCCTGCAAAGCCGGCAGAAATTGCTGGGAGTGGTGATCGGGGTGCCGTCGGTGCGAGTAATGATGGAGGCGACCCCGCATGCTTTCGCAAACCGGTCCTGCAATTCCTGGATCTCACGCATGTTGAACAGGTCTTCGAAGGCAATTTCTTCAGTTGAATCCAGCGGGCGGGTCAGGGCGACTATGCGCTTTTCGAGCGCCTCCTCCATTCGCTTGCGTTCGGTGATGTCGCGGGCGACATGCACAGTGCCGAGGATTTTGCCCTCCTCATCCAACAGAGGGGTTACGCTCAGCAGGAAGTAGCCTCCTATGCGTTTTTCATAGATTTCGACGACATGCTCCCTGCCTTTGGCCAGCGCCTTTGTATGCGGACAGAAGTCGGGCGGCAAAGCGGTGCCATGCACGAGTTGGTGACAGGGCCTGCCCACTATCTCCTCCGACGAGAGCCCCAGCCGCTCTGTCATCGCCCGGTTGGCTCTCAATATCCTGTAATGAGGGTCCATGATTGCGATCATGTCGGGCACGCTATCGAAGGTCCGTTCCCATTCCTGCTTGGAACGAAGCAAATCCGCCTCCATGCGCTTGCGTTCGGTTATGTCCATCCCGATCCCGCTCATATGAACGGCATTGCCTGACGAATCATAAGATGTGCGGCCTTTCGCCAAGGACCAGCGCACCGAGCCGTCGGGCAGTATGGCGCGCATTTCCGCCTCATAGACCGTTTTCTCTTGGATGGCCTTGAGAACCAGGGCATGGACCCGGTCTCGGTCTTCCGGGTGCACGGCGCTCATGAACCTTTCGTAGGAGAGTTTCTCGTCGGGTCCGATTGCGAAAAATTCCCTGCAGCGGTCCGACCAGGCTATCTCACCGGTAACGATGTTCCACTCCCATGTGCCCATCTGGGCGGCATCCAGGGCCAGGCGAAGTTTTTCCTCGCTGTTTCGAAGAGCCTCCTCGATTTGCTTCAACCCGGTTATATCGATATTCAAGCCGGCCATGCCGACCGGGACACCGTTTTCGTCATGCCAGACCCTGCCGCGGTTGACGACCCAGCGAACCGTCCCGTCCGGCCGGACGATTCTGTATTCGGCTTCGTATTGTCCCCTTCTTTCGTATGCGTCGAAGAAGGCCTTGAATGCACGTTCCCGATCGTCGGGGTGGATCAGTTCCCGCCACGTCTCGAGCGTTACCACCTCCTCCGCGCCTATTCCGAACAGGGTCCTCCAATCTTCGCTGACTTCGGGATAATTGTCCCCGGACCGCCAGGACCACACTCCCGTGCCCATTGTCGCCAGCCGCAGCTGTTCCTCGCTTCTCCGGAGTTTTTCTTCGATGCGCTTTCGTTCGGTGATATCTACAAGGATATTGATCGCACCTGTCCTTTGACCGGAATCATCCATTATCGGATCGATATTTGCCGACGCCGTCACGCGGGAGCCGTCAGGCCGCTCGATGACAATTTCTTCGTTCCTGAAAGGTATTCCCTGCCTGACCGTAACCCACGTGGGGCATTTTTCATGAGGAAGCGGGGAACCGCTCGGCCGGTACATATGCCAGGAGCCGCAATACCGGTCGATAGTTGAAATCGGTTCGCGCCCCCAAAGCTCGACTGCGCGTTTATTGAAAAAGGTTATCGCCCCCTCGGCATCACAGGTGAAGATGGCTGCCGGGACCAGGTTGACGAGCCGGCGATATTTCTCTCTGCTCTCGCGCAACTCGCTCTCCGTCCGGAGCTGGTCAGTGATGTCCGTATTGGTGCCGAACCAGCGGACGATCCTCCCGTTTTCATCCCGTATGGGCAAAGCCCTGGAAAGAAACCAGCGATATCGGCCGTCCTTGCCGCGCAGCGGAAAGGTGTCCTCCCAGGGTTCCCCCGTATCCCACGATCTCTGAATCCTGCCGACGACCCGGTCGACGTGGTCCGGGTCGATCAATTTCTTCCAGCCCCAGCCCTGCATCCCTTCCAGGATCGTTCCGGTGTAATCGTACCAGCGCTTGTTGTACCAGAATATCCAGCCCTTCTCGTCGGCCATCCAGGCAAACTGTGACATATTGTCGGCAAGCGTCCGGAAGCGCTCTTCACTCTCCCGGATGGCAGCGGCCGCTTCCTCCCTCTCGGCCGCCAGTTTCACCCGTGCTTCAGCCTCTTTTGCCCGTTCCAGGGCGCGGTACATCAGCTCGGCCGAATAGGAGATCAGAATGCCGGTTGAGAGAAAAACGGCCAAGGTCACCCAGTCCGCGGGATTCGAGGCCCATGGGATACCTGCGGGCTCCATCCAGAAGGTAGAAAGCCAGGCCGAAAGCACTGTTGCCAGCAGTCCCGGGAGCATTCCCCCGTAAATACCCGCAGCCATGACTGCGGGATAGAATGTCACGAAGGGAATGTGAGAAGCTCCCAGTTGACCGATGGCCAGACGCAGCAATGCAGCTGCCAGAACAATCACCACGGCGGAAAGATAGCCGTGTCGCGCACGGCGTGTCGATGCCATGAAGCACCTCCAATCAGCAAGACGGCGGAATGCAATTTTAAGTGCGGCGAGCATGGTCCGCAAGACGTTAAATTTAGCTAATTATGCGATATAATTTATCAAATTTAAAGAGAGGATACAAAACGATGACGCCTCAGGATATTCCGAAAGCTTCCACCGGTATGCCCGGACTGGACTACATCCTCAACGGGGGCTTGCCGCAGGGGCAGTTTATCCTTCTTCAAGGCGGGCCTGGAACCGGAAAAACTACCCTCGCTCTCCAGTTCCTGCACGAGGGGGTCAGGCGGGGCAACAGGAGCCTGTATATTACTTTCCTACACGCGAAGCGCGACATTCAACGCATTGCAGATTCTCACGGATGGGATTTGAAAGGCATCACAATAGAGGAGCTTCCCGAAGCGACCGCGTGTAACCAGACTATTTTCCCGACGAGTGAGGTCGAACTGGGAGAGACTATAAATGCGATAAACGAAGTTATCGAACGGGTCTCGCCGGAACGCCTGGTCTTCGACTCCGTTTCCGAACTGCAGATGATTTCAGACACGGTTTTCAGGTGCCGGAAGGAGGTGGCCTCCCTGAAGCGTCTTCTCACGACCCGCAACTGTACAGCTCTTTTCACAATTGGTGAATCACCCGGAAATAGCAATGAATTCGAACATGTAACCGACGGTCTGGTCCTGCTTCAACAAAGTGCGCCGAGTTTCGGTGCTGTCCGGCGCACGCTCGAGGTGGTCAAAATGCGCGGGATGCCGTATATGACCGGGCGGCACGATTTCAGGATAAAAACAGGGGGACTCGAGATTTTTCCGAACCTGCATGCATTCAGCAGCCGAATCCGGCAATCTCCGATAGAAGAGATAGGGAGAGAACCTGAACAGTTAAAGTCAGGCTTTGACGAACTGGATACATTACTGGGGGGCGGTCTGGAGGAAGGGTCGGCCGCATTGGTTCTTGGCGCCTCAGGCGTGGGGAAATCCACCATCACCTCACTGTACGCCCGGGCGGCGGCGACAAAGGGTATGAAGTCGCTTATCCTTCTCTTCGACGAGAGCATCCGAAGCTATTGCCTGAGAGCCAAGGGAATGGGGCTGGATATTTATCCTTACATCTCGAGCGGCCTGATTTCGATCCGAAGGGTAAGTGTGGGGGAGATATCGCCGGGCGAGTTTTCGCAGATCGTGCGGGATGCATTCGAAACACACGGTGTAAGGTTGCTTGTCATAGATACCTTGACCGGATACACCAGTGCAGTGTCGGAACAAAGCTCGACGATCATCGAGATTCACCAACTGCTCGCTTTCGCCGCCAGCCGGAATGTTTTGACCATCATGACCGTAGCGGAGCATGGCCTGATCGGAACTGCCGCTCCGGAACCGCAAGCGATCAGCCTTCTCTCCGATACGGTGATTCTCATCCGCTTTTTCGAAGCCTACGGCCAGATCAGAAGAGCAATTTCGGTTTTCAAAAAACGTTACAGCCGGCACGAAAGAACAATTAGGGAACTAAGGCTCACGCTGGAAGGCATAAAAGTGGGGCGGCCCCTGGAGAATTTTGAAGGAGTCCTTACCGGCGTCCCCAAGTTTGCAGGCTCACGCGAAGAACTGATCGCAAGTAAAGAAGCCTGATTTTGAGGATAGACATGCCCGAGTACTCAGACCATCAGCGAAGGCTTCTTGTTCTGGCTCCCGTGGGACGAGACGCTCCCCTCGCCTGCGTTCTTCTTCGCGAGAACGGGGTCTCCTGCCGCATTGCCGACAGTATTTCCGATTTGATTCTGGAAGCGAAAAAAGGGGCGGCAGCTTTACTGGTGACGGAAGAGGCCTTTAAGCCGGAACCGGCCTCGGCGTTGAAGGCATTTATCGGCGGACAGCCGGATTGGTCCGACCTCCCGGTTATCGTATTGGCGCGCCCTGCTCCAGGAAGAGACAGAAGGCGGATGATAGTTGATGCTCTCGGTCCCGGCAGGAATGTCAACGTATTGGAAAGGCCGATAAGATCATCGACTTTGATGGTCGTAGTGCATTCAGCCATTAAGACCCGGGAACGACAGTACCAGGTGAGGGATCTCCTTTCGAAACTGGAATCGATTGCTGTAAAACTGGAGCAAAGCAACACGGCCCTCCAGGATTTTGCCTATATTGCATCACACGATCTCCAGGAACCACTCAGGAAGATCGAAACATTTGGAGGGCTGCTCGCTGCCGAATTCAACTCCATAGCGGAAGAGCAAGGCAAGGATTACCTCGGCCGCATGCAGAACGCGGCGTCCCGGATGAGAGCCTTCATCCAGGATTTGCTGAACTATTCGCGCGTCTCCACAGAAGTTGAGCCACCGAGACGGCTCAACCTGAAAACTGTGGTGCAGGACGTTTTGTCCGATCTGGAAGTACCCATCAGCCAAACCAATGCAAAAATAACGATTGGAGACCTGCCGGAAATCAATGCCGACGCTGTCAAAATGCACCAGTTATTTCAAAATCTTATCGGAAATGCCCTAAAGTTCCATGGAGATGAGCCGCCGGCGATAGAAGTGTCGAGTCCGGGCTGTTCTGATGCGATCTGCGAGATCCGCATCCGGGATAACGGCATCGGATTCGATCAAAAGTGTGCGGAACGCATCTTTGCTCCCTTCCAGCGTCTGCACGGCAGGAGCAGGTTTGAGGGATCCGGTATGGGGCTGGCGATATGCAAAAAAATAGTCGAACGGCACGGTGGAACGATTCGAGCAGAAAGCGCCCCCGGGGATGGAGCGACATTCGTAATCCACCTGCCGACCGGGTAGCGATCATTGGGAATGCAGCATCATCCACCCGCGACTCACTGCCCTTTCGGCGGTCGCTTTATTTCGCCGCAGCCCTAAAAAGAAGCCTTCAACATGCATCTTGAAAATGGCTTGTAAATTCTCACAACTTTGAATTGTCATGTCTGCATAGCCGGTCTTCCTGTTGAAAAACAAGATGGATTTCACTGCATACTATTAGCAGTTCACCACTTGAAGGCACAAAGCTGGGACCCTAGATTAAATACTCGTTGTTCAATAGCAACTGCTCCTATAACATTTGCTACAAAGGAGAAAGCTGATGAACCAACAACAATTGCTGACAAAACAGGTAATCGATTTTCAAAAGATTACGTTCGATAACGTACTGAACAATATGATCATGCTCTGGGGGCAAACCGCCGCCCTGTTTGAGATGGCCGCATGGCTCCCGGAAGGAGGCAAGCGAGTGTTCAGGGAAATGGCGGCTACCAACCAAAAAGGGTGTGAGAATATCAAGAACGCCATCAATGAGGGCTATTCCATTCTCGAAAGGACTCTGAGTGAAACCGAAATGCAGCAGCAGGCTGCCTAGGCTCCGGGGCCTCAATTGAATGGAATGTTCTGCATTCGATCGTGCCAATTACCCTCTGCCGCAGACACTCTCGCAGATAGTTGCATCGGACCCGGAATCACGGCGCCGACTGCCGGGGTAATGCAAAAGAAAGTGCTCTTTAGTTGGCCGGAGAGAACAACTGCTCCAGTCGCCAAACCGGCATGAGGCACTCTTACCCGGAGTGCCTTTGAATGCGGTTTTTTCTACTTCTGCCACCAGTTCCGATCGGACAGCGAAAATCCTCCCACACCCCGAACCAGAAGACTGCGGTTGCGGCCAAGTCAGGGAACGACCGAATTGCAAAGTTCAATGCAGAGCGCGAAGCACTACGGACAGGCGACGGTTGGCCCGAGCTTATCTTATGGATTCTAAACAAATGCTTTTTGTCCCGCCGTCATTCTGCAATATTTCATCGGAAATTCTTCTCCCCCCCTACCCGCGCAACCCGCAAATCCGTAACTTAAGTATCTGAGATATAACTATTTCAAGGATGGTCGATTCAGATGGAATGGACGAAGGATACACCGACCCAGTCGGGTTTCTATTGGGTCTTTGATGGCGAAGCGGAAGCTCCCGAGCTGGTGAAGGTAATTGGTCCTGCCTGTCATTATGAGGGGGCGTTCGAAATAGTGCGTATGGGGTCGGATGTGCACGATTCCATTTTGCTCGGGCATTATGTTGAGGAGAAACAGTGTTCCATGCTTTGGTTTGGACCTCTTGATCTGATTGCACCAGAAGGCTGGGAAAGTCAAAAGGCGGTTTAATAGCGATTCCACAGCAACTTATCCCTCCGGCTCCAAAAAGTTTGATTTCATTTCATTCTGATTAACAAGTACATGACTTCAAGACCCGCCCTCCACTGACAAGCCATCCTGCGAGGAGGTTCTCGACATGCCAAAATATGTCGTACTGTTCAGGTTTACAGGGCAGGGGATCAGGAACATCAGACAAAGCCCTGAACGCGTCCAGGCTGCCAGGGAAACTTTCAAAAAAGCCGGCGCCGGCGTCCTGGATTTTTATCTGCTCCTGGGACGTTACGATACGATGTTCATAGCGGAAGCACCCGACGACGAATCCATAGCCAGGGCATGTCTTGCCGAGGCATCCAAAGGGAATGTTCAGACAGAGACACTCGTTGCCTTCTCTGAAGAGGAATTCAAAAGAATCGTGGGCGCTTTGTCTGAATGAGCGGAATTCGGACAATCCCCTGGAGGTATCTATGGAGTTTGAAACTGAATATGAAGAAACCGGCTGTATTTTTGAAAGCCGACTTTATCCCGAGGAGACACATTTCTGTGGCCACCATGTCTGCATTATCTGCAAGGACGGGGAATGGGAGGAGAGGCCCATTGAATGAACAAGGGGCGGAGTTGCGGCTTTAAGCTGCACCGCTGGAAAGGTACAAAAAGTTGGAAACGGTTCTGGTTACGGGCGCAACCGGCCAGTTGGGAAAAGTAGTCGTGGAAGCTCTCGTGGAGAAAAAACTCAGTGTTCGTGCCGCAGCGCGTAACGCCGGGAGGATTGCCACAACGCAGTTGGTGGAACCGGTTGAATTCGAGTACGAAAATTACGCAACGTATGATCGCGTGCTCGACCGGTCATTGGGAGTCTTTCTCGTCGCACCTCCTTTGGATCCGGATGCCCCTGCGAAGCTCATCCCTTTTATTGACGCGGCAAGGAAGGCCGATGTGGTCTACATCGTGTTTTGTTCCGTTCTCGGAGCCGATGCAAACGAGCAGTCGCCCCTCAGGGTAATCGAGCGATACCTGACGGGTTCCGATATCGGGTACACGATTATACGTCCGAATTTCTTCATGGAGAATTTCTCGACCGGATTCCTGGCGCCGATGATTGCAGGAGGCGAGATTGCCCTGGCAGCCGGCGACGGCAGAACGAGCTTTGTTTCGATAAGGGATGTTGCCGCAGCAGTAGCAGCCCTGTTCGTGGAGGCTTGCTGCGGCACGGAATACAACCTTACCGGCCCGGAGGCCCTGAGTTATTCGCAAGTGGCGAAAATGATCTCAGATGTCTCGAAAAGAAAGATTGCCTATCGCGATATATCGGACGAAGAGATGATTTTGACGGCCCGGGGCTGGGGATTTCCGGAAAACGCCGCGCGCTGCCTGGCCGAACTATATGGGGCGGTTCGCAGTGATTCGTTATCGGTTGTGACGAAAGACATGCAGGAGTTGATCGGCCGGAACCCCATCTCCTTTTCCGATTTCGCCGGGAAGAACGCTTCACGCTGGAGGCTGGCAAAAGCAGCCTGAGCCAAAGGAAGAAAGGGAGGGAAATGGACATGAAGAAAGCACTGCAAATTTTTGCAATCGGGATGGTTTCGGCATTTCTGGTTACACCTGCGACCGCAATGCCGGGCCATAGTGAGACATGCCAGGTCGAGTCCTTTACGCAACCACGCAGTCCGGGCGGCGGCAGTTCCGGCAGTGACATGGGCGCGGCAAACGAGAGCAATAAGTTTGTGGATCACGGTACGCCCCCCGGCTCCGATAGGCCGGATTTGAGCAGCAGCGAAAAGAGCAACCTCGGAGCTGGCGAATCGACAGCCGACCGGGCCGGCAGGAGAACAGGCGGACCATCCGGCAACTCGCGCACAACGGTTCCTCCCTGCTGAGATAGATACTATTCCGAGCGCATCGCATGAAAATCCTTGGACGTCCAACCGGACCGGCTTGAACAACTGACGGACGGTGAGGCGGCCTTAGCAGTCACGATGCCGTGAAGCTCTCTGTTTGAAGTGGTTCATGAGACATGACGGAGGGAGCCATTATGAGAAAATCAAAAACCAATATGAAAGAAGTCAGAATAGCGGCCGATTCGGCAACACTGGAAGGACAGCTGAGCATTCCCGAAGAGGCACAGGGAATAGTAGTTTTCGCACACGGCAGCGGAAGCGGCAGATTCAGTCCGAGGAACCAGTTCGTCGCCCAGGGCCTGCTTCAAGGGGGGCTCGCCACCCTTCTCCTGGACCTGCTCACTCTTGAGGAAGAAAGGGCGGATGCGAGGACGGCCCAGTATCGTTTTGACACCGGCCTTCTTGCAAAAAGGGTCGTGGGTACGACAGACTGGCTCCTGAGACAGTCCGAAACGCGGGATCTTCGCATCGGCTATTTCGGGTCGAGCACCGGGGCCGCAGCGGCGCTGATTGCGGCTGCCGAGCGGCCGGACTTTGTCTCGGCCGTTGTCTCGCGGGGCGGCAGACCGGACTTGGCCATGAATTTTCTTGCCAGGGTCAAGGCGCCCACGCTTCTCATTGTCGGCGGGAAAGACACCCCGGTTATTACGTTCAACAAGGATGCGCTCACGCGCATACGGGCAGAAAAGAAATTGGAGATCGTGCCCGATGCAAGCCATTTGTTCGAGGAACCGGGGGCGCTCGAGAAAGTGGTCAGGCTCGCCCGTAACTGGTTTCAACAGCATCTTGTATCCGCCGGGGGCTACCGGGAAGTCGTCTGAATCCCGGCACTGAACGGAAAGCCGCCATGACCGGAAACGTCGCCCGTTCAATCACCCTTTTCTTCTCCGGAGACGTGATGACTGGAAGAGGAATCGATCAGGTCCTTCCCCGGCCCGGAGTCCCGAGGCTTTGCGAGTCCTGGATCAAAGACGCCCGGGACTACGTCCGGCTTGCGGAAGCAGCAAACGGGAGGATACATACGCCCGTGAGTTATTCCTATATCTGGGGTGACGCCCTCGACGTTCTGGAAAAAGCATCACCCGACTTGAGGATTATCAATCTCGAAACCAGCATCACCGCCGGCGGGGACTGCTGGGCAGGCAAGTCGGTACACTACAGGATGAACCCTGCTAATTCCCCTTCTCTCAAAATCGCCGGGATCGATCTTTGCGTTCTTGCCAACAATCACGTTCTCGATTGGGGCTATACCGGTCTCCATGAAACACTCGGCACCCTGAAAAAAGAGAAGATAAGATATGCCGGGGCCGGTCTGAACCCCAGAGAGGCCGGAGCACCAGGGATCCTGGAGGTCAGCGGAAAAGGGAGGGTTGTCGTATTCTCGTTCGGTTCGCCTTCAAGCGGGATACCCTGGGAGTGGGCTGCATCCGAAAACCGGGCGGGTATAAACCTGCTGGAAGAGTTTTCAGGGGAGGCCATTTACGATATCGAGCAGAAAGTGAAGTCGGTTAAACAAAAAGAGGACATCCTGGTATTCTCGATTCACTGGGGAGGCAACTGGGGTTATTCAATTCCCCGCAACCAGACCGAATTCGCTCACAATCTCATCGACCGGGCTCAAGTGGACATTGTCTACGGTCATTCTTCCCACCATGTGAAAGCGATCGAGGTCTATGGCAAGAAGCTCATCCTTTATGGCTGCGGCGATTTCCTGGATGATTACGAGGGGATCAGCGGTTTGGAAGAATTCAGGGCGGATCTGGGACTGATGTACTTTGTACAGGTGGATCCGATCTCCGGGGACCTCACCCGCCTGGAAATGGTTCCCACGCGGACCAGGAATTTCAGGGTAAACCGGGCAACAAAGGCCGACACACTTTGGCTGGCGAATGCTTTGAACCGGGAATGCCTCTCATTCGGGACCCGGGTGCAGACAAGAGGTGACGATGTATTAACGCTGAAGTGGGGGTGAGTTTATTCGCCTCAAGCTTCATTGCCTTGCCCACGGATGAGATTCAGTATGAAATCTGCATAGCGGTCCTTCTCGGGGAGTTCCAATTCGACCTTGATTATCCTGCGTGTAGTTGTCACGGGCCGGTTGGTAAGCGGATTTCGCCCTTCCTTTTGGCAGGATTCCCGAAAGAGCCCCACTCCATGTTTTTGCCAGGCAGGGAGGCTATTGTAGTCAATACCTTCGCTGAAAAGGAGTTCATGCTTTTTCGATACAGGCATCCTGTGGAGGAGGGCAACTGCATTCTCCACCGAATATCCCCGGATTCTCAACATCCAATAGCAGTGCCCGTTCAGTGAATTCCGTCGCGCGTCCTCGGCCCGCCAACGGAAATAGTCGCAGACGTATTCCGTCGCGGGAAGTTGAGAGATTCTACAGTCAAAGGATGCAGGAGAGCCGAGTTGCAGAGAGAATTTTGCACTCGCCTCGCCTGCAAGAATGGAGATGTATTTTAGGAGCTTACGCCCGAAAGCATCCTCGTCCCGATCGAACAGAAGCGATATTTCATCACTCTGAGTATAGCCATAGATGATCCGGAAACCACACTGCATGAGATGGCTGGTCGTGACAATCATGAGGTCCCGGAAGCGCACATCGAAAGGAGCGTCGAAATGATGCACGTCCTTCGTCAGACGGGTGAATCCCCTGCCATCAAGCCTCGCAATCATATGGATGCCGGGCGGCACCATTTGATCGGATGCCGTCTCGAAAATGCGCATTTTTTGGTCAAGTTCATCGAATTTCACAGACTGCATCCCTCCGGATTCAAAGTCGTTTGCAGAGCATGCCGGATTTTGAGAAGGGGGCGAGGTGAGCCTTGCGGGAAGGCATCGAAGGACACAGGACAACATTGAAATATCAGCCTGAGACTGACTCCCTTTTTCATAAAAGGTAAGGAGAATCCGATTTCCTGCAAACTATAGTACAGGCCGAATCCCTTTGTTCATTGGCAATGCATCTCCGACATTTGCAGCGCCAACAGGTCATTATTGAAATAAGTACATGTAATAACTAATTTATTTCTTAGTACGGCAGAAAGCGCACCAAGTCACTACCTTAGCAAATCTCTTCGCAAGTCGAACCTGAGACTTGCTCCTGCAATACCTGAGATAAAGGCAACAACGAAGGGAGGTCTTTATGGATACAAAGAAGATTTTAGGGGATTACGTAAGTGACTTGCTCGGGGTCGAGAAACATTGCCTCGAAGCAGTTGAACGACAAACAGGGGATGAAAAGTTTACACGGTACCCGGAAGCCCACCACTTGCTCCAGAAAATGGAAGGCACGCTGAGAACGCAGACGGAGTCCCTGGATCGGGCTTTCTCAACTCTAGGTGAGCAACAAGGCTCCATCGCCCGCCAGGCGGAAGCATATGCAACGAAGGCCGTGGCGTCTGCAGCAGGCGCTATTGCGGGAATGTATGGAAAACTCAGGCCGGAGGACCCGGTCTCGCGTAGCTTGAGGGACTACTATACAACTCTGAACCTTATCGCCATAAGCTGCACGATGCTGCACACAACGGCACTGGCGGTGCGCGAGCAGGGCGTTGCCGATCTTGCCCTGAAAAACCTGAACGAATTGACTCCGATAATAGTCGAGTTGAGCAGAGTTATACCGGAAGTCGTGACAAAAGAGCTTTCCGAGGAGGGCAAAGTTATCGATCCTTCAGTATGGCGGGAAGCCATAGAAAGTAGCCAGAGAGCCTGGAGCCCCAAGGTGACGGGTACCTATCATTGAGGAAAGAGGGCATTTAAACTGGCGGAGGAAGCCGGCCGTGACGGCCGTTCCCCCCTGTTACGCCTGTTCATTTTGCAGGCGCGATCTGGACGATCCAGCGGGGGCATAGGGCACCATTCGGAGCATCTTCTCCGAGCAGCGTCCCGCAAAAGATCGCATTGCTTATCCTGGCGCCGGTCAGATCCGCGCCCCGGAGGTCGGCGCCCGAAAAATCCGCAGAGGTCAGATCCGCACCCGTAAAATCGGCGTTTCTGAGATTTGCCTTCTGGAAGCTGGCTGAATGCAGATTGGCGCCCCGGAATTTTGCGCTGCGGGCGTCAGCCAGAACGAACATTGCCGAGGAGGCATCGACCGCGCTGAGGTCGGCGCCGGTGCACTTTGCTCCGACAAGCTGTGAGTATGTGAGACTGGCCCCTTTCAGGTCCGCCCTTTCGAGATCGGCGCCCGAAAGATTCGCTCTGGCTGTTCCAGCATTCCTGACTTTTGCCCTCTTGAGATCGGCCCCGGCCAGGTTGGCTCCATGGAGCCGCGCATGCGAAAGATCCGCTCCGCCGAGATCTGCATTCATGAGATTCATCCCTCTCAAATCCGACCCGCTAAGGTCGGCCCTCGCTCCGCCTTCTTTCCCATGAACCCACTCGCTGTGTTTTTCCAGGATGACTTTCAGTTCTCCCGAATCCATGCCGGTAAACCTCCTCATTATAAGCATTCTAATTATAACCCGGAATTTCGGAATGTTAGCTACAGCATGCTTCAGAGAAAGCTCGCACCGACAGATATGGTGTGAGCAATGTAGAAGGAAGCGGGGAGCAGTCTACTGGACCACGCCTGTGGGTGGCGGCATTTCATTCCATCCCAATCCCGGAAAAGGAGGACCCCAATTGTAGGACGAAG
>JAEZXS010000368.1 GCA_023442755.1 Pseudomonadota bacterium | reverse complement strand
TGGATTCCTCACGCGGAACGCGTGATTTCGCCGGAATGACGCAGGTTGCTGTGCAGCATAAAATTTTGTTGATAAAGCAGAGTTTCCGGTTGTAGTTGCTTGTCCGGATGCATGAGGTTTTCAATCGGGGCAGCTCTCTGTTTTGCGCCGCCCGGGCGCAAGGCGAGAGTTCAAGGGGGGGGACCGGTGGGGGGCCGATTCAGCAGGGAACTGGCAGTTTGCCTTCTCCTCTCCTTTTTTGTCCTCAGCTGCTCCAAACCTCCTTATGTGCCGCCAAAGCCCGGCGCACCCGGCACAGGTCTCAAGTCTCAGAGGCCCTACCAGATAAAGGGCGTTTGGTATTATCCTCTGCCAAGTGCGGAAGGGTATGCCGAAGAGGGCATTGCGAGCTGGTATGGGGCCGATTTCCACGGCAAACCCACGTCCTGCGGGGAACCCTATGATATGTGGGCACTGACGGCCGCCCACAAAACGCTTCCCCTGGGGACATACGTCAAAGTCACCAATCTGCGGAACAACAAGTCCATTATCCTTCGGATAAACGATCGGGGCCCCTTCGTGAGCGGCAGGGTCATCGATCTTTCCTGCAAAGGCGCCCAGGAAATCGGCTCCTACGGGAAAGGTCTTGCCAAGGTGCGCGTCGAGGCCGTACAGTATGCGTCCGAGATGAAGGTGGGACAGGATACATTCTGGAAAGTCGACCCGCTGCCCTCGTTCCGCTACGGACAGTTTACGATACAGATCGGAGCGTTCCGCGACCAGGGGAACGCCAACAGGCTTAGAGCCAGGATGATCAGCGGAAACAGGGAAGCCAGGGTCAGCCCGGGATTCGACAAGGGCCAAAATATCTACAGAGTTCAGGTCGGAACGTACCAGGACATCGTCGTGGCGAAGCAGGAAATGGATAAGCTGAGGGCCAACGGATTCCCTGATGCTTTCGTTCTTGCCCTGGAAGGAAAATAAAAGTGACAGCACTGATGCAGTATCCATCGGAGAAGGCGGAAGACCGAATTGCCGCCATTTCGCGGAGAAAACCGGGGGCCGATCCGGAAATAGAGAGCCGGGTGGCGGAAATCCTCGAAGCTGTGAAATCCGGGGGCGATGAAGCCCTGCTCGGTTTCACGCGCGAATTCGACGCCCCGGATATGAAACTGTCGCAGCTCTGCGTTTCGGAAGAGGAGATCGAATCCGCATATCGTGCAGTCGATTCCGGCTTTCTCGATATCATTCGGGCGGCGATACGCAACATCGAGGATTTTCACCGGCAGCAGCTCCGGCACTCCCATTTCCTGACCAAACCCGACGGAACCTTTCTCGGCCAGATCGTACGACCGGTCCGCGCCGCAGGTCTCTATATCCCGGGCGGACGGGGGGGAGAAACTCCCCTCATTTCGTCGGTTCTCATGAACGGAATCCCGGCACGTCTGGCCGGCGTCCGAGACATCGCGCTCACCACCCCGCCGCGGCGCGACGGGAGCATCAATCCGTTCCTGCTGGCAGCCGCTCGTGAGGTGGGCGTAAACCGGATTCACAAAGCCGGGGGTGCATGGGGAATCGCCGCGCTCGCCTACGGGACCGGCTCCATTGCTCCTGTCGACGTGATAGTGGGACCGGGGAACATCTATGTCGCGCTGGCGAAAAAGCTCGTTTCGGGCGAGGTCGGAATAGACATGATCGCCGGGCCGAGCGAGATCCTCGTCCTCGCTGAGGAAGGGTCAAAACCAGAATACATTGCGGCGGACATGCTGAGCCAGGCCGAGCATGACAGCATGGCAAGCGCGATCTGCATCGCAACGAGTGAAGCTCTTGCGGACAAAGTTTTGAAATCGCTTTCCGTGCAGTTGGAAAAGCTCCCAAGAAAGGAGATCGCAGCCGCATCCCTCGAACAGTACGGGGCCGTTTTCGTGGTAAACGATGTCGAAACGGCGATAAGCCTTGCAAACAGGATAGCGCCCGAACACCTGGAGCTGCACCTGAAAGAGCCCCTGCCTTGGCTGGGAAAGATCGAGAACGCCGGCGCCGTCTTCATCGGGGATTGTACGCCGGAAGCCGTCGGGGATTACTTCGCCGGCCCAAACCACGTTCTTCCGACCGCGGGAACAGCCCGTTTCGCCTCGGCCCTCGGGGTGGACGATTTCCTCAAAAAAACGAGCGTGATTTCATACTCACGGGAGGCCTTCGATCGGGACGCGCAGTCCATAGTCAGGCTGGCGGAACTCGAAGGACTGCACGGACATGCGGAATCCGTCAGGAGAAGGATGGAGAAATAGGTTATCTTTCCTCCGTCTCGTCGACTACCCAGTCGAGGTATTCCTGGAGGCCCTGCGCGATAGGAATGGCCGTTATTTCCGGCACTTCGTAGCCGTGAAGTTCTCGAACCCGGGCTTTCAAGGCTTGGAACATGGAGGTCCGGGTCTTAATTAATATTAGGGACTCCGGTTCGTCGTGAATTTCACCTTTCCACCTGTAAATGGAGCGGATGCGGGGAATTATGTTCGCGCAGGCCGCAAGCTTTTCCTCAACCAGGGTCCGCCCGATTTTTGCCGCCTCCTCCTCGGTTTCAGCAGTCACCAGAATCAGTGAAATCGCGTTCATAACCGGTCCCTCAAAAAAGGCCAAAGATGGCGTACGAGTTCAACACAGAAAAACTTTCCAAACTGCCGGCACAGTTCTACGACCGGCTCATAAAAGACGTATCCGCAACAACCTGGGTCCGCATTCTCACCTCGAATCCTATTTTAAAAAGGGAGGTTTTGGAAGGTTTTTCGTTCCAGCCCGGCAAGTTCGCAAGAGTGCTCGTCCAGCCGCTGATTGTCGGCCGGCTTCGCCGCCGTCTTCAATCCGATCGGAATTTTCTCGGAACAATCCTGGCCGAATGGCGCGAGGAGCAGCCGACAGTAGTATCGTACCTGGAAATGCTGGACAGGGATTTTTTGATATCGAACTGGAAGCAGGTCAGGGATCTCCTCGGACCCGAGCGATTCTGCATCGGCCTCTCCGTTCTCGAATTCTTTCACGACGAACGCTTCGCCAACCTGATAGACAGGACCGATTTCTGGTCGCAGCAACCCGATGAGAACGTCTTCGCCCTTCTCGTTCCCACCCTCAGCGCATGGGGATTTTTCATAGACCATCATCCCGACCTGGCGAAAAGGTTCCTGGCGAGCGAAAAGGGAGCGGACTACGTCTTCGAACTGGACGAGGAGGAACAGGCGAAACAAAAGGCAAAGCCCGAGCAGGAAACGCACGAGCCTTTCCGGAAGGTGGAAAAGAAACTGGAGAAGACGCAGGCGGAGTTGCTCCGCTCCGGCGAACAGATATCTCATCTGAAAAGCGAAAACGAAGAACTCCGCAAAAAACTGAAGGAATGGGAATCGGAATTCGACCGGAAACTGAACGATTCTATAGCCAACAGGCGAAGGCAGTGGTACGAGCGCTATCGGCAGATCGACCTCAAGGCGGCCGCCGATGAAGCGGGACGCCTGGAATCGCTTCTTCAGCGGACGAAGCGCGCCCTCGAATTGCAGAGAAAGGCCGACGAGGAGTTCGGGGTGGTTTCCGATATCCGCGCCAAGCTGCTGGAAATCGACCTGGCCCTCGAAAAAATAGAGCAGGTGTACGCCGATTCCCTCGTAGTCCACAAGGAAGTGGAGAAGGTAAAAGCTGCGCTCCTCGATGAAAAGAAACGGTTCCTCCAGATTCCCGGGATTCGAAAAATACTTGGCCCGGCCGAACGCGGCCAGGCAGCAGACCTGATGGCCCAGATTCCCCTTCTCGACCCGATTCCGGCAAATCTGCCCAAGGTGAACGAACTGGAAGCCATTCTGGAACGCCTCGCCCATACGGGGCTCTTCCGCGATACCGTGCAACTGCGGGAGGCGGTTCGCCACAAAAAGAGGCAAATCCTCGAAGGACTGTACTCTCATTTCACCCCTGCCGAAGCCGCCGGAGGGAAGCACCGCCCCTTTCGCGATCTCGAAGATTTCATTCAATCCGGCCAGAGCAGGCGGTATGATCTTTTTGTCGATGGCTACAATGTGTTATTGAAGGTGCACGGCGACAGCGAAGTCCTGAAAAAAAGCTTCACCCAGATGCGCGAGCAGTTTATTGAAGCCGTCGTCAGGAAAGGCTCCCATTTCGGGCGGGTGTTCCTCGTCTTCGACGGGGTTGAAAATTCCAGGGACCTTAGGGGCAACACCGAGATCATCTATACGGACAAGACCCGAATGTCCGCGGATTCTGCTATAATCAACAGGATTTCGGCCAGGAAAGACCGGAATATTCTGCTGGTTACGGAGGATGAGGAAATCATTTCCTCTGTCGAGAATCGCATTTTTGCCCTGATCAGCCCCATAGATTTTTACATGTTCGCATTCGAATAGAACGACCGGAGACCTCAATGGCGAACGATACCGAGAAAAAAGCCGTTGTGCTTCTGTCCGGGGGGGTGGACTCGACTACATGCCTGGCCCTGGCAAAGCACGAAGGATTTGCCGCATACGCCGTCAGCTTCAATTACAGGCAACGGCACAGGGCGGAACTGGAAGCAGCGAGACGCATTGCGAAACTTCTCGGGGCGAGGGAACACCTTGTACTGGACCTGCCGCTCGGGGTTATCGGCGGCTCTGCCCTCACCTCCGGAATCGAGGTCCCCAAGGACGCCACGATCGAAGAAATGCAGGGCCGGATCCCGGTTACCTACGTGCCGGCGAGGAACACCATTTTCCTTTCATTCGCCCTGGCCTGGGCGGAAGTACTCGGAGCGGCGGACATCTTCATCGGGGTGAACGCCCTGGATTATTCCGGATACCCCGACTGCCGGCCCGAATACATAGAGGCCTTCGAGAAAATGGCGAACCTCGCGCTGAAAGAAGCCGTCGAAGGCCGGCTCCACATGCGCATCCATACGCCTCTCATCCGGATGAGCAAGGCGGAGATAATCAGAAAGGGCGTAGAACTCGGAATCGACTACGGGATGACACATTCCTGCTACGATCCCGACCCGCAGGGTCGGGCCTGCGGAAGGTGCGACAGCTGCATTCTGCGCAGGAAAGGCTTTACCGAAGCGGGAATCTCCGATCCCACAACCTATACTCAGAATTAATTGGAATAAAGATGCCTTTCGACACCGACCTGACCCAACTGGGGAAAAAGACGAAAATTCCGAAAACGCCGGAAAAGGCCGTTCTCGAAACCTTTGCAAACGCCAATCCCGGTCTGGATTACGTGGTGCGGCTCACCGCCCCGGAATTCACGACCATGTGCCCCATTACCGGGCAGCCCGACTTCGCGACCATAGTGGTGGATTACGCTCCGGGCGAGCGCATGGTCGAGAGCAAGTCGTTCAAGCTCTTCCTGGGGAGTTTTCGAAACCACGGGACCTTCCACGAAGACTGCACCGTCTATATCCATAACCGGCTCAAGGAAGCCATGAATCCGAAATGGATCAGGGTAACGGGGCTGTGGTACGCCAGGGGCGGCATAACCATCGACGTTGTGATCGAAACCGGAACGCCACCGCAGGGATGCACCGCTCTGCCCCTGGGCAAAATCGGCTATCGCGGCGGAAGAGAATAACGGCGAGGCCGAAGAGCCATGAAATTCTCCTTCAGCACCAATGCGTTCGTCAGGTTTTCCGTTTCCGAGGCGATCGAGGCGATTGCCGAAGCCGGCTACGCGGGTATCGAACTGCTTGCCGACGCTCCACACCTCTTTCCCTTTGCGGTGACGGATTCCGATCTCACTCGACTGGAATCCCTTATCCGCGACAAGGGGCTTTGCGTCGCCAACATCAACGCCAACACCGCCGTCGGCTTTTACGAGGGGGGAAAACCGTTCTGGGAACCCCTTTTCGAACCCTCGCTCGCGAATCCGGACAAAGACGCCCGGGCGTGGCGGGTCGCCTATACGAAAAAGGCCGTCGACATGGCCCGATTTCTTTCCTGCCCGAACGTCAGCATCACCTCGGGGCGGGCGGTCCCGGGGAGCAGTCCGGAAGCCTCGCGGGAAATTTTGAAACAGTCCCTGGATGAAGTTCTCGACTACGCGGCGAGCCGGGGCGTGCGGCTCGGCATGGAATACGAACCGGGCCTCCTGGTCGAAAACTGCGCAGAACTGTCGTCACTGATAGCGGAAGTGGGGGCGGAAAATTTCGGGGCAAATCTCGACCTGGGCCACAGCCACGTGCTGGGAGAAGAGCCCGGCGAGGTGATTCGCAAGCTTTCTTCGCACCTGTTCCACATCCACATCGAGGATATTCGCGCGGGTAAACATTATCATCTCATTCCGGGCGAGGGCGACATGGATTTCACTCCGATATTCGATGCTCTGTCCGGCATTTCGTACGACGGCTACATCACGGTCGAACTCTATACGTATCCGGCAAATCCCGGATATGCGGCGAAAACGGCGCTACATCATCTCAAGAACTTGAAACGCGCAGGATAAAAGCATATGCAATTTGCCTTCAGCTCCAATGCGTTCGTTCGCAGCACCCTCGCTGAGACCATACGGACTCTCGGCCGCATCGGCTACAAGGGAATAGAAATCATGGCCGATGTCCCCCATGCCTATCCCACCCGCTTTTCCGAGCGCGACATCGAGCAGACACGTGCGCTCCTGACCGAAAACGGGCTCGAAATCTCCAACGTGAATGCTTTCATGCATAACGCGGACGGCGACACCTATCATCCTTCCTGGATCGAACCGGACCCCGCGGAGAGGGCCAGGCGGATAGATTACACGCTGCGCTGCATAGACCTGGCGGCGGCGCTCGGGGCAAAGACGATTTCGACCGAGCCCGGAGGGCCGCTCGAAGGAATATCGCAAGAACAGGGATTTGCCTGGTTTCGCGAAGGGCTGCGCGCCGTCGAGGAACGCGCGCGGGAAAAGAACATCGCGGTGCTGATCGAGCCGGAGCCGGGGCTGCTGATAGAAAAGAGCGCACAGTTCATGGAAATGTACGGTCAGCTCGACCCGCAGGTCTTCGGGTTGAATTTCGACATAGGCCATTTCTTCTGCGTGGGCGAGGACCCGGTGCATCTCGTTTCGAAACTGAAAGACTGCATCCGCCACTTTCATCTCGAAGACATTGCCCCGACCCGAAAGCATCACCATCTGCTGCTCGGCCGGGGGGCTATCGATATCCCGGGTGTTCTTGCCGCCATCGAAGAGATCGGTTTTCCGGGTTTTGTGACCGTAGAGCTGTATACGTACCAGGAAAAAGCCGAAGCCGCCGCACTCGAGTCGTTTGAGTATCTTCAGAACTGGCGTGCTGCTGTCGGAGGCAAGGAAACAGGGTCCCGAAAAGGGACTGAAGCATAGAAGAAGGAGAAAGGAATGGCAGAGGAAAAGAAGGAGCCCTGGCTCAACTACCTGGCTCTTACTACCGTCATACTGGCTGTCTGCGCAACCCTTGCCACCTTCAAGGGAGGCTCCTATTCGACCCGATCGGTCATGAGCCAGGCTCTTGCGGCAAACCAGTGGGCCTACTACCAGGCCAAAAGCCTCAAAGGCTATCTTTATGAAATCCAGAAGGAAGCACTCGAACTGGATGTACAGCTCAAGGAAAATGGAGAGACTCCTGCAAAGACGGATGCCCACAAGGCGAAGATAGACTCCTACGCAAAGCGGATTGCCAAGTATGAGTCTGAAAAAGCGGAGATCACGAAGGAAGCGAAACAGTATGAGGCTGTCCGCGACGATGCGCAGACACATGCGCAGGCTTTCGGAGTGGCCGTGATATTTTTGCAGATAGCGATTCTGCTGTCATCCGTCGCTGCATTGCTGAGAAAGAAGGCGGTCTGGTACCTGGGACTGGCGATAGGAGCCGCAGGCGTCGTCTATTTCGCCAATGGTTTCCTGCTGTTTATCAGTTGAAAATCATAATGCAATCAAAATAGCCGCTATAGGTCTTATAAGGCATATACGTCTTATAAGACCTATTCTTTTTTTACAGGTAAGTGTTGGAAAGCTCTTTCAGCATCGCGTGATACGCCTCATGTTTCCCCACGCCGATGCGCTCTTCCTCCAGTCGTTCGAATTCCCGCGAGATTTCCTCCTGCTTCGCCTCCGACAGCTTCTCGTCCGCCATGGGAAAAAGGACGCTGTTTTCCTTCCAGATATGGCTCCTGAGCAGGTCCATGTACTGGAGCGCCGGGGTCGTGAAAATCAGCAAGGCCTCGGTGTTCCCCGCTTCATGGGACCTGATGAGAGTATTCATATCCCCGATGAATTTTCGTCCCCTGTCGTGTTCGGAGAGCATCACCCCGATAGGCCCACCCACATTCGGCACCCCCGCCTCTTCCAGGGCCGGGAAAAGAATGTCCTCTTCTTTGCCGTGGTGGCATTTATCGACGAATACCTGAAGAAAATCCAGGATCTGTTTGATGTGCTCCATCTGCACGGCCTCTCCGGACGTAATGTTTTCCGATATCTTCTCGAGTACGTCCAGTATCAGGACAATTCCCTCGTGTTCGGCTCTCAGCTCTTCGGTAGGCTTCATTTTTTCCTTCCTCTGAAAAGGTTGTAAACACGCATCCAATAAAGCCCTCATCGCATTGTACTTGGTACCACACATTGCGGCCCGGACAAAAGCAATTCTCCATGCCTGATTTCGCGCGTTTCGGGCAGCAAGGCCACTCGGTGGAATTACACAGGCGTTCGGTGAATTACAGTGCCGTAATATCAAGCACTAAACTGTAAGCAAAATTTCGTAATTCGCGCGCACCCCGCCGATGGAAGCAACCCGCCCCACCAGCCTATGCTATTGAATTAAATGATCTTTATAATTCACACCAGTCCTGTCTCAGGAACTGGTACTCCTTTTGCTGACGATCCCTTGGGGAACCGTCGAAAGTTCCCCCCCGGGCGATCCGGATAGACGGATACGCACTCATTGGAAGGGAGACGTCACAATGTTTCTCAATTTCACAAACTTGCGCGCCGCGATTCCATTTCCGCATCAAAGCGGCCTTCATCCGCTTGGCGGTGTGGAGTTCAATGAAAGTGACTTCAATAGGATACTTCTCCAGGAACGCAAGCGACAGCAGCGGACGCACCGGCCCTTCATGCTGATGCTCGTATCGCTTTCCGACCTGCCTTCGGGCGGCAACGGCAACGGTCCACGCAGCAGGGTGGCCTCGTCCCTTGCTTCCACCATACGGGACGTAGACCTGATGGGCTGGTATAAAACCGGTTCGGTTCTGGGGATCATCTTCACGGAGGTCAACTGTTCCAATGGCTGCGTGCAATCCGCTCCGGTTCTCAAAAGGGTCCGTTGCAGCCTGTCGGAAACCCTGAGTCCCGAAGAACTGAACAAAGTGGGGCTTTCGGTTCAGTATTTCCCGAAGGGGGAAACGCTCACCCTGCAAGGTACTCCCGCGCTTGACAGGGCTGTTTCTTTAGAGGAGGTCCCTCTGCGGCACGTCACCGCAGAAGAGGGGCTGTTCGAAATCACACCCGCCTGACTCCGCCGGGCGGAGCTTCAGGCTCCGCCCGGAAATCCGCTCCCGCCATGTCTTTTCCCCCACTCTGACTTCCAGCCAAGCCTACCGGCCTAAGATACGGATATTTCATAATCTCTTGTCTATATTGGCTATTCTTCATCCCCCGTTTCATACATTTCAATATTTTCCTGATTTTTTTCGATAACTCACCAAGCCTATAATTTACATATCATACTGTATTCTTTGCTATTAATTGTATTTATGGGTAATCGCCATACTCTTTTTGTACCCCCCCAAACCCCCCTTTTATTTCCCGGCCGGAAACAGCAATATCTGAACCCGAAAGCAACCCTACTGCAGACGAAAATAAATTCAGTGAATCGATGTGATATTTGCAAAAAGGGAGACGTCGAATGGTACGGAAAATAATCTTCGCAGCCTTTGCCTGTTTCGCATTAATAGCCTTTAATTCCATTGCATTTGCTACAACGATTCAAGATACATACTGGGGCGGTACAGTCGTAAATGCCGGTGCAACCCAGTATGGCAACGTCCTTCAAGAGCCAGGAACACACGCTTTCGAAGTAAATTCAGTAAATGTGACCATGACCGGGAGACAGATGACCATCACCTTCAGCGGAGGCTATTTTTCTCCGGGCAACACCGAGAGAATTTCTTACGGACCCGGCGACCTTTATATTTCATCACAGGGATGGAAGGTTTCCAATACGTCCGACCCCACCCACTTCAGCACCGATACTTTCAGATCGAGCGAAGGGTGGAATTACGTCATCTCCAGGGACGGCAAGGTGTATTCACTCAATTACAATTCCATCATCATGTCCGGCGGTACTTCCGACGAGATCTACAGATCGAACCAGGCATGGAGGGGCGGCTACGGAACATTCATCGAGAACGCAACGGTCTCCTTGAACAGCGATTCCACCATGTCCTTTACGTTTGACACGGCGCCCCTGGGCCTGTCGAATGATTTCGGAATTCACTGGACGATGGCATGCGGCAACGACGTCGTGGAAGCCCGTATCCCGATTGCCACCCCCGAACCGTCCTGCGTCCTGCTGCTCGGTTTGACCTTCGTCGGAATCCGAGTCGGCAAAAAATTTCTCGGCAGAAACAGAAGCCTGGAATGTGCGGCCTAAAACCCTTATTATCTGCTTGCACCTCGACTGAGAGACCGAATTATGACGACGCGAAGGAAATTCCATAGATTCCCCGGCGAGGATGAAGCCTATGCAGTCCTCACCCGGTACGGCAGCCTGCCGATTGCAGGGAAAATCAACGACATCAGTTTCGGCGGGGTTGGCATTAGCTATCTTGCTCTGAAGGCCGGAGAGGGCAGGTTCAGCATCAAACTGTTCGGTACGCCGGAACGTCTGGCGCCCATAGAGCGAATAAAATGCAGGGTTGTTTACAACTCACCGATTCCGGGCAAGTCCTGGGGGGATATGATTTCATGGCGCAGCGGCGTCGAATTCGAGGGGATATCGAAGACTTCCCAGGTGGAACTGGAACAGTTCATATCCAGCCTGACCGCCGCACCTATCGGTTCAGCCTTCCGTAACGGGCTCGCCCCCGCCACCCGTACAAACTTCCTGATGGCCAGGCTCTCACTGCTGCTCCAAAGATGTCCGGGAGCGAATCTGCTGCAGAGAATTTCACGCCTTCTCCTCCTGCTCGACCCGCGCTCCGCCCCGGCGCCCGTACAGCGTAAATTTCACTGGTAATCCCCGGGGCGCACCCGACATTATCCTGCCCGCAGCAGCCGCATCTCCACTGCTTCAATCCCAAAATCCCGCCCTTACGGCGGAGTAGCCCTGAACCCTCCCGTCACGTTCCCGCTGTATGTCGATGAAATTCCGGCGGCAACGGATTCCTGAGCGCTCAGGTCCATGGAGTTGAAGAACAGCCACGAGAGGACGAACCACCCCAGAGCGACCAGGGTTATATTTATGGCGGCTATAATCGTCTTTTTCATCGGCTTTTCCTCTCCTGTCAGCTATAGGCACTCCGCGGTCTAGAAGGGCATCGCCTCATGTCCGGGCACGATCATAGGGTAAGGGAGGAAGTGAAGTCCAGTTAAGTAACGTTTAATAAACGTAAAGTTTTGTTAACTTCAAAAGAAGGAAAATTAACAGATCTTAACAAATTCACTCGTCAACAGTTGCGGCATTTCTGTTAAAATTTACCAGTTGTGAATACTCGAACCAGACAAGAAGAGGGTTATCCATGAACCGTGTCCTGCTCATAGATGATGACGTGGAACTCTGCGAACTGCTGGGGGAATACCTGGAGCCGGAAGGATTCGCAGTCACTGCCGTTCACGATGGGAAGGAAGGGCTCCAGAGCGCCCTGGCAGGCGAGTACGCCCTGATCGTTCTCGATATCATGCTGCCCGGAATGAACGGACTGGAGGTTCTGAAGCGCATACGGACCCAGCTCGATACGCCTGTGCTCATGCTGACGGCTCGCGGCGAGGAAGTGGACCGGATTGTCGGGCTCGAGATGGGAGCGGATGATTACCTCCCCAAGCCGTTCAATCCACGCGAACTTATAGCGCGCTGCCGCGCCATCCTCCGCCGCACGGCGGACAGGGCTGAAAAGTCAGCTCCGCTCTCCCCCACCGAACGCATCGTCGTAGGCGATATCGAACTCGACCCCGGCACCCGAGTGGTGCTCCGCAATGGAGAACGAATGGAGCTGACATCGGTTGAATTCAGTTTGCTCGAGATGCTGCTTCGATCGGCCGGACATGTCGTTACCCGCGAACAGATGGTCGAAACCGTGCTCGGCCGCACCCTCACTGCCTACGACCGCAGTGTCGACGTCCACCTGAGCAGTCTCAGAAAAAAACTCGGCCACAAGATCGGCGAAACCGAGCGCATCAAAACCGTGCGCGGAGTCGGCTACATATATGCATTCCCTTCCGAGACGGGAGCCGATCAAAGCATCCAAAAATAAACATTCCCCCTGAAATCCGGGAAAAAGACAAATGAGAAGTCTTTTCATCAAAATATTTCTGTGGTTCTGGGTAGCGATGGCGCTTGTGGGTATTGCCTCCCTGGTTTCCGCCGTCGCCACGGAGTCACACCCGTTCTTTGCAATTCGCTGGTTTCGCTTCCTCCGCACGCACCTCGAAACCCAGATCAAACCCGAAAACGCTTCCTCCACTCAACTGTGGATCAAGGTGGCCGGCAATGTCATCAGACTATCCGGCCAGACCGCCATTACCATCTACGAACAGGAAGGAGAGGCCGCGCTCGGCAACTATGTCTCCCGTCTCGAGCAGACGGTTCCGATACAGTTCTTTCTTCTGAACGCAAACGGAAACCCGATCATAGAGGAAGACGTACCGCAGGAGGTGCAGGACATGGCCAGGCAACCTTCCCGGTCCGGTTTCGAATTCAAACGGACAGACGATTCCGCCTTCCTGCTCCAGCATGTCCCGGGGACGGGCAACCGCGAGTATACGGTGGCCGCAAGCTTCCCCCTGCGGCATTTCATGCACCACGAACCTGCCCTGCCCATAATGCACCTGCTGGTGATCCTTGTTACGGCCGGAGGCGTGTGCTATTGGCTCGCCCGCTACATCTCCACCCCGATTTCCCGGCTTGGAGCCGCGGCAAGGCGCCTGGCCGATGGGGACCTCAAAGTGCGGGTCGGCGCCGCTGTGGGCAACCGAAGAGACGAAATTTCCGATCTCGCCAGGGACTTCGACGGGATGGCGGAGCGCATCGAGTCGCTTATGACGGCTCAGCGGCGGCTGCTTCGCGACATCTCCCATGAATTCCGATCCCCCCTTACCCGGCTTGGCATTGCCCTGGAGATCGCACGGAACCGCGGAGGCCAGGAGGCAGCCAGGGCGATGGAGAGGATCGATCGGGAAACGGGGCGGCTGAACGACATGATAAGCCGCCTGCTCACCCTTTCGCGTCTCGAAGCCGGCATCGACCGAATCGAGAACAAACCGGTCGATCTGCCCGGGCTTCTCGAAGAGATAGTCACCGATGCCGATTTCGAGGCCCAGAACCGCGGTTGTTCTGTCCGGATAATCTCGAAGGAAGACTACGTCATTCCGGGCACATCGGAGCTGCTGCGCAGCGCCATCGAAAACGTCGTGCGCAACGCCATACGCTACACCTCGAAGGGGTCGGAAGTGGAGGTCGCACTGCGCCGCGGCAGCAATGCCCGATCGGGCGCGGTCATAACCGTGCGCGATTTTGGCCCTGGAGTTCCGGAAGAGGCGCTCGGGGATCTTTTTTATCCCTTTTACCGCGTGGGCGATGCCCGAGATCGAAAGGAGGGCGGTACGGGTTTGGGACTTGCCATTACCGAACGAGCGGTAAAATTGCATGGAGGGACGGTAAGGGCCGCCAATTCTCCCGAAGGCGGCCTCATAGTCACTATAGAACTTCCAGTAAATTCGTAATTATGTTTTTGAGAATACGGCTCGAAAGAATCAGAAACCGGAGGGACTAAATGAAATTGAAGTCGTTTGGTTTTATGAATCTGTTGTTGGCGTTGATTTTCCTCTGCTCTTCCGCAATGGCTGCCGATCTGACCCCGCTTAAGCTCCCAAGCCCTCAGATGGATGGAGGAAAACCCCTCATGCAGGCGTTGAAGGACAGGATGTCGAGCCGCGAGTACAGTGACCGGAAGCTTTCGGAGCAGACTCTTTCCAATATGCTTTGGGCTGCTTTCGGCGTATCGCGCGCCGACGGAAGGCGGACTGCTCCTTCCGCCAAAAACTGGCAGGAGATGGATATCTACGTTGTACTGCCCGAAGGCGCATATCTGTGGGACCATGCTAAGAACGTATTGAACCCGGTGGCATCCGGGGACATCAGGGGGCTGACCGGCACCCAGGCGTATGTAAAGGATGCCGCGGTTAACCTCGTCTATGTTGCCGACTACGCCAAAACCGCTCAGCCGGGTTCGCTGGAGGCCGACATACTCACTGCGGCCGATACGGGTTTCATCAGTGAAAACGTATACCTGTTCTGCGCTTCGGAAGGTCTCGGCACGGTAATCCGGGCTTCGATCGACCGGCCCGCTCTCGGCAAGTCCCTGAAGCTGCGGCCTGACCAGAAGATCACCCTTTCGCAGTCGGTCGGATATCCGAAGAAATAACGGGTACAATACGTATCAAGGGTCCGTTCGCGCCCCTGGGTAAAGGGGCGCGAACGGATTCTTATTCCTTCGGGAACAGTCTTTCAGATACGACGGGTATTGGTGGGATGTTCCTGAGGGCGCGGTTCACGATTTGAACACGGGTAAGGTCGATCGATTCCCATATCAAGAATCTGCGCAAGAAGATCGCGAAATACCTTCCCGGAAAAGAGGTCATCTGCACCGTTTATGGAATGGGATACAAACTGGTGGCTTCTCAGGACGAATAAGCGCACCAGGGCAACTGTGGGGCCGAACTGTTTGAAATCCGGCGTTGACAAAACCGGAGGAGGCATTTATTCTTCAGGAAATCGTACTTAAAGGGATTTTTATGCATCAGAGCCTTCTTGCCGATTACCGCGTTTCCGATTCAGGCGACATCCTGAATGGTCGCGGTTTTGTGTCCTTTTGGGGCTTCTTTTTTTTCTTCTTTAGGAGCATCCGCCTGGGACACTGACGACATAAGAATCGACCCCGGGTGGACAGGACCTCCCCCGGGGTTGGCGATCCAATATTGAACCCCGAGGAGTTTTCCTTGGGGTTTTTTTTATTACAATCAACCTGAAACCGATTGGAGGATTGCCGTGATTCTCATTCTGCGCAAGGGAACAACTAACGAAGAGACCGAAAGGCTCAAGGAGATGCTTCGCACTCAGGGCTATCTTGTAAAGGAGATCAGCAGTGAGGATGAAAAAATCCTGGGCATAGTGGGGAAGGGATACAAGGAAACGACTTACTACGAGCAACTGCCCGGGGTGGAGAGGGCGGTTCCCATATCGAAACCCTACAAGCTGGTGAGCCGCGAACTGCATCCCGCTCCTTCCATCGTCAAAGTCGGCGACGTGGCCATCGGCGGCGACCGCCTGGTCGTGATAGCCGGTCCCTGCGGTGTGGAAGACAGGAAAAGGACGCTGGAAATCGCCCGCACGGTGCGCAAGCACGGTGCGGTACTCTTCCGGGCCGGAGCTTTCAAGCCGCGCACATCCCCCTATTCCTTCCAGGGACTCGGGGAGGAGGGGCTCAAAATCCTGCAGGAGGTAAGGGAAGAAACCGGCCTGGGGATCGTGACGGAGGTGACATCCCCCAGCCAGGCCGACCTTATGGTCAAGTACGTGGACGTGGTCCAGATCGGCGCCCGCAACATGCAAAACTTCGAACTGCTCAAGTGCGTCGGCCGCATAGGAAAGCCCGTTCTCCTCAAGCGCGGGCTGGCGGCCACAATGGAAGAATGGCTCATGTCGGCAGAGTACATTCTCTCGGAAGGAAACGACCAGGTCATCCTGTGCGAACGAGGCATTCGCACCTTCGAGCGCTACACACGCAATACCCTCGACCTTACCGCCGTTCCGGTCATAAAGAAACTCACTCACCTGCCCATAATTGTCGATCCCAGCCATGCGACCGGATTACGTGAAAAGGTGAGCCCCATGGCGAGAGCATCCATAGCCGCCGGCGCGGACGGACTCATAATCGAAGTGCACACCGAGCCCGACAAGGCGCTTTCGGACGGCCCTCAGAGCCTCTATCCCGAGCAGTTCGAGCAGCTTATGCGCGACCTTTACGTAATCGCTCCCGTCGTCGGTAAACAGCTCGACTATGCATACCTCGACAAAGCGGCGCTCATGAAACCCAAGCGCGGAACGGGCAGTGTTCCTGCCGACGTGGTGTACAGCGGCGTTCCGGGTTCTTTTTCCCAGAAGGCCTGCCTGCAGTTCTTCGGGACCGAAGTGCCAATCCGAAATCTTTCCTCCTTCCGGGAGGTCTTCAAGGCGGTGGATGGCGGACAGGCTTCCTTCGGCGTGGTCCCAGTGGAAAACAGCCTCACCGGCAGCATTCACGAAAACTACGATCTGCTGCTCGAATACGACCTGAAGATTGTCGGAGAGCTGACCCTGCGGATCAAACACAACCTGCTCGGAACGGAAGATGCCTCCATCGACAAGCTCGAAAGGATCTACTCGCATCCCCAGGTCTTTCAGCAGTGCCGGGAATACCTGGAACAACATCCCGAATGGGATCTGGTTGCGGCCAAGGATACGGCTTCGGCGGTCCAGAGGGTGAAGGAAGGAGGCGACCCGAACGAAGCGGCCATTGCGGGTGAGGAAGCGGACCGGGTATACCAGATGACGGTTCTCAAAGAGGGAATCGAAACGAACCCCAGGAATTTCACCAGGTTCGTGGTCATTTCCCGGAACGAGTTCCTGCCGGGTCCCAAAAATAAAGCTTCCCTTATCTATTCCGTGAGCGACAAGCCCGGAGCGCTCTTCGAAACGCTGAGGATTTTCGCGGAAAACGACATCAACCTTGTAAAACTCGAATCCAGGCCGAGCCACAGCAGGCCATGGGAGTACCTGTTTTACGCGGACCTCGACATAGACATTACGGAGGAGAGCCGGCGGCACATCCTGGAAGCGCTTATGGACAAAACGGAGTTCTTGAAGCTTCTGGGCAGCTATCAAAAAGGTGCGTAGCGAGCCCTCCCCCCCCCGCAGCCGACAGGCGGAAGCGGTTCTCCCATGCTTCCGCCTGTCGACTATGTTATGCCCCGCCTTTTCCTCTATTCTGATAGACAAACAGGTTTTTACTATGTAAAGTAAGAATTGCTCCTAAAGTGTGATTCATTAGACTAAGCATCGGGAATCAAGACGCAAGAGACGAAAGAATTCCCAGCCTGATACGTGATATATGCGAAAATGTATAATATAGAATCAGCCAGGGTGATTCCGACATTTGTTTCCCGGCTTTTAGTCAACTTTCTGTATCCATCCAACTTGCTGTTATACAAGACGAATCGGACAAATTTCCCTGGCCGGGCAATCCTCCCGGGAGCGCTATCGTATCCGCCATGCATTTGACCGGCCACTAGGAGACCGGCGCTCAAAGCTCTTATGCACGAGATATCACGATGACGATCGGCCGCCACTCTACAACAGAAGAACAGATAAATGCGCTGCTGGAAGGAATTCGAAAGCGGTTGCAGGGGAGCGCCCTTTCGGACCGGGATGCCTCTCTGGAAGGAAAACTGGACGAACTTGCCGGCATCCTCGCGCAAGCCGGAGCGCAACCGCGCGAAAAACCGTCTGCAGAGATTGTGAAACGCCACTATAGAGCAGTCATCGAAACTACTTCCGATGCAATCATAGGTCAAACCCCGGACGGCAAAATTTTTCACTGGAACCCGGGCGCAGAAGGAATTCTGGGTTACACGGCAGACGAGGTCCAGGGAAAGCCTTTGTTCATGCTGGTCCCGCAGGATCGGCGGGAAGCGCTGTCCCACCTGCTGGACAACGTCAGGCAGGAGATGGGAACAGACCGTATCGAGACGGTTTTCCTGAGCAAAAGCGGCGAACGGGTCGATGTAGCCCTGACGGCTTCTCCTGTGGCGGACACGCTCGGAAATGTCGGCGCGCTTTCGATCATTGCGCGAGATGTATCGCACAGGAAGCTCCTCGAGCAGGAAATCAGGGACCGGGAAGAAATGGAAAGTTATGCCAGGGCCACCAGTCTCCTGCTGAAGCTCCTCCACCAGGCCGTATCCCGGGAAGAATACCTCCGTGCCGTGGTGCACATCATCCGTGAATGGAGCGGATGCCAGTGTGTCGGCGTCAGGGTTCTGACCGAAGACGGAGCCATCCCTTACGAGTCTTATGCCGGTTTTTCACGCGAGTTCTGGGAATCCGAGAATCACCTGATCGTGCACAAGGACTCCTGCATCTGCACGCGCGCGGTAAACGGCTGTACACTGCCCTGCGAAGAAGAATACCTTACCTCCAACCGGTCTTTCAGGTGCGGGAATACCTTCCGATTCCTGGCCGGCCTCACCGAGGAGGAAAAGACAAAGTACCGCGGCGTATGTATACAAGTCGGCTTCAAAACGGTCGTCGTGATCCCGATCAGCTATGAAGGGACGACAATCGGTGCCATACATCTCGCCGACCGGGCGGAAGGCAAGGTTTCCGACCGGGCGGTTACAATGCTGGAATCCCTCGCCGGACTTATCGGGGAAGCTATCTCCAAGTTCAACCTGCAGGAAAAGCTCGAGCACAGCAGAGAGATTCGCAAGGTGACGGAAATAGAGGCCCAGCACCGCCGCGACGAACTGGCGCACCTGATGCGCGTTGCCATTGCGGGGGAGATCGCCTCATCGCTGGCCCATGAATTGAACCAGCCCATTTCCGCCATTTTGAGCAATGCCCAGGCCGCAAGACGCCTGCTGGCCCTGCCGGCTCCCGACATCGAAGAGGTGCGGGCGGCGCTAGATGATATCGTGCAGGACGATCTGCGGGCGGGCAACGTCATTCGCAAACTACGTTCGATGCTGAAGAAGCAGGATCGCGAGGAATCGGTCCTGGACATCAACACCGTCGTTCGGGAAACCATGCAGCTGATAGCGGCCGATGCCCGGAAAAAGAAGGTGGAGGTTGAAGCCGAACTCGCCGGGCAGCTTCCGGAGACAGTCGGGGACCCCATTCAGTTGCAGCAGGTCATCCTCAACCTCATGCTCAACGGCTTCGATGCCATGTTGGGCGTGGAGCCGAAATACCGTAAAATGACCGTCCGGACGTCCTGCGATCCGGAATCGAATACCATCAATGTCGCTGTGTGCGATGCCGGCCCGGGAGTGGACCCGGACAAGCTGAGCCGGATTTTCGAATCGTTTTTTACCACCAAAGCGGAAGGAATCGGTATGGGGCTGCCTATCAGCCGCTACCTCATCGAGGCGCATGGCGGACGGCTCTGGGCCGTCAAGAACGCCGACTCCGGAATGACCTTCTGTTTTTCTCTGCCTACCGGGAAAAAACATGAATCAGAATGAACCGATAGTTTTCGTCGTAGACGATGGAATTTCGATAAGACGTTCGCTCGAACGGTTAATGAAATCGGTTGGACTGAGAGTCGAAACCTTCGCCTCGGCCCAGGATTTTCTCAGCCGCGAACGTCCGGTCGAACCATCCTGCATCATCCTCGACGTGAGAATGCCCGGCCTGAGCGGATTCGACCTGCAGGACGCCCTGGCCGCCGTGAACTTCAAAATTCCCATCATCTTTCTGACGGGCCACGGCAATGTGCCGCTGACCGTCCGGGCGATGAAAGCCGGCGCGGTCGACTTCATCGAAAAGCCCTTCGATGACCAGGTTCTTCTCGATGCCGTCCGGAAGGCTTTGGAAAAAGATCGGCACGATAAGGAAAAGGAAGCGGAAATAAACGAAATTCGCCAGCGCATCCAGACGCTGACATCCAGGGAATACCAGGTGTTTACGCAGGTTATCCAGGGAAAGCTCAACAAGCAGATCGCCTACGATATGGGCATAGTCGAAAAGACAATCAAGGTGCATCGCGCCCAGGTCATGCGCAAAATGCAGGCCGATTCACTCGCGTCACTGATTCAGATGGCGGGAAAAGCAGGGATCGATGTTCCGAAAGAATGATCGATTGGACCAAAGTCCAATTGCATTCCTGCGGCGTAATCGATAGATTTCACTTCAGAGCGGGTTGTAATTCGCCGATAGGGAGCGTAACTGGAAGAATAATCCCTAATTCGGAATATTTCCCTGGCAAGATTGGTGATAATACGTGTTAAGTGAAAACCTGAGTATTTCGATAGTAGATGATGACGAATCGGTCCGCAGGGCTTTGAGGCGTTTGCTGCTTTCGGTAGGTTACGTGGTGAAGACATACCCTTCCGCCCAGGAATTTCTGGATTGCGGCGAGTACTGCAAGAACCCGAAAAACCTTCTGATCCTGGATGTCCAAATGCCCGGCATGGACGGGTTCGAACTGCAGAAACACCTGCAGGCAGCCGGCATCGGGATCCCCATCATTTTCATTACCGCACACGAAAACCCCAAGGCGTTCGAAACGGCGATGGACGCAGGGGCAGTTGCCTTCCTGCAAAAACCTTTCGACGACCAGACCCTCCTCAATGCCGTCAATCTCGTAGCGAGCACCCCGGGGTTTGGTCCGATCCGCTGAGCGATCGGAACAGATCTTCCAGGTTTGCGAAGATACGGAAAAGAACACATCACTCAAGCGAACTCAGGCCGCGATTTCTAATCTCATCGGGAAAACTCCGGTTGCTGCAGCAATCCCGATTGGTCCCAGTTCACCCAGGATTCCACCACCTTTTGCTTCAGCAGTCAGTATCTCCCATTCCGTTTGCCCCCATGCATCCGATGATTAAATTTTATCTTGAGTATTCAATTACTTACACAGGAAGGAACGAAACATGGAGGAGAAAACCTGTACCTATCTGGGTTCTACGTACCTCGAAGGCCAAGAGGTGTGCGAGGCCGACAAATGTATGGTCTGCCGGGATGGTGAATGGGTGGATGAAGCTATTGAATGACTCGGCCTGATGGGGTGAAAGGGCCGGGCCTGAACCGCGCCTTTCATTCCGTCACATTCTGTGGACGTCATCGAGAAAGCAGGACTGGCTCGACAGTATCTTTCCGGGCCCTCCCCTGGATTCCTGGAGTGCTGTGCAGATGGAGATTTCCAGGGGCGTAAGCCTGATCGGGATGATTTCACGGATGCGATTTTCGCGGCAGATGACTTGGTTTCTGAGGCCCTCCAGCAGGGGGCTGGCCACCCCGGAAGGCACGGGTGTAAAGAAGCCGATAAATACTGCGGAAAGACCCGGGAAGAAAAACGGGGCCGATCTTATCTCTCTTTTCAAACCGCGCACCCGTGCGTAGACATGCATCATATGCCGGTATGTGATTATTTCGGGGCCGCCGATGTCGAACTCCGCGTCCGCAGTCTCTTCGTTCTCCAGGCATCCCGCCAGGTATGCAACCGCATCGTAGATATCGATCGGCTGGCAGCGGGTATCTATCCAGCGCGGCGCGATAAGGACGGGAAACCGTTCGACAAGGTGGCGGAGCATTTCGAAAGGGGCTCCCCCGGAGCCTATTATGTTGGCGGCGCGGAGCACGGTGACCCTGGGACTTCGAGACCCGAGAATCCGGGCCACCTCCTGCCTGCTTGAAAGATGCAGGGAAAGACCGTCTCCCATTTCGCCAAGCCCGCCCAGGTATATTATACGCCGGACTCCCGTTGCGCTTGCAGCCTCGATGAAATTTTCCGCCGCCCGACGGTCCCGCTCCGCAAATGCCGTATCGAACATGCGCCCTCCCATCGAGTGGACCAGGTAGTAGGCGGTTTCGATTCCTTCCAGGGCCTTCGGCAAGGTTCGCGGGTCAAGCAGATCCCCCTCCACGGACTCCGCGTCGACGTCGGGGAAGCGGCGTCTGAAACGCCCGTAAGACCTGACAAGGCACCGTATGGGTTCGCCCTTCCCGGAAAGAGCGTGCATAAGACGCCCTCCCACGAATCCGGTAGTTCCGGTAAGAAGTATTTTTCCCGACTTTCCTGCGTGCATCAGTTCATATCCGTCATTATATGTTCCCGGTCCGGATTTTGATGTCCCAAGTTAG
The DNA here is from genome assembly GCA_023442755.1 of Pseudomonadota bacterium. GTDB lineage: Bacteria > Desulfobacterota > Syntrophobacteria > Syntrophobacterales > Syntrophobacteraceae > SbD1. The sequence goes on along the minus strand of JAEZXS010000368.1, from coordinate 1,172 downwards.
GACATGCATTTTCAGCGGTTTTGATGTAAATCCGGACTCAACTTGGAGGCAAAGCACAAAGGAGGAAAAAGATGATCGAATCAATACACACGCCAAATGCCCCTGCTGCCATCGGCCCCTATTCGCAGGCGATCCGCGCAAACGGTTTTCTTTTCGTAAGCGGACAGATTCCTATTGATCCTGCAACCGGCGAGATGGTGGATGAGGACTTTGCCCAACAGGCCCGGCAATCTCTGGAAAATGTAAAACAGATTCTCGTTGCTGCGCGGTCCGGGCTGGAAAAAGTTGTATCCGTCGATGTTTTCATTACGGACATGTCGAAATTTTCGGTTTTCAACCAGGTGTATGAAACCTTTTTTTCGAACCACAAGCCTTCGCGTGCCGTGGTAGAGGTGTCCACCCTGCCCAAAGGGGCGCAGCTGGAAGTAAAGTGTGTCGCGGTCGCCGAGTAGGTTCGGCCGAACAAATGCATTTTTGCACAATGAGCCAGAGAGCTTATCTTGTTGTTTTTTCCGGTCGTGCAACAGACCGGCGGAAGAGCGGAAAATGCCGAAGAATTGGACGCGAATCGATATAGAGTGCGGGGGGGACGCGGCCGAGTACCTTGCAGTCGAACTGGCCGAAGCATTTGGAGTAAGTGTCGAGTTTACGGTTCCGGGGGTGCGTATCTACCTTGATGCGGCGCTTTTCGGAGATGAGAGGCGGAGGTCGCTGGATAATATTGTCGAATCCGCCCGGCGGATTTTCCCCGGGCAGGAGATCTCCGGCACTTTCTCCGAAATCCCCGACGAAGACTGGTCGGAAACATGGAAAGCGCATTTCAAGCCGCTTCGGGTGGGCAGGAGATTTCTGATTACCCCGACATGGGAAAAAGCCGCCCCACGGCCGGATGACAGGGTGATCCATATCGATCCAGGCCGCGCCTTCGGCACGGGTCATCATGAAACCACCCGGCTGTGCCTCGAATGGCTGGAAGGCTGGGCATCACAAACCGCCTCACCCGGCTCCCTCCTCGACGTGGGCACCGGGTCGGGAATCCTGGTTATGGGGGCAGCGCTTCTGGGGTTTGAAAACATTGTCGGAATCGACAACGACCCCGAAGCCATCGAGGTGGCGATCCCGAATCTGGAGTTGAACAAGGTCGCCGGGAAAGTCCGGGTTTTCTGCGCCGG
>JAEZXS010000199.1 GCA_023442755.1 Pseudomonadota bacterium | reverse complement strand
ACGCTTTTTGAAGCAAAAGTGAAACATATTCAAGCTCTTAGCGCTTACCACAGAGCTAAGGCGGATGTAGAACGGCTGGTGGGGCAGCCGCTGGGCGCTCCTGTCAAAACTCCCGGGACGAGCGAATAAGGAGAACGCAAACACTTTTGGCAAACTGCTTTATCCTGACACACAACCGGCCGTAACAGCCGGGCTCTTTGATTACAGCTTGAAGGCGGATAAGTCGCTGAGGTCAAGATTTTACGTACCCCTTTCCGGAAACATCCACAACTAAGAAAATGTGTTGGACAAATAGCACCTAGCTAAAGTAAATACGGGATTGGAAAGCCTGAATCGATCCCCAACAGTTCAACCAATACCGAGGGGGTACGCCTATGAAGAAGTTGCTGGCTTTATTCTGCGTGCTTTTCTGCCTCTGTGCCTGTTCCACCATGCAAGTCAAATCTGATTACACATTCTCGATGCTTCCCCTGCAAAATCAAAATTTCCAGATCAAGGTTCGCACAGGCAATCCCACAATGGACAAGGTTACTTATGAACTTGCCTTCCTGGAGCTGAGCCCGTATTTACCGGTTTCTGAAAAGGAACCATTCACAGGTACTATTGAAATAATCTTTTTGAGCGGTTCCGCATCGGGATCCGCAGTCACCCCCGGTCCCCTTTCCAACAAGAACTGCACCATGATCTTTTGCATCAGGGATTTGGAAAACAGAAGGATGTGGACGGCGGGTTACAATTACAAGGGAGAATGGGAACTGTCGGGTTTTTCCATTAACACTCCGGATGAAGCAGCCCGGCTCTGCCTGAAAAGAATAGTCGAAGAACTCCAAAAGTCCTTACGTGTTCATACTAAAACTACTTAAGTTCAATACTGTTTACTTAAAGAGATTGATCCACCAATGACGTCAGCCTGGCGAAATCACGCATTCCGCGTGAGGGGGGCCGGCAGGGCGTGCAGAAAAGGCGCTCCGGATTCCGACTCCGTCGAAAGCCGGGGACGGCCGCCGCATCCTTCGGACGCGGTTTAAGCGGAGATGAAACTTCGAACAGAGGTAAAGTCTCCCAGTCATCCGTTCTACCGGTAAAGCAAAACCATAGCGGCTGAAAGCCGCTCTCACGGGACTTACCCGCCCGGAATCCCACCCGCGCTCGCTAAGAGACTTATTCCTCCTCTATTGCCCGGCCGCGCGAAGTAAAGGAAAGGCCCTGCTGGGACACGGTACTGATCATGACGGTTTCAATGAGGGGTTCCGTCACCTTGGCGTCAGATTTCCATTTGACGATGAAACTGGCGCCCACGCCTCCGCTTTTGTCCGATTCCTCAATGATGGAGTGTTTGGACGCAAGCGGCTCCAGCTTTGTCTGGCCGTCGAGATATTTTTTGACCAGTTTTCCATCGGAGTTGTAGTACTCGATGGAAAGGAGAGTGATCGGATGGGTCAGGTCAGTGTTGCGAATGCTCAGGGTGACCGTGAGGTCAAAGGGGCGCTGCCTGTCGCCGTAGAAGATAAAAGAATAAGCCGGGACGTAGACCGTCTGCCCCGAAATCAGCTTGATCTCGGAGAGGGCGGTATCCGGCAATGCCATTGGAACGAGGGAAAAGAGAATTACCAGCCCCAGGACAAGTGCCTGTCTTTTCGCGTTCACGTGAGACTCCTCCTCGGCATCCGCCGGATGACTGAATCGAAAGAAATAGCTCGATCTCGCCTATAGCCCGATATGAATGTCATGTATCACAGGCCGGCCAGTTTTTCAAAAGCCGAAAGTTGCTCCGACCTGCCGATTACCGCCACGGTATCCCCGTCTTCGAACCGGAATTCCGGGCCGGGAGTGTGATGGAATATGCCGCCCCGGATCACGCCCACAATGGAAACTCCCGTCCGGGTCCTGATGGCCATGTCTCCGATGGTATGACCAATCAGCGAGGGACTGCAGCCCAGGGTTATCCAGCGCAACTCGAGAAACCTCGTTGCACTCTGCAGAAGGGCTATTCTTTCCGCATCGAGGTCTTCATCGGAAGACGCATAGAGGTCCCGCCGCACCGTCTGGGCACACCGGATTATTTCGGACTCGGGAATGCGCAGCCGCATCAGCGCCTGGCGCACTATTTCGAGCCCGGCCTCAAAATCCGGCCGCACCACTTCCGTTGCCCCCATCTGGTATAGGGTCTTCATCTGCTCTTCGCTTCCGCTCAAAGTCACCACTTCCAGGTCGGGCCGGAGCCGGCGGGCCTGCATCAGAACCGCCTTTGCGTCCATGAAACCGGGGACGGTCACCAGCAGCAGACCAGCGCTCTCTATTCCCGCGGCCTCCAACACGGGTTCCCGCCCGGCATCGCCGTATATCACCGGATATCCTCTTTCACGGGCTTTCCGGACCTGCCGTTCGTCCTGATCTATGATGATGAATGGAAGAGACTGTTCCTGCAGCAACCGGGCAACATTCCGTCCGGTCCTGCCTCCTCCCGCAATCACCACATGGCTGTGCAGACCCGATTCGGGAAGGTTGAACGTTTCGACCGGTTCATAGTCGAAGCGGCGCTTGCGAAACGAATACAGCGGGCCGGTCAGGCCGGAAATGAACGGGGTGAGCGCCATGCTGATGATGGCTACGCTCAGCACCATGGCATACATGTCTTTTGAAAGGGCACCCGATGAGACCCCCGTCCGAGCCAGCACAAAAGCGAACTCACCCGTCTGAAACAGCCCCAGTCCGAGGGCAAGGGGCACGACATTGCGATAGCCGAACAACCGGGCCAGAACGGCAAAAATCGTTCCCTTCCCCAGAGAAGCCACCAGGACCAGCAACAATATGGCGGCCCAGTGATCGAGGAGAAAGACAGGGTTCAACAGCATTCCGACCGAAGTGAAGAAAAGCAGCCCGAATATGTCTCTCAGCGGAATGATGTCGCTCAGCGCCTGGTAACTGTAATCGGATTCACTCAGAACCATGCCGGCCACAAAGGCGCCAAAGGCAAAAGAGAGGCCGAGCAGGTAAGTGGCATATCCGATGCCGAGCCCGATTGCCGTTACGGCCAGCAGAAACAGCTCCCTGGAGTTCCAGGCGGCCACGGCCGCCATGATGCGCGGCAGAAGCCTCGTACCGAAAAGAATCACCGAGACCAGGAAGAGTGCGGCCTTAAGGGCGGCCAGCCCAAGCACTGCAAAACCGGCTTTCGGGTCGTTGAGCCGGGGAAGGATGATCATCATCGGCACAACCGCCAGGTCCTGGACGATGAGCATACCGATCATGACCCGGCTGGAAAGCGTCCCTACCCACCCGCGATTCTGGAGGGTCTTTAACGCCACCATGGTGCTGGAAAGGGAAATCAGGCACCCCAGCCATACCGACTGCACCCAGCCCCAACCCAGCCAATTTCCGATCAGGTAACCAAAAAAAATCGTCAGACTTATCTGAATGGGGGTGCCCACCAGCGCGATATTCCGCACCGGCGCCAGTTTGCTCAGGGAAAACTCGAGTCCCAGTGCAAACAGCAGAAGAGCGACGCCGATCTCCGCGAGTAATTCGACATTGTGGATATCCGATACGGTGATGCCCCCGGTGTAAGGACCGACGACAATCCCGGCAAGGATATAGCCGAGGAGAAGAGGCTGCTTGAGCCGGTGAGCCGCAACTCCTCCCAGCAGGGCGGCGACGACGATTATGACGATATCGGATGCCAGGCCCATTCCGACATTTTCCATGCAAAAACCTTTCAAGCGACTGCTAAAAATCATCACCGCAGAGACGCAGTAATCGCGGAAGAACCGAAAACACCCCCCAGCCGGGGATGGCGGTTCCATAATATCTCATTTTGCTTTTTCAGCGGCACCTGATCGAGCATTCCGTCATTTTGAGATCCACGTGACCGCAACGGCTGAAAAGTTGCGGGGCGGGGCGGACGCACCGGGGCGCCCGCCCACGCACTTTATTCCTGAGAATCGCTTGCGGTGGAATCTTTCTTTTCCTTGCGTCCTTTGATGAACTGCAGGAAGAGCGGGATCAAAAGGACCCCGACCAACACAACCAGAATAAGGACTTCACCGAGAAGTTCAGGCATGACTACCCCTTCCTTTTTTCAGGCGTAACGAAGAAAATACGGCCGGGTGCAACCGCACGCAACTCCGGGCAGAGCGGCGCAGCCAACCGGCAAAAGAAAGTTACGTTTGTTCAAAAGAAGAGGCAGCGGGGAGAGGCACGCACCTGGATGGATGATTCCACAAAGGTCGAAGCGGGAAATCTTACCCGGACCGACTGAATCAGGCGAGGAAAGGGAGGTTTGACAGCGGCTACGACGGGCGCGGCCAAAGGCCCCGGATGCTCGACATTGAGAATACCGGCCGTACGAGGCGAATGGCCGGGCAGCACGAAAACAGGCGCCCGATTTTGAACGGCCTGCCCTGCGGAAAGATAGTTCGGAAGAGTGGGGCTGCAGATTCCCAGGGCGTCGGTAACCGGTGCAAAGCAAAGTGCGGACAAAAGAACGAAAATCACGATACGGATATCGAGACCCGGCCTTTGTCCATGCAGATGCCGCCTCACCGACTTCATCATCCCCCTGCCGTCGATTTAAATTAGTTCTCGGATGCTGTTACCATAATAGCCGGTTACACTATCTGCAGCAAGGTGGAACCAACCGCCAGGACCAGGGTCACAAGGGTGGCTACGATACAGATAAGGGCCGCCGTCTTGTCGAACTGGTTCTGTGGCGTTCGTTCCTGGTATCCGAAAAGAAAAGCGATCAGTATTCCGAAAACCAGCCCGCCTCCATGAGCCCAGTTATTGATGCCGCCGAAAAGGAAGCCAAAGATGAAAATGCCTATGGCCCATCCGCCCACCTGCTGGTAAACCATCTGCCCGAAATGCCCGCCCCGGCTCTTCCCGAAGAAAAGAGCGGCGCCGATCAGTCCGCAGACCGCCGCGGAAGCGCCCAAGGTCAGCGGAACTCCTGCAAGGTAGGATACGACATATCCTCCCACTCCGCTGAGGGTGTAGATGGTAACCGTCCTGTACACCCCGAACTCCTGGATGATCAGGGGCCCGATCTGGCTGAGAGCCATCATGTTGAACAGGATGTGCAGGATGCTCCCGTGCAGGTAATTTGCAGATATGATCGTCCACCACCGGTGCAGGGCGTCTATGGGTATTTTGCCCGTCGCCCCCAGGAGCAGCAGGATCTGGCTTCCGGGAGAAAAGAATTCGAACGGATTCATGGAAAATCCGGCCGAACTCGGGTGCAGAACGATCGACAGGATAAACATGGCCGCATTGAGATAAATGATATTCCTGATGAGATGGCCGCCGCTCATAACCCCCACGTTAAGAGTGACCCTGTTCCAGCCGGAACCCGGATTTCGCAGGCCGCAATAGGGGCAGAGCGCCTCATCCATGCTGATGAGCCTTCTGCAGTGGGGACACAACATCGAGTGCCGTCTTGTATCTTCCATGTTCCTCCGTTCAGCCGAGAAGTTTTCTGGCAACATGCATCAAAGATGCCTGTTACCGTGAATTAAAATACTATTTTATTAACTCATTCCTGTCGTAAATGCTACTGGCGCTGAAGAATTCGGTGGGAAGTATCCGGGCCGGGGTGAGGCAAAGTGCATTCACCGCAGTCTTTCATGCCGGGCACGAGAGACTGCGGTGAGAGCGTTTTGACAAGTGTCGAGCAACAAAGCCGCCTGGCAGGCAACGTGCTGTCAAATATTGTGGGAGAGGCTTCCAGCCCCGCAGACTGTTGACAAACTCTAAAATCATCGTGATCGTCTTTCCGGCGAAATCACGCGTTCCGCGTGAGGAATCCAGCGCTGCCGCCGGCCTTCGACCTGTTTAACGAAGACTCTGACTTTGAAGTCAGATAAGAGTATTTTCAAGCACTTCTGGACCCCGACGCCTGCCCAGGACCCGATCCGGAGTTCGTCAGGGTGACGGATTGAGGGCTTTTTCAACAGTCTGAGAGGCCTCCAGCCACGATACTTCGACGACAGTCCTGCATTGAGTCATCGCTGATGCAGGATCCTGCTAGCTCTGTTACTCCGTCCCGCCCGGAAGAGCCTGCAGGAAAGAATATATCGCCGTAAGATCGTCTTTGTTCAGAGCCTGCATTACCTTGCACGGCATATGAAACTTTGCCCCCTCTTTCGACGAGTCCATTGCCTGCCCTGCCAGGACAAAACCGCAGCCTGCAAGCGCACAGTCGCATTCGAATACGGGCCAGGGCACTCCTGCAAAATTGCGGAAACTCAACCGGCATTGGTAGGCACCCCAGCCGGAATTGCCCAGGAACTTGGGCGCCTGCTCCTGCGTTGCAATCCCGGACCCGCATAGGTCGCAGCCGCACACGAATACCGGCCAGGGCACTCCCACATAGTTGCGAAAGGTCAGAGAACAGCCGTAGTCGATATAATTCGCTTCATATCGATCCAGGCCCCAGTCCGAAAAACCGCCGCAATCCCCTCCGGCATAGTGCATGAGCGCCAGGAAGGTCCGCAGGTCATACCCGCCCGGTTTGCCGCTGTAGTCCGGGGTGAGGTCCGCCGAACACCATGAGTCGGAGCACTTCCCTCCCATATAGCCGGGCCGGGCGGAACCATCCGCTTTCTCCGCCCCGGATGAATGGCAGGCCCCGCATTTGATTACCGAATTGACCAGGTAGCTTCCATATCCGACCTGCCGCCATTGTTCCGGATCGTATCGGAGCGACGCAGGGCTGATCGAAAGGCCCTTGCGTGCAACCACCGCGATGTTCGGCGAATCGGGCCGGTCGGCTGCAATGGCGCCAAAAACGGACATCATGCAGCACAAGAGCGCCGCAGCGATCGCGATACATCGTCCCATGAGTTTTCCTAACATATTTTTACTCCTTTTTTTCGGCAACTTACATTATGGCAACCCGTCCGGACGAACGCGGCAGTCTACACGACGGGGTAAGGAGCCTCAATTCGCCCAAACCCGCAAAATGTAAACGGGAAAACGGTATTTGCCTCAATGCTTTGGGGAAGATGCGAAGTGGCCGGGTGTTGGCCCGAACAACTGCGGCGGCACATACGACCCGGATTGTGTTGCGATCACATATTGGCGGATAGATCGGGGTTGTTGCTTACTTTCCTGTAGGAGCCGCTGATCGGTGAGGCCCCCCTTTCACAGTTTCCGTTGTAATCCCGAGAAGCGGGTTCGCCGCACTCCGGGCTCGCCGCCAGTTCGAGGCGATCGGGCCGGAATACGATCTTTATATGGCATTCCGCCCCCAGGGGCCTGACAAACTCCGCCCTGTCGTCATAGAGCGGCACGTCGAAGTTGAAGTGGCAGTCGGCAGCGCCGCCGGGTATGGGAGAAACCGAATCGACGGCAACGTTTATCATGCCGTCCGGCAATGGATAGACAGAAACATACCCGGTTCTGCCCCCGGCCTCGTATTTGTATTTGCCCGCCACCCCGGCGACAATGGAACTCGCCCTCCATAAGCCGTCACCGGAAATTTCGGTACCGTGAAAACCGTTCAGCAATGCACCGCCCAAAAAGAGGCAGAATACGGCAGCCAGGTTCAACCAGGACTTGTTCATTTCCACGCCGTTCTCCTTCCTGTTTCCACTTACTTCCGTCTGTCCGGCAGTCGTGACGCAGACGGTCCCCGCATTTTGTGGGAGCGGCTTATAGCCGCGATTTGGGTGGTGCACCCCGATCAGCGCAGCAGCAGAGGACGCATCATCTCGTTATCCTCATGGCTCAGCATATGACAGTGCCAGACGAACAGGCCCTTGAAAGGACCGAAGGGGACCCTGATCGTGGTAACCTGGCCAGGGTTGGACCTTACGGTGTCCTTCAGGCCCATCTCGTTCGGATCGGGCGATATGGCGGGCCCGGTATAAAGGCTCTCCGGAACGGAAGGCGGAAGCGGGCCCTGACCGGGGAAAAAATCCATGGAGCACACGTTCATGCCCGGCGACGGCATGTTCGGGTTCCAAACGGCAAGGTATGCGGCAGCATCGAACGGCCGCCGCCGGATAATCCGGAACTGCGTCTGGTGAAGATGTATCGGGTGAGTGTCCGGTGTCGTGTTGATGATGTTCCAGGTTTCCGTGGACCCCGCCAGAGGGGTTTCAGTGGGAGGGTAATCCCATTGAAGGTTATTGAGGCGCGGTTGAGGCAGAGCAGGATCGCACTGCCATGGCACTTCGATCAGCCCGACGTTTCTCGTATAAGAAGAATCTCCCGTGCGCACGTCTTCGCAGAGCCGTCCCGGTATCCTGCCCATCCATCCGGATTGCCGGGCGACAACGAATTTCATGACCGTGGCGAATATCGGGTTTCCGAATTGCTGCGCAGGACTTGGTCCACTGGGAAAGGGAGCAGGCGCATCGTTCGTCATAACGAGTTCGTCTCCCGCATCGAAGGAAGAAAAGTCCAGGATGACATCCGCCCGTTCGGCCGGCGCCAGCAGCAGCGACTGGACCGGGACGGGCCTCGGCAGAAATCCCCCATCGGTCCCGATCTGGATGAACGGCGCCATATTTCCGGTGCGACTGTTTGTCAGGGTCAGCCGGTAGAATCTGTCCGTCGATCCGTTCAGCATGCGGAAGCGATACTTTCCCCGTTTCACCTTGAAGTAAGGCCATACCTTCTGATTGACCGTGGTGAACCTTCCAAAGAACTCCGCCTGCCACGGGAAAGGGAACCAGAGCGTTCCATCCGCATTGAATTCCTTGTCGTTTATGACCAGGGGAACTTCGAACTCACCCTGGGGCAGGC
>JAEZXS010000157.1 GCA_023442755.1 Pseudomonadota bacterium | reverse complement strand
ATCCTGGGCGCCGGTTTGGGCCTGAAGGCCGCGGAATCGTTCAGCCTGGCGACCAATATCATGTTCCGGGGTTTTTGCGCCATCGTCGAGGCCTACCTTATTTACTGGGCGCTCACGTATATCATCGCCAGGAAGTACTTCAAGTTCAGTCGTGAATGGTCGGCGCCGCTGGCCTCCGGCATTTCGATCTGCGGCGTTTCGGCTGCCATCGCGACCGGCGGGGCCATCCGCGCCCGTCCGATCGTCCCCATCATGGTGTCCTCCCTGGTTGTCATCTTTGTTGCAGTCGAAATGATCATCCTGCCCTTCATCGCCCAGGCCTACATGTATCTCGATCCGCTGGTCGCAGGGGCATGGATGGGCCTCGCCGTCAAATCCGACGGCGGCGCTATCGCAAGCGGGGCCATTACGGATGCTCTTGTTCGCGCCAAAGCCCTGGACATGACCGGTGTCCAGTACGCCGAGGGCTGGATCACTATGACGGCCACTACGGTAAAGATGTTTATCGACATTTTCATCGGTGTGTGGGCATTCCTGCTTGCCATCATCTGGTGTGCCAAGATCGACTGCAAGGCAGGCCAGAAGGTTCGGGCCATCGAAATCTGGAACCGTTTCCCGAAGTTCGTAATCGGCTACGGCCTTACTTTTGTCATCCTGCTGTTCATCTGCTGGCCGGCTTCCCGTGCGCTGACCCCTGTCGCCAAGCAAACCGGGGAACTCAAGCACCAGATAACGGTCATCGAGAAGCAGCTTCCAGCCGCGACTGAAGACGCCAAGGCCGGTCTGCAGGAAAAGATCGCCGGCCTCAAGAAGCAGATAGCGGCCGCGACGAGCACCGTTACCGAACCGCAAAAGACAATGAACATCGCTAAGCTCGCCACCGATGAAGGAAACGTCTTCCGCGTTCTGTTCTTCCTGTTGACGTTTTTCACCATCGGCCTTGTTTCCAATTTCAAAAAACTCATGGAGGAAGGAATCGGCAGGCTTGCCGCCGTCTACGTGGTCTGCCTTTTCGGATTCATTATCTGGATCGGTCTGTTCATCTCCTGGCTCTTCTTCCATGGCGTGTTGCCGCCGGTTATAAATAGCTGACCGGATGCTTCACGGGGTTGTTCCGAACCGGCCCTGTTGCCCATTGGGACCATTTCCGGTTCGGAGCGGCAAATGCTGCACAACATTTTTATGAGGAGTCTCCGATGTCTCAGACAACGAATGCTACCCAGGCAGGTGCCGGGAAGCTGTCGGATGAAATCACCAAGATGGAGTATGAACCCATACTCCCGATCGAAAAGAAACTGGTTGGCTGGAGTATCGCTCTCGGAGCGGGGCTGCTTCTGTTCCTGTACTGGCTGAGCCACGCCCTGTTCCCCACCGGCCACTGATACGTTCGGGCAGGGCGCGGGACGAATTGCGCCTTGCCCTATTTGTAAAATGAAAAGCCCCGTACCGCAGATCCAAGCGGTATGGGGCTTTTCGTTCGGGGCGGCTGCTTTTCCCCGCAATCTCTTTCCGGCGATCGAATTTCGTGCTCCTGGAAACAGGCGAGCTTCAAAGCTCTGCACCAGGCATGCAGAACGCGCCGGACAGGCATCAACTCCCGAACGAGAGATGGTAGGCTATCGAGTCGAGCTTTATGGTAAAGTCCACATTCTCCACGTGGCAGCAGTCCGGAACCTGGATTTGTACAGGTGCAAAGTTGAGAATCCCGTTTATTCCGGACAAAACCAACTGGTTGGCTACACTCTGAGCTTCGTTGGCGGGTGTGGCGATGATCCCCACATGCACTTCCCGCTCCTTCACGACATCTTCCAGTTCGCTCACATGGTTTATTACCAGGCCGTTGGGAAGGCGTTTTCCAACCTTCTGCGGATCGGCGTCGAATGCGGCGGTAAAAACGTACCCGTGCTTGATGAAGTTCCCGTGTCGGATCAGGGCCGATCCGAGATTGCCGAGCCCAACCATGGCGAGGTTCCAGGGACGGTTCAGTCCCAGAATGTCCTTGATCTGATTGACCAGGTCGTTCACCCGGTATCCAACCCCGCGCACGCCGAATTCACCGAAATAAGCAAGGTCTTTGCGGATTTGGGCGGGGTTCACTCCGCACTGCTTCGCCAGGCGCTCCGAGGATATCACTTCCACGTCCTCCTCGAGCAACTCCTGGAGCGTGCGCATGTAAATAGAAAGTCTGACAATGGTTGCCATAGGAATTTTGGCGAATTTCATGTTTCAAAACCTCTGATGGAATCAACTCTTCTCGGGGGAAACTCCCGCTAAGTATGTGATATTATTCACATCTACAAACATAAAAATAGGTCTGGCTCCCCCCTCACCCGCATTTAAAGGACCAGAGGGCAAGCTGAATGGTTTTCGGCTTGCCCTCTCTGTAACCTGAAAAACGGATTTTGGCCAGGAATTTATTTAGCCAGACCCACAAATGTAGCGATCGAAGACGAAATCGGGTTCGCGTAGATAAGGATCAGCGCGATAACCAGAGCGTAAATCGCAAGAGACTCGATCATAGCAAGACCGATCAGCATGGTAACGGTAACCTTGCCGGAGGTGTCGGGGTTGCGGGCGATACCTTCAACAGCGCCACGAACCGCCATGCCCTGGCCGATACCGCAGCCATGAGCTGCGATGGCGATGCCAAGACCAGCCGCTACTGCGGAATAAATGAAGAACTGAACTGCGGTGGACTTCGGATCTCCGTCAGCGGCAAAAGCAACACAGGACAACCCGAGTACCAGAATCGTTGTAAAAAGGCCGACTTTCTTCATGAAAAATACCCTCCTGATTTAAGTTTTGAAACACCAACAACCTATGCGAACGTGGCCTTCCTCACCCCGTGTACGCCGAAATCAGTGCGCATGTTCGATCGCGCCCGCAAAATACATCATGGAAAGAACGCAGAATATGAATGCCTGGATCAGGCCGGTCAGAAGACCGAGGAACATCATCGGCAGAGGAGCCATATAAATGCCGGCCAGGAAGAACAGAATCCCCAGGACCAGTTCTTCACCGAAGATGTTGCCGAAAAGACGGATCGACAGGCTCAGCACCCTGGCGATGTGGCCGATGATTTCGATGGGCAGAATAAGCGGCATCAACCACCATACCGGTCCCATGAAATGCTTTACATACTTGGCCCCGTGGAACTTCACGCCGAGCACGTGGGTCATCACTACGACGATAAGCGCGCAGGCGGCGGTCGTATTGATGTTTGCGGTCGGAGAGAAGAACCCCGGAATCATCCCGAGATAGTTGCTTATAAGGATAAACAGCCCGAGGGTGGCGATGAGGGGGAACATGAACATGCCTTCGGGGCCGGTGATGCCGTGCATGAAGTCTTCCATGCCCGTAACGACCAGCTCGAAGAAATTCTGCCCGCCGCTCGGAACCATCTTCAACTGCTTGACCGCCAGCGAACTCAACACCAGCAGCAATGCCATCACCACCCACGTGTAGGTGACATGGGGCAAGAGCAGGGTCTCTGCAAGACCGTGAGCCTCACCGGCAGCCGGGACGTGAAGACCCAGCTTTTCCAGCAATACGTTAATAAAAAGAATAGGATGTTCCATTCTTAGCTGTCTCCCTTCATCAGAACAAATTCAAATCCCCCAACCAGCACAATACTCAATACCATAACGGACAGGCCGATCACAAAAGGAATTGGAGCAGCCCACCCGAAGGACATCACGATAAAAATCACAAAAAGAGTGGCCAGAAACCGGATGTAGTAGCTGGCAAAAAGGCCTGCTTTGCTCGGAAGAGTCCCCCCCGGTCTGAACGCACGCTTCAGCTGCCACTTCAGTACCTGAAAGCTGAGAATAACGATCGCGCACCCTAAAAAAACACTTACGGCAGTCTGGAACGAAAAGAGATACCACGCGCTGAGAGTAAACAGACAGAGCAATACCGCTGATACCCACTCGATGCGGCGAAGAAGCTTTTCGGTCGGTATTACTTCCCTCACTATTCCTTCGGGCCTTTCTCCTCGTCTCGCTGCTTCTTGGCAAACCGGTAGTAGTTTCGAGCCCCCGCAGCGATCCCCAATACAAGGAAGATCAGCGTGAGGTAGGGCAGCGTTCCGAATTTCGAATCAAGATACGCCCCGATCAAGATGCCGATAAACGGAGCGAAGGCCACCTGGAAACCAATCGTGCTGGCCATGGCGGCTTGCATAAAATTCTTCTTGTCGGCTTTTTTCATAGTCTTTTCGTGTAAATGTTCACGTGCGGAACCTACCATAGAGGTTTTTTTCAGTCAATGCTTTTCTCTTTGCGTTATGCACAATTTGCCCGCACAACCCGAAGGCTCTCCGAAGCAGCCTCGATCGTCCGGTCCAGGTCCTCCATCCCGTGCGCCGCGCCGACGAAAAAAGCCTCGAACTGCGACGGTGCAAGATAGACTCCCCTTTTGAGCATCTCGCGGAAGAAAAGCCCATATGCATCCGCATCGGCCGTGGCCGCGCTCTCGTAATCCGTAACCGGAACTTTGGTGAAAAAACCGCAGCCAAGCGAACCAACACGGTTCAGGGTCACCGGAACTCCCGCCGCCTGCGCAGCCTGCTCAAGCCCCTTGCACAGATATGTGCTCTTTTTCTCAATATCCTCATAAATGCCTGCGCCGCCCAGCATTCTGAGCGTTGCAAGACCTGCGCTCATGGCCAGAGGATTGCCGGAAAGCGTGCCCGCCTGGTACACCTCGCCCGACGGAGCTATCCGTTCCATGATCTCTTTCTTCCCGCCGTAGGCGCCTACGGGCAAGCCCCCGCCGATGATCTTCCCAAGGCAGGTCAGGTCGGGCATGATCCCGAAAAGCTGCTGCGCTCCGCCCGGCGAAAGCCGGAAACCGGTGATCACTTCATCAAAGATAAGGAGCGATCCGTACTTTGTGCATGCCTCCCGCAAACCTTCCAGAAATCCCGGTGCAGGCGGCACCACACCCATATTTGCCGCAACCGGTTCGACAATGATCGCGGCAACCTCTGCCCCGGTCTTCTCCATGAAACCACGCACCTTCTCCAGGTCGTTGTAGGGCAGGGAGACCGTGTGCTGCACTATCTCTTCCGGTATCCCCGGAGTGCCCGGGATCCCGAAGGTCATGAGTCCGGAACCCGACTTTACAAGAAGCGAGTCGGCGTGTCCGTGATAACACCCGTTGAACTTGATAATCTTCTTCCGGCCCGTAAAGC
>JAEZXS010000139.1 GCA_023442755.1 Pseudomonadota bacterium | reverse complement strand
GATAGAATCTGGGTGGTTCAAGATTCTCGTAAAATATTGTCTAACTCTTATTAACCTTATTTCTAATCCTTCGGCTTGGCAAAGGGAGTGCCTTGGGAATGTACTGACAACGGATTGTAATGAACGTCTCAAGAGGTAGTCCCTATTTGGCTAGAGTTTCGAAAGTTTTAGAAGCAGCGAAAAGAATGAAAGGGCCACTGGAATCTTTTTGATACACATAATCTGGAATGGGGTATATAGATGTGAATCCTTCTAGTCCAGGACTAGGACTAATGAATTGGACTTGCATGTTTTCCATTGATGCAGGTTCATCTTGAAGATTAAGCCGAAAACTACCATTGATCTTAGATAATTTGTCAATTGTCATTTTATGAGTCACTTCTTTCCAACCTTGACCAGACAATGGGGAAAGTGCGTAGGTGGGTAATGACACCTCTGAAGAACAGAAAACACATATAGGGCTCTCTTCAGCTATGCTGCGGACATAAACATTACGTTTGCTGAACCTAGCTCGGCAAGAAGAGGGCAGTACGTTCAGAAGATAATTACCATCAACAACTATGCCACAAGGGCGTGCAAATTCATTAAGTCGAGATGCAAGATTCAAGAGTTGTCCTGAATAGTCTATAATGGAGCGCCCAGAAAAAAGGCAGCATGTTGGTCCTCTTGTTACACCAAATCCAACCTGATGTGGTGTTGTGAAGTTAATCATGGAATCATCTGCGAACATTTTTGGAAAGTCAGAAATGACCTTAAATGCAGTTTCTATTACCAATTCCGATGTCTCAATCAAGTTATGTTCATTATAACGAAAGATGAGGAGCAGTCCATCACCAGTTGGTTTTGCAAATACAGCTTGTTTGAAATATGTATCAAGAAGCTTGAGATAGAATCGTTTGATGAACATCGCAGTGTCTGGAGATTCATGGCGAATACTAAATTTTGAGAACCCACGTATGTCACACATGGCAGCGATAACAAACTCCGAACGACCATCAGCACCCTGAAGCCTTTTCCTCAACTGCGTCAGCATAATAATCCCCTATTAAATCAAAACAGTAAACCTTGATCAGGATCTATTTTGGCCTTTGGGGGAAAGAATACCACAAAATTAATCAGTAGGAAGTCAAATCCTCTTCTAAAGTTCACCAGTTTAACAATCATTTTTGGTTGATGGCTTCCTCCTTTAAAAGGAGTACCGAATATGAACCTCACACCATCCCCAATGCTCTGCAAAGATGACCTCTCCAAGTTCCTCAAGTGGACCAAGCCCGAGGACATCCTCTGGTCGTATAAGCTGGATGGTGTCCGGTGTCTGGCCGAGGTGAAGGACGGGAAGGTTACCTACTACAGTCGCAATGGGAAGCAGTTCCCTTATGTAGCCGCACGTAAAGTGGGAAGATCCGCATATAAAGTGAGAAAGGATTGTAGGCAGCGAATTGAGGATAAACCTGTAGCGTGCTGCATTGCAGATAAAAAATAGTTGAGGCGGGAAGAACGAAATGCCGACAAGGTGACCTGGCGATCCCCGTGCGATCGCGGCGGTGATCGCACGGTACTGACGGCTGGCAATATAACTCAGGTTATCATGGTATCCCCCATCCCATTGATGGTCAGCCCCGGAAATTAGTCAAAACAGCATTTACCTCTAATTGACGGATCGGCACATTTCGTACCAGCTTGATCCGTCACCTATAAGGGTCAACGTATCATTAGGTGTTCCGACCATGTCACCTGCGAGAGCCAAATTCCCGCCGTCGGCGATCGTGACGTGGCTATCGCCGAAAACTAAAATGATCTGGCCTTTGAATTTCGGGTTTATGTCAGTCACGACGATTGAAGACACTGCGGTAAGGGTGAAGATATTTCCGCTCGGGAGAGTCATTGTGCCGGCGGTAGCGGTAAAGTCTCGTCGTCCCTGGTGGAGTGTATTCTGGTTGGTCGCAAGGTCGAGAATGTCTCCAGAGGCAATGCCCAACTGATTGGCACCGGTCCGTGTGATCTGAACATCCTCGGCTGAAGCCCCTGAGCCGAGGTATATGGTCCCATCGGTAGAAAGTGCGACACGATTGTAGGCGTCTGCGTCCAGACGCCAGGTACGGCTGGCCAACGGACTTGTGCTAGCGAAGGACGCGGTAACGGTGGCGCTCACGACTGTTCCGGACGTGTACCCGGTGATCGTTGCAACTGCATCCGCACCATCCGGTCCAGCACCAAATGCAGTTACAGTTCGGCCAACATCGGTCGGCGCAAAAGTTCCGGACACTGAACTGGTCAGGGTTATGGAACCGGTGCTTCCGGAGGGCGATAATGTACCAGCAGGGTAGTAGCTCCCCATTTTGACGGTAACCGAGCCAGGTTTTCGGAGGCGAAAGCCGAAGCTTGAACTCGTCTGCAAAACATTGGCCTGTGATGAGAGAGGCGGATAAACGTTGTTGGTTCCCTGGTCGATAATCCTGGCATTGGAACCGATGCGCACGGTGCGGATCTCAGCCTGCTGAGAATGACTCGTGAGAATGAAATCGTTAGCTTCAAAATAGCATCCGCTCCACCGCCAGCCCTGCCCGGTTCCGTCGAACGTGATAATTCCGTTGGCCTCGAAGGAAACGCCGTTGAAGGTGTTACCAACTCCGTCGCTTCCGCTGGCATTGAGGGCGTCAATTGTGTTGGATTGAATACCGCCTCCCAGCCAGTGATTAAAATTCGGCTTCGTCGTGCTATCGATAAAACCAAGACCGTATCCATTGGACACGACATATGAATCTACGAAGTCATTGTAGAAAATACCAGTGTCGAGCTTTCCGCCTGACAGCACCAGACCTGTACCGCGAAAACGCTGAACGCGAACATTGACCCAGCGGCCACGGGAAACGGTTGACCAGTGCACTCCATCAGCATCGGGCGTTACGTTGTCCCCATCTATCAAAAGATCCCGCATTCGAGCAGCGTGGGTTGTCTCTTTGGTTGCGACGGCAGCCACTCCGCTGCCGTCCACTGTTTCGATCGCTACATCCGCGTTTGATCGAATAATCGATCCGGAATAAACTGACCTGGTAGAGTCCACCAACCACCCGGCCCCTTCCAACGAAACTCCAGGGTAGTGTTTTATACGAGTGCTGCCCGTGAAATAGACACCGATTGGAAAATACACTCTTCCGCCAGTCCCCTCATTATACGCGGCAATGATGGCTGCATTGATGGCTCCGCTATCGTCTGTGACGCCGTCGCCCATCGCACCGTAGTCCGGATGAGTAACATCGACCCACGGGCTAAATCTGAGAGACATAACATTCGAAATGGACGATCCAGACTTCACTGCCCCACCATATTCGATGCTTCCGTCTCCTGGTGCAGTCCAATAAGTATCCGTGCTGGTTCCAACGGGTATACCGCGTATAGTCAGAGCTGTCGCATTGATCGGTCCATCAACATCGACAGATCCGGCGGCTTCACCGCTTAAAAGCTTTTCGACGCTTATAACGCGATCTCGCACCTCGCCAATATTGGCGGTAAGGCCTGCGTTATCCTGGGCTGTGGGGAAACCTCCTGGAGTATGACCATCATGTGTGACGAGCGTGTTTTTCGAAGTGTCGAAGGTCACCTCACCCAAAGCGCCCACAAAGTCGGCGTGCTCGGCAGTCGATCCGCGTCTCAGTTGCAGTTGCGTGTTTTGCATATCAAGCTCCTCCCTAATGGCCGCCAGTGTCGTTATACTGCTGGGGAGTGTAGTCCGGATCATAGGTATAACCGTCCGGCACCGACTCGCCTCCCGGCGTGATGGTATATGCGTCGACGTCGGCAAGATTCTGCTCTTTGCCGCCAAAAAGATTAAAACTCGTGAACTTAATCCAGATCGGCACGCCAGTGAGATTCTGGGTGTAAAAATACTTAAAAATCAGGCTATCGAGCCTGGCGAACCAAGACCCGGCCAGGTGCTCGCCGATTACCGACTCATTCGCCCCGCGCCGTAGGTAGCTCAAATCATACTTGTATTGCTCGGTCAGTACCGCCGTCTCATAGCTGATGTATTCGCCGTCCACGTAGCAAAGAGTCGCGAACAGGTCGGCATCCTGCTGCGTGCCGCTCAGCAGCTCGCCGTGACTGGTGCTCAGATCGACCGACAAGACCGATTCCTCATCCGGATCTGTGTGGTTGGGCAGGTCTGCCGCCAAGACTCCATAGCGCGAGGCCGCTGAGATGGTTCCTACCTTTCGATAGGTCGCTCCATCCGTAGAGACCCAGACCGTGCATCCGCCCCAGTTCGGACCGCCTGCGACAGCACACCAGATCTGCGGCTCAGATACGAGCTTTTTGGGCGGCTCGAAAATCAGCGGCTCATGAATGTTGCCCGGATCGACGTCTTGCGAGCTGCCATATCCGCTCGCAGGCTGAATGGGGTAGGCTGCCGCCGACCTTGTGCCCTGCACCAGCTCCACGGCGGTAAAGGAAAGGACTCCGTCCTCATCCTCGGTAATTTCCTTGATGCGCACCGGTTTTTTGACCAAACCGAGGGCAACATCGGTAATGGTCACCGGGTCGCCAGGGTCGAGCAGCGCATATTGCCAGTTGAGCCGGAACTTGTATTCGTTGAGAATCCGAAATCCTTGGACTCTAAGGTGTGCCGCGGTCTGCGCCGCCTGGGAGTCACAAAAGAAATGCGCCTGCTTGGTATCCTCGGGGCGCAGCCCAAATTGCTCGATGGCGACGATATCCGACGCCTGGATAGTTTCCGGATTGTACTGATTGGCCCGGTTGAGATATTCGATCGTGCACCTGTTATAGGCATCGGCCGGACGTTTGCGCGAAACGGTAACAGGGTCCTCACCTCCTTCTGCTTGAAAATCGTCGTCGGTGAGATCATAAAGGGGCGTAAGATCAGGCGCGTAATCGGCCCCGTTGCCGGAAAGAGCGACATCGCCGAACGGAATAATGCCCAGCATACCCTCGGACCAGACGAAATTCGAGTTTGTGAGGTCGACCAAGTCCTGCATGAGCTGGTTTGCCTCGGTTGCATCGGAATAAAGAGGCGAAACCAGCAAACCTGCGGCCCGGCAGTAATTGCTGTAGTAGGTCAGGGACCGCATCCTGGAAGGCGGAAAGCCGGCGCCGCAATAGGCATTTGTCAGCACATCCAAAACGACGTCGGCCGGATCGGCGTCGTCCTTGCCCGGCACGTTCAACAGCCGTCCTCGGCAGTCGAAATTGAGATTCGGAAGTTCGGCATTGCTCCCAAGGTCGAAATTGGGGGCGGCGACATAAACAAGGCCCTGATATCCTAGTGTCTCCCCGGAATGGTTCGCACTCATGTATCCCCACGGGTCCTGCGGATAATCTCCCAGAAAAACCGCAAAGACCGTGTCGGCTATATCCTGCAGCTCTTTTGCGTTCCATACCTGTTCGATCGAGGCAATAGGCCCTTCGAGCAGCCCCATGATGAAACTCGTAGAGTAAATATATCCCGCAGTGGAAGCGCTACCGCCCTTGCCCCCAACGGTCTGCTGCTGTGCTACCGCTTTAAAATCGCCGTACCAGATGAGGTTCCCGGGGACCCGGTTTCGACCATAGAGAAGGGGGATGCAGAGACCATAAACGGACGTCTGAATGCGTATGCCCGTCAACTTGGGCGTGGTATCCGATTGCGTTTTGGCGCCGCCGAAAAGAAAGCTCATCTATTCCCAATCCCTATGTCGGTAGACCTCGCACTGGCGCTTCAGCAGATATGGCTGTGCCGCTGAATCCACAACGACGCAGCCGGCCTCTCGGAATGAGTGGATGATTTTAGGCCAGTCGATCACAATGGCCGCATGACTCACGCAGCGACCGAACCGGTAAGTAACCACGTCGCCCGGCAAGTACGGGGGCTGCGCTGGCAGGGTATAGTCCAGGATGTAAGCAAGATATTTTTCGTCAGATCGATGCATATGCCAGTCGGGCGGGTAGTGCGGAATTTTGATGTCCGGAATCATGCCGGTCGATGAATACACGGCGCGAAGCAGCTTAGCACAATCGACGCCCTCGCCCTTGACCTCGGCCTCGTGATGATAGGGCGTGCCGATCCAGGTTAGCGCCTCGGCGATTACAGCCTGGCGCTGTTGGGTTTCGAGTTCTGTCATACCGATGTCTCCGGCACCGGAACGTATGGATAGCCCCGGAAGTTGATCAGATTCGCAAATTTCGACTCACAGGTGGCTTTGGTTTTGTCGCAGCCCGGCAGGAGAATGACAGGCGTGCCCGCTGCCGGCGTCGACTCGAATGGGAGTATCGTTACCGCCACTTCGGAGGCCCATTTTTTGACCGTACGGCTAATGCCGCCGATAATTATGATGCCCTGGTCGAACCAGCCGTCCGGCTTGCCGGTAGAGGGCACGGAGATCGCGGAAGCAGTCGCTCCGGAGCCGGCGTTGCCGAGCACCTGGTAACCGGCCTTGACCACTCCGCAGCCGGCGTCGTAAAGAGTATGCATGCAAGCGGGCTGGTACTGGTTGCGCGGTATTTTGATGTTGAGCAGTTCCAGGTGCGAATTGCATCGCAAGGGAGCGCTGGTGCGCCCGAAGTCTTCGATGTCGCCCATTCTGCCCGCCCACAGTATTATCGGGCCGGCCGAGGTGTCCGTGTAATCCCGGATCGGCATGAAGATGCGCTCTACCTGAATCTCCGCTCCGTCGAAATATCCGCGCTCGAGCGCCTGGATAAAAGGCAAGCCTTTTACCAGGTCTCCTGCATCCGGATATGCCTGGATGTCGATTGTTTCGACCTCCAGCCCCAGCTTCCAGGTAATCTGCG
This sequence comes from Pseudomonadota bacterium, assembly GCA_023442755.1. Classification (GTDB taxonomy): domain Bacteria; phylum Desulfobacterota; class Syntrophobacteria; order Syntrophobacterales; family Syntrophobacteraceae; genus SbD1. The sequence goes on along the minus strand of JAEZXS010000139.1, from coordinate 32,259 downwards.
ATCGCTCGAAAAGGGAAAGGGCGCTGCGGAAGGTGCGCCAGGGCCGCGCCGGCGGGTAGGGCGTTCCGGCAGTAAGAAGTGGCTCCGGAACGTCGAGATCTATGTCCGCGGTCGTATAGCGCAGCACCGTGCCGTCCTCCAGCGTGATCGTATAAAGATCGGCCATGTGGAACTGCCCGGTTGCGAGAAGCGCTTTCAGCTGGTCGGTTGCCGTCTTCATTTGAGTGTGATCAGCTCAACTTTCTGGTTCTCGAAAAACCGATACATGAACTGGCTAAACTCGGATTCCTCGTCAACGAACCGGACAGGCCAATAGAACTCTATGTCCGCCGTGATAGTGGTGCCGTCATCTGGCGCGGAATCGAATGAGAGCAGGCCGTTGGAATCGATGGACCACCCGGTCGGCCGCACCACGCCGTCGACGTATATCGTCGGAGCCGCCCGGAAATGTTTGACGGGCATCAGATAGTTCGCGCCGCTCTGGCCGAATGTGCGGACCATCTGCCAGTCGGTCCTGCCGCCGCCGCCGCGGCCGATCAGCTGATCAATTACCGCATTGTCCATCGGATCGAGGTAAAGGAACGAAACCAGGCTGCCTTTATGAAGGTGGAAAAAACCTTCGAGGATTTGCCATTCGAAGTGGACGTCCTCGACCCTCAGAAATTCGTAGGATAGGGAATACTGCAGCCGCGGGTAACTCCAGAGGCCGGCCCTGGCCTCTTTGCCGCTGACCGATTCGCGAATCAGTGTTTTCCAGATGGATTTCCGCTTACGGTCCCACTTGAGACCCGGCATAGTCGGAAACAAATCGACGACGCCGCCGAGATCGACTGATACAGCCGCTGGGGCCGTTATCGATCCGTGGTCGACGCTCGCTGTCGCCGATCCGAGTATGTCACCGTTCCTGGTTATGGACATTTAGTGGCGTCCCGAGAAATCTCTGCGCGCCCGGGCAAATGCCTTGGAAAGGCTATTCGGGTTGCGCTTCAGGTACTGGTCGAAACTCTTGCTGTCCAAGGCATATATATGGGCGTGCATTGGAGCACCGACATTTGTGCCGGATCCACCCACCAGGTCTCTAAGACCCTGTGCCTCCTTGGCCGGCAAAACCATTTCCCGTGGATGGAGCTGCGTGATCGGTGCGCCCGGGACTTCCCACCAGCCGTCTTCGGCCGCCGCCGCCGGCGCCATCGCCATGATGGCGGCATAGGTGGAAGCCATGACTTCCGGGACCATAGCCCAACCGACATACGGTATTGCAGCGACGCTGGCCCCGGCTGCTGATGCTCCGACCGCCGCATTCGTGGCGACCTCGGCTACACCAGTAGCAGAGTTAAAAAGCTTCGCGAACGTATGAGCCCAAACCCATTGAGCGACCCATTTGGCTATCATGTCCAGAAAAGCACTGAGGATGGCGTCCAGGATACTGCGTAGCCCACCCATCAGGGTTTGGGTACCTGAAAGGATGCCCTTAATTGCAGTTCCGAAAGCAGAGCTGATCTGATCGAATGTGCTTTTCCAGGTTTGTGCCTGTTTGATTAACGCCTGAGATTCTAGTTTCTGAGTATCGGCCCAATATTTATTGGTCAGGCCTCGCATTTTAGAGTAAATCTCTTGCATTTGAACCGGATCTGCCTGCGGGTCCTGGCGCATCAGTTCGAGTCTGCGCTGCAAATCGGCGAGCTGGTTATTGTAGCGCTCATCCAGCATTGCCTTCTCGGCTTCCAGGAGCTGCTTGTCCGTCATCATCCCCAGCTGCGCGCTGGCATCTAAAGCGTTTTTGCGCATGTCATACATGGTCTGTTCATGCGCCAGGGACTCGGTCAGTTCCATGTTTGCAAGTTTGTCGGTGCGCTGCTTGGCAGCGATCATCGCCTTGGTTTCAAGTTCCTGTTTATCCTTCCAGTATTTGTCTGTGAGGGATCGCATGGAAGCGTAAGTATCGGCCAGCTTCGCAGGATCCTGCTTCATTGTGGCCAGGCGCTTTTGCAAAGCGGCCATTTCCGCCTCATAGCGTCTGTCCAGCATGTCCGTTTCCTGGCGGAGCGCCTCTTCGTCGGATATTTCTGCGAGCGTGCGCCGCTTTTCAATTCCTGCCTTCAGAATGTCCCACATAGCTTGCTGGTGAGCTACTTCGGCCTTTTCTTCGGCCTTAGCGGCATCAAACTTCGACTTATCCGGCATGGTGAATGCACCAGCCATTGCCTTTTGTATGGCAGCCTGGTCTTCCCCTTTGGCTTTCTCGGCCCTGGGATCGGGTCCGGGTTGCCCTGCTGGCGGTGGTGGAGTTGGCATCGGCAAAGATTGTGCGCCTTCCACCCAGATCGCCTTGATTCTGTTCCAGCCGTCCTGGGTGTTCTTCTCGATGTTGCTCATGGCCCTGCGCCATTCTCTTTCGACATTATCCATAGCCTGGGTCATGAACTGTTTTGCCAGATCGCTTTCACCTTGCCACAATGCCGACAAGGCATTCTTGACGGCAAAAGAAACATCGTAGATGCTACGAAAAACAGCCTTGACAATCTCCAGACCATTTTTGAGGCCAAGAATGAAACCCTGCCATGTCGTCTGAATTCCTTTAATTACATTGTCCCAGCCTCCAAAAATATCGATGGCCTCCTTGACTGACCTAACGAACGAGTCGGACAGGAAAATCGCTGCTTCCTTGATGATCGGCCACAAATCGTTTGCCAGTGCGTTCCAGACAGTTCCGACAGCCGCCCGGAAAGAGGCCATAGCCTCAGCGGCGCGCTTGCCGAAACCCGCTATATCGACTTGGCCGGATTTGAACCAGGTATCCAGAACCTGGAGACTAGAGTTGACGTCCTTGATGGTGGCGGTCAAAGCCGGTCCGAATAGCCCGTACAGATCCTCTTGGACTTCCTTTATGTATCGATCCATCGAGGCGAGCTGTTTACCAACCGTTTCGTCAGCAGCTGCGGCGACATTGGTATATTTGGCACCCTGCTCCAGCACGGCATTCAGATATGCATGGGCGCGCTCTACCGAATTGAGCTGCTGAGCTGTCTTCCCAAGCCCCTGGGCGTACTTGGCAAAAATCTGGTCTTGCAGACCGACATTAACGCCCAGGGTGCGAAAGATTTCCACCTGTTGCGATTCGATGCCGTGCATCAAACCCGCAAAAGTTTCCGAAGTGTTCTTACCGGCTATGACACCGATGTTGCGCGCCATAACAGCCAAGTCCCGCATTTTATCGAGGGGAAGGCTGGCAACTATTGCCTTATTGACGCCGGTTAGTGCCTCAGCGCTAGTGATGCCCGCTGACTTGATCCGCTCGAAATAATAGTTGAGCGTCTCAGTCGAATACCCGGCCCGAGTGCCAACCTGCTCCATCGCCACATTCAGGGTCTCGACTCGCATACCCACTTCGGCTGTGGTGCGGACAAATTTTTCGAGAACCGCGACAGAAAGAGCAGCAGCCATTGTGGTCTTGAACTTAGAAAAAGCTGATCCCAAGCCATCCGTGATGCCCTTGAGAGCGTTAAACGACTCCTCGGCACGCTTATTGGACTGCATTACAGCATCGGACGCCTGTTTGCTATGGCTCGAAAATTGTTCGAGAGCCTGCGTCATTTTGTCGAGAGCAGCCTTTACGGAGGCCGACATCTGCGCCATCGAGACATTCAGATTGCCCGTATCGGCTCCGAATTTTACTTGCGTGTCCGGCATTTCGACCTCAATTTTCTTTGACGATTAAGCTCTTGCCGGTCAAGGCAACGAGACTGCTCAAATCCTGTGCCGTGCACTTATCTTCGATGGTTTCCCACCACTTGCCATTTTCTGGCCCAGGCCGGGCCGCCCGATCGGGAACTTTATGAGACTTCTTTATTCCAAGATAGCGCGCCACCATTTCGACCGTCTCGTGCAGAGGTGGATGATCCTGCCAGTATCCGAACAGATCAAAGACATCGGGGAGCATCATGTCATCTATTTCATCTGGCAGCTTGCCCAACGCCGTGGCTAGGCGTCCGGTGATCCATCTCCAATCTGGCTCGGATTCTCCGTCGCTTCCATGCTCCCCGACTGCGCTTCCCCCGGTGCAGCTTCGAATCCACTGATCTCCATCAGCGCGGGGAACTTGGCAAACATGGTCTGAATGTCACCGAATGAGGCATTGTCATCCATCCAATCAAGGGTGACATCGGGGTATTTTCTGCTAAGCGCGGCCTGGAAAAGAGCCACAACTCGCTTCGATGCCTGGTTGAAGACATCGGTAGCAGGGTCGAACAGATCAGTGGCTCTCTGCGCCGATTCGCGAATATCCTTTAGTTCGCTAATGGTCTTGAGAGCGCCACGCCGGAACTGGCCATATTTGAGGGGCGGGCAGTCGAATTCCTGCTCGCCGATTTCGATCTTAAAAGTCTTCGCAGCCACATATTTCCTTTCCAATTCGGATTATTCCGCTGCACTCAGCTCGCCAAGGACGTCGGCGTCGTTGGTCGCCATCTGAAAGTCGAATTCCGGAATGGTCCAGTCCTCCAGCTTGGAAGGTATGGAGAGCTTTTCCGACGCGCAGTTGAAGAACTTGAGTACGAACTGCTTGCCCTGGTAAAGGCCGCGGAACCACGCCTGGAAAGTGGGGATATCTCCCAGCATCTGGTTTTCAATGACCAGCTTCTGGCCGGTGAGAGCCTCGTATTCGTAGCTGATCCGCATCGGGAGGCCTTTGTCGGCGACATTGAACGTATAGACACCATCTGCGACCGAATATTGACCTGCAGCGGAAGGCCCCGGGGTCGCCGCTACGCGGGTTAAGGGCAGTCCGGTCGCGGCATTCAGCACGCCCAGATCCTCTACGAATGTGGACATATTTTCGACTTCAATGGTGTATGCCGTAGCATCCGGAACGGCTCCGGGCTCGTTTTCCGCAATCAGGCTCTGTCCCGCCGCAAAACTCTGCCCGAAGAAAAGCTCTGCATAAGGCTTTATGAAGATGCGCGCGTTCTTGGCCTTGGCGGTCGGCTTTATCGTTCCGCCGCCCAGGGCGACCGGCAGATTCTTTTCGCCGAACAGGGCCTTTATGGTGCGCGCAAAGTCGATGGTCACTTCCTGAAGGACGGCGAAACGGAGCGGCGTAGAAATGCCGCTGCCGCCATTTCGCACCGCCCAAAGGGCTCCGGCTCCAAATACGTACTGGGACATCGTTATCTCCTTATAGAAAAATGGTTACAGCCTACTACGGCAAAATCTCGATAGGCACGATGGCGACCGACTGTTCGCCGAGCGCCCCCTCGTCGGTCTCGATGGTGCCGGAAATCCAACAACGCTGAACCAGGCCGCCGAGAGTCTGCTCTTCCTCACACGGTTCGGGCTGTAGGGCAGCCTCCACTGCGTCCAGGACCGCGTTTATCGCCGTTGCCGGTATTGCGTGCGGGTCCTTGCCGGCGTTCACGTAAACGTAAATTTCGGCCCTTAACGTCCATTTTGTCGGAATGCCCGGGCGCTTGTCGGCCGTCTCGGTGATCTGCGTCTGGAACAGGGCCGGCTGATTGGACGGCGGAACGTCCGTCCAGTGTTTGAGCCGGCGCGACCTGGTTTTGATGCCAGGGATTGCCGCGAACTTTGCGAAAAGCGCAGCATATATGGGTTCGCGATTTATCATGCGCTTACCCCCTCACGTACTGCTTCTGCCAGCTCGGTCCTTATCTGCCCATCCATCTCGGCAAGGGCGGAGCGGAGAAAACTTTTCTCCGGCAAATCGACCTTGCGGCTATGGCTGCGCACACTGACCCTGACCGGATTTTTAAGCTCTTTGCCCCAGGCGGTGCGAATCGTGCGGAGGTGCTCCTTTACCGTTACCGTGCCGTGGAACCCGTATTCGTGGGCGGCGGCATATTTTACGTTGGTGCCGACGATGCCCCATACAGCCGATAACAGATCAAGCAGTCTGCTGGTGACGCTTCTGCGAAGCGTCCCGGTGCGCACCTTTAGCACCTCACCCGACAGCTTCATCTTGACCTTGGCTTCCAGGCGCAGGAGAAGGCGCGTCATCGTGCGCACCAGGCTGTCATGCACGTGGCGGGGCATGGCGTCCAAACGCGCCACGGTTTCCTTGTCGCCTACAATCCACCCCTTGATCATACGGGCACCACCTTTCGGTAGCTTCTGAAGATGGAGGCCACATCCGGCGGCATGTCGCGAATCGAGAAATTCACCTGCATGCCCTGGATTACCTTGGACGTCTCTCCGATCCGGTCCTTTTCGCGGTAGCGGGCGGCAACCAGGTGGATAGCGGCCTGCTCTATGTCGTCGGGGATCGGATTGTAGCCGGCGATCCAGGAGACCTGGACGTTGCCGACGCCTCGCATGAACAAATACCCGCGCAGGCTCACCGAATTGGAATCGAAAACATACCCCAGGTTTCTTTGATCGGCCGCGGGCATGATCCCCACCCCATCCACGGAAACCGAGATCACCTGCGTTACAGGGTACTCGGGCAGCATCATGCGGTATCCGCCGGCGCCGTCGAAATTGCGCTGGTAGGTGGTCAGGCCCAGGGTCCGGTTCAGGTAATTTTCAATCCAGGCGGACGCCGCGGAAATGAGCCGGGTAAGCAGAGCGTCGTCATCCGACGTTTGGGATCCGACCCATTCCTTGACGTTATTGAGCGTGGTGAGCTGCGTGGGCATAGAATTCTATTCCTTGTCCTTTGCGGCTTTCTTCTTGTCCTCAGCTGCTTCGAGCTTCGAATCCTTCGGAGAAGCCGCCTTCAATGCAGCGATTTCGACCTCAAGGGTTGCTTTTTCGGTAGCGAGGCTATCTGCCATGCCTCGTGCTTCATCGCGCTCTTTTTCGACCTGTTCCAACTGCGCAAGCAGCTTGGTCTCGTTATCGCGCATCTCGCGAAGCAACCGGCGATCGACGGTGACATATCTTTCCTCGTCGCCTTCGTCCTCGATGGTCCCGTCCTCCCGGACGATCCGCATCCCGTGGCCTTCAATGAGATGCTTTATCGTGGCCCCGGGCAAACTGTCAGGCAGCTCGACCAGGCCGGCTTTGATTTGGTACTCGACACCCCCGACGCTGAGCGATGTGGTGTCGGATGAGACTTTCATTAACATGACCGATCTCCTATGGGATTAGTTCAAGGTGGGCGCAATTTCCCCGCGCCCACCTGTGAAAATCGATCCGCTTACGCCGGCGCTATGTTGGTGATAACGCCGCCTGCAGGCGGGAAAAAGTTGAGCAGCGTTCCATCGGCATACACTCCATACTCGTAGGAGTTGGTGCGGCGAGGCCACTCCAGCTGGTAATAATCGCTGCGGTACCTGAACTCGATCAGGTTGCCCACATTGCTGAGCTTGTACGGCACCTGGCGGCAAATGAACTTGACCGTACCCGGCACCGCATTGGGATGAACGGCCACCTTGACCTTGGTATTGGTGATCGGGTTGAGGATGGTCCCCACCACGATGCCGGCGTCGATAGTGGAATCGGGCCGCGCTGCATCGAGATTGAACCTGATCAGAGGCGCGCCGCCGTTTGCGATCACGAGCTTGTTGATGTCGATAAGCTGCTGCGCGGCTACCCAGCACTCATCGGGGGAAAGGCGGTAGTTGTCCCACCAGTAGCGAAACGCGGCGTCGAACTCGGCGATCCCGCCCTGTCCGTTGCTGGTAAGAGGCGTACCCGTCCCGGCGGTTCCGGTGGCAAGCGCAGCATAGTAGGCGCCGGAGTTGGGCAGAAGATCCTGGGTGATCAGGCCGTCGTAGATCAAGCCGTTGGTCGAGTAATCTGCGGCGGCAACCACTTCGGAAGTCTGCGTACCGGCAGCAACGCCAGTGATATTGATGGAATTCATTGTGGTGATCGCGCCGAGTTTCTCGGCGCCTGCCGCTCCCCAGTACCAGGCGTAAGCGGCCGCGCCCTTTACAATGGCTACCGTCACCGCAAGACTTCCGGACGATCCGGCGGTGACTTCGCCGGTTGCAGCGTCGGACCGCTGGGCGTTGCCGCCGCCGTAAGTATCGACCTCCCCGATGGGGCTGGTGCGGGTGATCTGGCCGGGGAGGCCGGCTGCGACGCTGGAGTTGTAATAGCCCTCGGGGGTGAGGGCTACACAAATCACTGACCAGACCTGCGTTCCGAGCGACCCGCCCGCATTGCTGGCGGTAACGTTGGGCGTCGGGGTTTTACCGAGTGCCAGACTTGTGTTGCCGCCCCACATGATTTTCTCTTCGCCCACCATCAGCGAGCGCAGTAATCCCTCTACCGCACGCGCCTTCGGGTCGTCGAATCCTTTAGCCGCCCAGTCCGCCTGGAGCGTTACCGCGTCCTCGAAACCAAGCGTCTTGAAGGCCGCGAGCCTATCCACCAGCGTGGTGACGATCAGCCCGCCGCGCTTCCCTTCGCCGACTCCCGGGCTGAGGTTGGCGATATTGATGCCCGTTATCGCCTTCCAGTGGGTCGCGGTGCCGCCGTTTGCCGGGACGCGCTGAATCCAATTGCGGAAGGGGGTGAGCACCGGGTAGATGATTTTCGCGGGTGCCTGCAGGTCGTACTGGACCAGGCCGGTGGCCTGCGCAAAAATCTTGGCGAGAGCGTTGGGATCAGGCTGCATCGGGTTTGCGAAGGCGGCATGAATGAGCTGCAGCGTTTGCTGCGTTACGGGGATCTGGTTCATCTTTCCTTCTCCTTTTCGGGTTTAGACTTTTTAGCGCAGGACCGCCATTCCGCCGGTCGCATGGACGTTTTTGATAAGTGCTACGGGATCGTTCGGATCGGGTGCGGACTGTGATCCGAGCGCGCCTGTTTCATCGTCTTTACTGACGCCCACTACCTTGAAGAGATCGGTAAGGGCTCCCTTCGCCGGCTCGGGCTCTTTTTCCAGTTCGTCGACCCGGGCCTGGAGGGCGTCGCGCTCGCCGGCTATCTTCTGCAGGTCGGCTTCGAGCCCCTGTATCTTGGCAAGGCTGCCGGCGTCCGCAGTCTTACTCATGCCCGAGCAGGTGGCGCCGAGAGCGGAGGCGTGGTCGTGGATCGCCTGGATCGTCTTCTTGTTGGACGCGGAAATCGATGCGCCCACCTTGGCCAAGTCTTCGGTTCCGGCCGTCTTTGTCATGGACTCGTCGGCCTCCTGGATCTCGGAGGCGATAAAGGACTTGATGCGTGCAATGGCTTCCTTAAGGTCCGCCGCCTGGCTTGCCGCTTCCGGATGAGTTTCAGACGCCTCGCCGGAAAACAGGCTGTAGAGATAGTCGAGGGCGTTTATCGCCTGGCGCACGTCCCACACTTCCTGGCCCAGGTACTTCTTCAGATCCTCGGCGGAGGCGATTTTTTTCATTTCCTTCGATTCCTTCTTCTCGCCGCTGCCCTTGCTTTTATCCTGGCCGGCAGCACTGCTGCCCCAGTCTTCCGGCAGTTCCTTTTCGAGGCCGAGGGATTTTGCGCGCTTCATAATGTGCTTTTTCGCCGCATCCTTGTCCTTGGCTCGGCCGTATGCCTTGATCGCGTTTTTAAGGTCCTCGGAGTTTTCAATGGGAAAAGCCCCATCCGACATGGCCTTTCCAGAACCGGCGTCCTTTTCTCGTTCTTTCTGCGAAAAGTCGCGTTTTTGCATAACGCTTTGGCCGTACTCGCTCAGCGGATTCAGGACCGCCTGCTGGCCGGCGTTTGCTGCGAGAAAAGTGAGAGCCTGTTCTGCCTGCCCGGGTGTGATGCCCAGCACTGCAATTTTGGCGAGCAGATCCGAATTCCGGGCGTCTTCAGGAGTGGCGGCGAAGGGGACCTCGATTTCTTCCCCACCGATCTTGACCATCGTGAAGTGCGCGGTCGGGATGGCCGGATAGTCGCCCAGGCTCAGTTCCGTGGGAACGGCGGTGTAGCGCTTGTTGCCCTGATCGTCGATCCACTTCCGGCCGTAGCTGCCGCCGAAAGAGAATCCGGTGTAGACGCCCTTGCAGACCTTTTCCCATTCCTTGTCGTCAACGACTTCGGCGACCACTTCGATCTTTTTGGCGGCGTCGTCAAACCGGATGTCCGTGAGCCTGCCGGCGGAAACATTCTGATGCATGGCCCGCAGGTTGCCGAAGCTCTTGCCTTCGGTGATCTTCGCGAATTCATTCGACCAGGCCAGGATATTCGGCTTGGAAGAGGCATAGTCGAACGTCTCTCCTTTGGGTCTGTCCGGAATTTCCTCCGCGGCGATTCCGTAGACCAGCCGGTTCGCTTCGTCCACCTTCCGCAGCGGAATGAAAAGTCTCAACTGTTCTTCGCTCATGAAATGCTCCTTTTATTGGCTGATGCGGATAACAGCCGTGCCGCTGGTGTACTGGCCGGCTTTAAACCCTGCCCGGTAGCAAACGCCGCCTTCGGGCTCATATTCGCTATTGCTCTCAGCGTTACCGGTATAGCCGCTCACATCCAGCCAGGTCGCGCCGTTGTCAAAGCTGCGCTGTAGCGTGACCGTCCCGGCCCATGTGCCTGAGATGGACAGATTGAAGACGCCCTGGACGTAGATGGGCTGGACGTACGAGTCAGCAGCGCCGATATTGGCCAGGCTTTTCTTGTTGGTCGCCCAAGCGGAAGAGGCGATCAGCGCGATTGCAAGGAAAAATGCGATGATTCTTTTCATTCTTTCCTCCAGAGACTACTGCGAAATCATCACCGTAAAAACTGTCGCGTTGGGGTTGATACCGGTATTGCTCGTCCAGCTCTGCACACTTCCGCCACGAGTGGACGTAACAATTATGCCAGAAGCGCCGGGAGCAAGAACCTGCCTCGCAGAAACCGTATCAAATAGTCCTGTCAGACCGGACGTTGCCAACGTTGGAAAAATCAGGAATATCGAAGAATTTGCTTGAGGCGTAGTCTGATACCCAGTCATTTGTTCCCAGGACGTACTTGGCGTACGCACGATCAAATAGCCGGATTGCGCCATAATATAACCGGGAACGTTGCCTCCAGTGCCTTGTTTGACGTAGCAGGATAACTGTAACAAGGCACCATTAGGCAAAATCGTGGGCCAAGAAGTATAGGGTCCATTGGCTGTGCCATTACTGGTTAATTCCAAACAATTTCCGGACTGTCCTCCAGCAATCGAAACACCAGTCCCTCTGCCAATTGACCAACCAGTCAGCGTGTCAAATGAGCCGTTTGTTATCAGCTCAGAACCTAAGGTTCTGGCTGTCCCAACCGATTTGATATACCCAACGACAGAATTCACACCATCACTGACGGTAATTTTGCGATTGAGATAAAGACCGAACGGTATTGAACCGGAAATAAGGTCCAGGAACGCTCCACCGGTAACAGTGCTCATCTTAAGCGTTACACCCGAATAGACTCTCGACTTAAAGGTATTTCCGGCCCCAAGAGGCAGGCGGGCCTCGGCACCATCCGATCTGAGGATACCCGTTTTAGGAACCCACAGAGCCCCTGTGAAAATAAAGGCGGCTTTTAGAAAATCGCGCCGATTCATTCCACGCCTCCGACCACCTGGACCAGCGCGCCGTTTTCCGGCTCAACGGTCACTTGGGAGCGCCGGACGTCTGATGCTAGCGTTACGGTTCCGTCGAGCAGAACGTGCACGATGCACGGCACCATGATCGCCGTGATCGTCACGTCCCCGGTAGGGGGCGGAAGGACGTCCGGATCACCCTGCGCAAGGACCGGAGTAGCCAATAGACACGCTAAAATGATCGCGCACACGGCTTTCATCATGCTCCCCCATCCGTAAAGGTAGAGGTACCCAAAACGCGCCACTTCACGCCGTCGAAAAGCAGTGTCACCGTATCCCCTGCAGTTGATGTGTTTGTGATCCGGTTGCCCCCGGTTAGGTCCGTTCCGTTGAGGGTTATCACCTGGGAACCATAAGGTTTTACTGAAACAGCAAAGGCACCGGTCGAATAGACGACCACGGTGTCCCCCGCAATTCCGGCTAAAAGGCTGACCGTTCCCGCCGCCGTAATCTCGACAAATACTGATTTCTGCTGGTCTGCCGTAAGCGTCACATTTCCGGCTGAAGTGATCACCGGCATGCGAGAATACGCAGTGCCTGCTTTCAGGGCATGGCTGCCCAGGTCGAGATCCTTCGTGCTGCCGGAAAACGGGACGTAATCCCCAAGCACCTGTGCCGCATTCGGCACACAGGAGGCCGATCCGGCAAGGATTTCGGCGTCGGAGCAGAGTCTCACCTTGCCGGCCCGGCTGGTCGATGCCGCGGGAGTCGGCGGAATGATGTCGTTTGCTGCCGGCGCCGGAGCCGGGCAGATCAGGGCAAAAAGCACCGCGAGCAGGACAAAGAATCTCATTTGTAGGGCTCCTCGCCTGATTGGACTTCGGAAGCCGACACCACCACCGGCGCCAGGGAACAGGTGCAATGCGGATGCGCTGTGGGGGCATCGTGGCCGCTGGGGAAAACCTCATTGACGCCGATCGCGCCGGCAGCGGCGTTTGCCTGGCAGGTGTCGCAGGAATCTCCCGAGCCGACCAGCCAGCGCTTTTGCAGGACGACTCCGGTCCGCTCGGCCGCCCGGTAGCTTTCAAGAGTCCCCTGGCTGTGAGCGTTCGCCAGTTCAGTGCGGGCAACCATCTCGGCCCGGCAACCGTCGAATGCCGCCGATTCCTCGATGGCCTTCGCAAGTTCCTGGGCGGTCGGGCCTTCTTCCAGGCTCTTCGTGATTGTTTCCCGCAGCATGTCGCGGGTGGAATCGGTAATCGCCCAGCGCGGATTCGGGTTCGGCACCAGTTCGCCGTCGACGTATTTCATACCGACCATCTCGGCCGCCCGCTCGCGGGCCACCTGGACGGCCTGCTCGTGCACCAACTCGGTGATGCCCTCGTCTTTGATCCCGATCTGTTTAAGCGTCGCAAGGCCTGCTTCCTCGACAGCCGTGGCGAGTTGCTGCGATACCGGTTCCCACAGGATTTGCCAGCCTTCAAAGGAAAGCTGATTCAAGGCGTCTTCCGGAGTCTTTTTCTCTCCTGCGGCTTTTTTCAGTTGCAGCGATTCGGAGATGTCGGCGGCGATCCGCGCGGATTCCTCCGCGAAAAAGTCTGTAAGAATCCGGATAAGCTTTTTGCGGGCCTTCTTGGTGCGTTTGCCGATGGGGAGCGAACCGAATTTTTTATCCTTGCCGGCGCCTGCCGTCTTGGCCAGCTTTTCGTCATCGGGAACGATGCCGGGCTGCGGCTGAGGCTGCACTTCCGGTTCGGGCTCTTCCTCCGGCTCGTACTCGAACCCCCTGGCCTCGGCTATCTGCTGTGGTGTCTGGACGCCGGTGTTGATGTAGATTTCATCCACCTGCGCCTGTTTGAAAGGATCGACGTCCTTTTCCTGGACCCACTCGAATTCGCAGTCGCCGGCATCGAGGTGAAGCTCCAGGACGTCGTCCACGATTTCCTTAATGTAGACCTTATCGACTTCCTGGCCTTCCTCCGTCGCCGTATCCTGCTGGATCTCGCCGCTCGCCCGGTTCATCTGCCGGACGTACGGCATAGGGGAGAGCGAGAAACAGTACTGGATAACCCGCGACAGCCACTCGTCAAAGTCGTTCTTGATCAGTTCGGTTTTGAGCGCCTTGTACTCCATGCCGGCATGCACCCACTTGATCTTGCGCTTGATCGCCTGGTTGCCTTCGCAAAGGGCATCCCAGTACTTCTGCCATTCGGCGACCTGGTTCGTCTGCCAGCCTTCCGGGCAGGTGGCGATGCCTTCGGGGACGTTGCCCTCGGTGAAATATTCCAGGTGGCTGAGCTGCCGGCGCAGGGCGATGTTTACCATGAGCCAGATCATCTCGGTGTGCGAGAAGCCGTATAGCTTGTGCGTACGCATGTTGCGCGGGAGGTACAAGAGCTGTTCGACGGTATATTCCGCGGCGACCACCCCATGCAGTATCTGCTGGTAGGCCGCGGCCGGTGGCATGGGCGTGCGCCCGTCGAGGGCTATGTTTCGCTTTATGGTGGAGCCGTCGATGAGATCGAGAGAATACAAATCGCCGCCCTTGGTGCGGCGCGGGTAGATGGTCACTGCATCGAGCACGTAGTAGTCTTCAAGGAGCGCCCGCAGCCAGCGCCGCCAGCGTTTTTCCCGGTCCGGCCTCCGAAATATCGCCGCCAGGGCATCGATGCGCTTCTGAGGGACCCTTTTGCCTTCCTGTGCCTTGATCTTCCAGGAAAGCCTGCAAATCTGGTCCTTGCGCGTTTCGATGGCCAGCCGCAGCAGATCGCAGTTATCTGCGAGGGATCTCAGCTGCGAGTACTGGACCGGCTCGTTCTGCCGAGGCTGAATGGTTTTGTTGACGGCGACCGGGTAATCCCAACCTCGGCCCTCGGTGCCGGCGGCAACCTGGTCCTGCACGACGGAGGGGATCGGCTCGCCCGGGCCGAACCAGTCCGCGCGGCCCGTAAAAATATATTTGGCGCCGGATACTATGCGGCTTATCAGACCTTGCTCGATGGGCGTCTTTACCGGGTTGACCATACTAATCCCTGTCTCCACCTTCGATGCGGACCAGATTGCCCGAGATTATCACCCGCACCCCGTGTTTCCGTGGATGGCTCCACAAAGATGCAATTGCCTTGAATGCGCTTAAAAGGACCGCTCCCGCATACATACCCAGGAAGAAGCTGTCGCGATCAATGTGCATTTGATGGCCCCCATGTACTCGGATCGGCTTGCGGGTACACTGGAAACGGCCATGATCCTCCTTTGACTAATTCTGGCTCGGGCGAAGGAGCATTGGAACCTTGTTGCATTAACTCCTGGTACTGCTGCGCGTAGTATTCCAGGACGCCGGTATTGGACTCGGTCCTGGTCGCGGCAAACCAGGCGAGGCATCCGGCAACGGCCGCGTCTCCATGCCTTTGGCCACCGTCGCGTCCCTTGGTGCGCACGCTTTCTGGAGGCTTGGCTATCCCTTTTTGCATCGTGATGATGCGGTGATCGTCCAGGATGTCGCCATCTGCCGGTATCAGGATCTTCTTGTCTTCATAGGCAGATTTGTACCGCGGCATGTTGTCACGGTACCATTCCTGGGTGAGCATCACTTGCGTGATCCGCCACTGGCCGAATATCTGCATTGCCCGCTGAGCAAGTGGCTGCCCGTTGCCCCTGGCGTCATAAGCAGCGTTTCGGAAGCGCGGTATAGCCTGCCCGAGCCAGATCATGAGCGTCTCCTGCTCCTTGTACGGAACATTTCGAAGCTCGATTACGAACGGGGTGCGATAGATCAGGCCTGGCCGCTCCTGGAGCAGCCAGATAATCGAGAGGTCGCCCGTCATGCCGTAATCCTGGCCGAACGCGGTCGGATAATCCGGATCCAGTTTCGCCACCAGGTCAACCAGGTTGTTTTTGATCCAGAGTGCGGCGGCCGCGGCACGCACCACGTCAGGCTCGGTCGCAAACTCAGGCTTGCAGCTCCAGCGAATGACCGGAATCGACTTGTCCATGCAGGATTCGATGAGGACCCGCGGAAAATAGATGCCGGAGCCCTTCGAAGGCACACAGAAAAGCTCTTCTTCGGCATGCTCGCCGTAGAAGTCGATCAGATCCTGGCGCCACTTCGCTTCGCCTTCAGGCGACCAATCTTTGCCGAGGCTCGCGCATATGCGCCTATAAAGTCCTTGCTCCAGGGCTTCATCCAGGTCGATATGATGGATGGAGTAAGGCTTTTTGCCGGCGCGAATCTCAGTGATCAGCTCATTAAATGGGTTGTCCTCTCCATTGTGTGTGCTGATGATGCAGACCTTGCCGCCCCACATGAGGAGCGCGATAGCGGCCTTGATGAGACCGTCCAGATCGTCGTGGAATGCAGCCTCGTCGATTACAACCTTGCCCTGCTTGCCGCGCAGATTGCTCGGCCGACTGGACAAAGCGGTAATGCGGTAACCAGATTCGAAACGAATCACGTAGGCCAGGATGCTTTTCTTTTCGTCTTCGATGAGCGTTTCTTCGATGGCCGCGGCCGCCCTGGTGTAGTGGCGCACCCAGAAGGCGCAGTCGTTAACAAATTCGAGCGCCATTTCCCGGTTATAGCCGAGATACCAGACGTTCATCCCCCCGGCCTCCCGCGACTTGGCCGCCAGCATTGCGTCGTCCGCAGCCTCGCACCAGGACAGCCCGACGCGGCGCGACTTCTCGGCAATCTTCACCGGAGAAGTATCGGCGATCCACTTTTGCTGATAAGGGAGAAGGACGGCGGAATCGGGCATCACTTGATCCCCAAAATCTGCTTACGTATAGTTTCGGCCGCTTCTTCACTGAGCCCGGGCTGTGTTTTGCCGGTCGCAGCCGGCTGCCGGGCCTTGAGCTTGTTCAGCAGCTCCAGGGCCTTGGTAATGTCCTGCATGCTGCCGAAGTTGAGGCCGTCCGGATTGCTGAGCAGCTTGTTGATTCGGATCTCGAGTGCTTCCTCCAGGGCTGCAACAGCGTCCGCCTCGGTCCGGATCTCTCGGTAATTGTCGGCTGCCTGGTCCTGGGCAACCTGGCCCTTCATCGCCGAGGCCGCCGCCCGCTGAACCACGCCTTCGATGGAGCTGACAGCGAAGGCGTCCATCGGGTTAAGGGACTTCAAAGCATTTTCAATCAGCGCGGCGTGGAGCAGCACGCGGTTCGTGCGGATCGCGCTGCGCGCCCTGCGGATGTTGTCCCGCTTGGTCGCCCAGTCATACTGCACGGACCAGCGCTTGAGCGTCGGTACGCTCACGCCGGTGATCGTGGCCACCTGGTCGAGCGTGTGGCCGTCCACGCAGTGCAGATCTTCCGCGCGCTCGACCACTTCCATGCTGTACTCTTTGCCGTTTTCAGGCATCGCTACCGCCCCAGGTATTGATTGATCTCTCTGATCTCGGCCTGCAGCGCCATGTACTCCGTGCGCAGCTTGTCGGCCTCGAATGCTTGCTCGACCGCGACCGCCGTCTTGAATACTGCGGGGTCCTTTTCGGTCGGGTCGAAGCAGCCTCGAATAGAGGCCGCCAGGCCAATCAGACGCAGCCGCAACTTTTCTGCCTGCTGCCGTTTGAGAGTCAGCTTGCCTTCCTGCTGCAGAATCTCGCTCATCAGATCTCCCTTCCCGATGCCGCCTTCTTCAAGCGCACCATCGGACAAAACTGGTTTTGGTCGACCTTGTCGGACAGTTTCTGCACTTCCGCAGTCGCCATGATGATCACGTCTTTCTGTTCACTGGCGAGCCGTGCGTACCCTTCGACCAGGAGGACGTTGTTCTTGTACATCTGCCGCACTTCGGCGAGGCCGTCCTCGTATGTTTTGGCCATCCTTAAGGTGTCCTCGCGATAGGCCGCCATCGTCTTGTCGCGGCTGCGCTCGCTGAAGTACCACACGACGAAGATGATTCCGGGAACTCCGAAAGTACTTGCCACCTTGATGATGAAATCCGTTGCCAGTCCGTCCATATCTGCCTCGTCTTCGGTTTTAGCCTGGTGTTCGATACTGCAGGCGGCCGCGGCCGCCTGCAGCGACCAGCATCAGGGCGCGCCGTGATCGACGTCGATGGTCTGTTGCTGTGGATAGCTGATCTTGACCGATGCTGGGACGGCCGGGCCGGTTGTCTCGGGCCGGGCCTCGGGCGGAGTCACATCGATATCGGAAGGCATCGGGACGACTTTTTGGGGCTGCCGGTCTATTCGTTCCAAGAGGCCGAGAAGGGCCTGGCACAGGGCGATGATGCCTTTCAGGACTATTTTGAGCACAACCTCGAAGAGGTCATTGGCGCCGTGAAAGGGAAGATACTTGAAAAGCATGTTCGCCAGCAGCACTATCAACGCGCTGTCCGCGGTGAGGAAGTGATTCGCCGCCCATGTTATCAGGTTCGTTGTAATATCGGCGTCCATCTAAAACCTCCACTCCCAATGACCGTAAAAGTGCCGGTCGTACTGTTTACTGCCCATTCCCGCCGAAAACCCTTTGCCCGGCGGGATGGTTTCGCACCGGAAGCCGAAACCATTTATTCCGGTCCATCGAGGCCAGCCGGGGACGACGTCAGATCCATCCTGGTCCCCGGCATGCGCCTCACATAGAGCGAGGATGCCCTCGACCAGGCCGGCTAACCCGCCGGTGATGGAGTTGGCACTGTTGTCCACAGAGGGTTTCCGTTTGCGTCCACGAACGGCGTCTGCCCGTTGACCACGTTGTAGGTTGACCAGGCCTCGTAAAGGGCGGTCATTGAGGCGTCCAGGATCGCCCCGTTGGCGGTCGACGGATCGGACTTGTAAGCTGCAAGGGCTGTTTCGGCCTTCGGCAGGGCGACGGCGGCAGCCGAATTTGCCAGCCGGTAGGTGTCGCATACACCCTTGTCGAGCTGGCCCGTTGCGCAGGCAATGGGCAGCGTCATTGCCGCTGCGCCCTTGAGGACCTCGACGGCTTTCATCGTGCCTTCGGCGGCCGTTACTGCGCCGTCTCTCAACTGCTGTTCGGGGATGCCGGTAAGCTTGGACACCGGAGCGCAGGAGACCAGGGCGAGGCAGATGCAAACAAGGATATGCCGAGCAGGCAAACGCAAAAACTCTTTTTTGGGGCTGAGAAAATTCATTGCGGTACTCCTTCGAAAGAGGCTGTGCGAATCAGTCCAGGGCTCTGTTGATCCAGCCACGCAGATACTTGGGCTGGTTAAGCGACGTATAAAACTTGATCCCCTCCAGGCGTAACATGGCCAGGAGGTACTGCTGGGACGGTCGGCTGTTTATGGCGGCGATCGTCTGTTGACCGAGAATGCCGTCAACGGCCAACTGACCGGGAATGCCGACATTATTGCAGGCGACCTGGATCAACCTATGGGCTCGTCCAGGCCCGGTGTGCACCGAAAAGTCGAGCAGCTTGCCGGCTACGGCATCATCTTCGATGAGGCCGTACCGATACCGATCCCACCACTGCGCTTGGTAAATCCGGATGGCGTCGATCCTGGTCATTTCCCGGATATCGTCCGCGTCGACGTCGTGGTCGTGGTCGAGATCGCCGACCATATAGCCGGTTTGCGGATCAATATCCTTGCAGCTCCGCAGCCAGCGAAGCGACACACCGAATTTCGTGGCGAGTCCCGGGTCGTCCGGATCGAGAGAAAGCACCGAACCCTCATGCTTCAGCACGGGCTCGATCAATTTCAGTAAGCGCGCATCCTCACTCACAGGATCACCTCCTCGTTCAAAGCGAATCGACAGAAACAATTTGAGGGGGTGCCGGGGGCTGGGGAGCTGGGAGCGGGAGCGATGGAACGGCAACTTGGTTCCCCCCGGCATTTCGCCCGCCGCCGTTTTCGGCGGGCATTTCGGTGTTACTCTCTGTGCCTCGCGTCGTATGACCGGCCCAAAATAAAAAACGCCGGCAACACTCATGGTGTTACCGGCGTTCCGGGCTTACCCTGATTAACTTTCTCGGGGCACCGAAATTCGGTGCTCAATCGTGCGCGATTATACCTTGTGATTCCCGCGCCTTGTCAACAGATTTTTCTCTCCCCCTCGGCCTCTAAGCTGTCTCATTTCTCCCTGGAAGGATAAGGCCATCCTTCTTAATCCGAATCAACCCAAAATGCGCAGAGCGTTTTAGAAATTCGATCTCCGCATAAGTAGGGTCGAGAAATCTTATTTCCACATCTGGTATGATTCCCTCAAAGCGAGACCACGCTGGTCCTTCAATCAATACTTGTTTCCGCTCAGCATGGAGCAAACCTCGATCAGCCTCCTTGATTTCCTTTGGAAACGGTAATGGCAAATTGAATCTGATTGCTATTGCTCTTTCGAGCACTTCCTCAATTTCTGCAAATCCAACAAGGATGGGCTTTATCGGACTCAGGACATCCGGCAAATAAGCCTCGGCCGCATCATGGAGCAATCCGGCACAGGCCAACTGCATGTTATTCTCTTGCATGAGTAGAAGATCGGCGACCAGACAGCAGTGCTCCGCAACGGAATAAAAACGAACGCAGTGGCCTTCAAATCTGCACTTGAGACTCAGAGCATGAGCAATGTCAAGGATGTCAATGTCTATAGGTTTTGGCGCAAGAGGCCAAAACTTTTTCCCGGTATATGTCTGAATCCAAGGTTCCATTAATCAGCCCTCCTGCAGTGCAGCTTCGTCAAGGCATCGCGAGCATATATGTTCCCCGTGCCCACAGAAATCCTCTTCATCGACTTCTATGTCATTGTCCCAGCAGCAACATCCCGTAATGATCGTCATGGCCGTTTCTCACTTTTCCTGCAAATTCTCGGCTATCGCCTTCGCAACTTCACCGATCGAGTGCGATTTCTCTACCCAACCATCCCGACAGCCAAGAATCATGTTGTTGGATGCCGGGCTCTTCTTGATCTTGCACCCCTTGGGCTTCACGAGATTGTTGCAGGTATAACAGCTTTTCTTCCGCTGCCCCTGGGGAACGAACGGATCGGCTTCATCCAGCCGATGCTTTGCCTTTGTCTCTCCGGCTCCTTCGGCTTGAACGGCCAGCGGTTTCGCCTCGCTCCACACCACCTTGCGCAAATAATTGTTGTCGTCCAACGGATCGGCCCAGGCGCGGGCGATCATCTTGTCCATGATGTCTGCCCACAGGCTGGGCGGGGCAGGGCGCTCCTCGCCGTTTTCCCAGTGCACGGACCCTGTGCTCACCAGCTGGTGCAGCTCGCTGACGATCCGCAGAGCCCGCGGCCAGGAAAGGCCCTTCGGCCCCTTTCGGAAAAGGCCGAGATACGCCGGCGTCCGGGTCGCGACCAGGCCCGGCAGTTTCGACAGGATGTCGATCACCTGGCGGACATTGGCGTCGTTTACCCATGCCTCCATCGAGGCAGATGCACCGCATGCAGGGCAGATCAGGCGCATCGGTATGCCTTCCGGTTTCGCAAGTACAATTGATGGTTTCCCAGTGGCCTTTCTCTCTGGAGATTTTCGGCTACGAGCCGACGCCATTCTGGTGGAGGAGTTACACCGATGTTCCGTCCATGCCATTCGACATAATAGTTGCTCCACATCCACCACATGGGAGCCACAAGCCAGGAACGTTTATCGGCTCTAGACAAACGGCTCTCGGGAAAACCTGATTCTTCCGGACAATGGCCTGCACATGTGTACCACGCCAATTTGGCATAGAAGTTCGCCAAGTACTTGTCTTTGCGAAGGCGAGCTACTGCTCTGACAATTCTGCATGCCATTCGAGCTCCGAGCTTCCAGTGCCCGATTTTGGCGTTATCATCGGACAGATATTGTCTTCCGCAGACTCCTATATCGTGGCAAATTATGCTGATTGTCTGCCACCATTTTGGCCAAGTGCCGTATTCAGCCCGCCATGCTCTTATTACCTGCAGCGGATGCATCGCGAACTGATGGCACCCAACTAAATAGGAAATGGTCCCTTCCGTCATTGGTTTACCTTTCCAACAAACCCCCCGGCCTCATCCAGCTTAAACTGCCCGCACACCGGCCATTTGGGGTTATGGGTATTTTTGTTGCGCCTGGTGCCGGCATTGCGGACACGGCAGACAAAGGTCTTGTAATCGAAACTCCGGCAGTGGATACAGACGACGCCATCCGGCCCCCGGTCCGTAGGCTGCAATCATTGGGTTCTTCGTGACCGTAGCCATCGCATTACCTCCAGTGTTGAACTTTGCGTATGCTCCTGTCGACATAACCATAAACATCTACCAGGTTCGCCCGAACAAGGGCTTCGGCAGGATGCGGCGAAACGCTGTTTCCAACCATGCGTACCTGACCCGCTTTGGTGATCGGTTTTCCGTTCACGACCGGGTCAATCCGGTAGGAAGCCGAAAACCCCTGGCAGAGGAAAAGCTCTCTCGGGGACAGCATCCTGAGCCCGATATCGGTCAGGACATGGGGCTCCCCGGATACATTCACAATCACGAGCCCAAGCCGGTCTTTCGCGGTCAGGGTATGCACCGGAGAATCACAGCTCTGGCCGATCGCCGTGCCGAAATATTTCGTCAGGAATGCGTAGACGGCTCCGTAGTGGAGTCCGCCGGCCTGGATGGTATGGATCGGCTCATCCAGTGGCTGGCCGTGCCGGCTCGTGCCCTTGAGCTTGATCAGATGTGATGCGAGCACGCCGATTTTGCCCTTACCCGTCACGGTATGCAGCGGATCGCCTGCAGGCTGGGCAACAGACGCCCCGAAATACTTGGTCAGAAAAGCCGCGCATACAGCGCTTTTGCCCATGCCACCAGCCGTGATGGTGCCCGAAGGCTCGTCTGCTGCGTGTCCGACCGAACACCCGAACTGGCGCTGCAAATGAGGAATGACGATCGCCTTTTCGCCGCGCTGCGCGCAGGTGATGGTGCGCAATGGCTCGTCGGCTCGCTCAAGCCGCCCACCATGTGTCAGGTTGAAAAGATAGGGGGTGACCAGGCCGAACCTGTTTTCGGTCGACTGGGTGGGCAGCGGCTCGTCTATTCCGCGGCCCCTGAAGTCGTCATCCCGTTTGGGACCGTAGTACGAGACGATAAAAGGCTTTGGGCAGTCCAAGACATACCTCTTGATGCCCTCGGCGATCCGCCGCATGGTGTTCTCGGCCAAGGGCCTTTTTCGCTCGAATATCGACTGGCACGGGATGGACCAGTCTATATTCTCGGCCGCGGTGTGGTAGGGCAAAAGACATGGGCCGTACGTTGGTTCCGGCCAGACGATAGGAAACCCGTCACACCTGGCGACAAGAAAGAGCCTTTTCCTAATCGTCGGGGCGCCATAGTCGCAAGCCCTTATTTCACGGTATTCGACCTTGTAGCCGTAGCGCCGAAGCATGCGCAGAAATTGCGTGAAGGTGGTTCCCCTCTGGGTCTTGATCACTGTCCCGGCTGAATTGAGCGGTCCCCAGCGTTCGAATTCTTCCACGTTCTCAAGGATTATGACATCAGGCCTGGTACCGAGAATCCACTTTTCCGCCACCCAAGCAAGCGCGCGTCTTTTGCGGTCCCGTTTCGGAACGCCCCCTTTGGCCTTGCTGTGGTCGGTGCAATCCGGGGACAGCCAGAGCAACCATACGGGTTGTTTCCTGGTCGCCCAGCGTGGGTAGACATCCCAGATGTCCTCCTGGAAGTGCCGGGTATGCGGGTGATTGAGAGAGTGCATTGCGACCGCGACCGGGTCGTGATTAATGGCGATGTCAGGACTTCTGCCAAGAGCGCGCTCGATTCCGCAAGAGGCCCCGCCGCCCCCCGCAAACAAGTCAACAACTAGCCCCTCGACCATCACGCCACCTCTCCGACAGCCGGAACAAGCTTCGCCAGCTTATCGATGTCTAGGGGCGCGGATTCGGTGTATTCTTTGCCGGCTTTTTGCGCGATGGCGCTTATGTTGGGTAAAATCCGGAAGTTGTCTTCCTTGGAACGTTTGAGGCCACAGCGGGCAAGCTCATTATCATCAAGGATCTTCGCTGCATTCTTGTCGATCGATTCCTTGACGTTCACGCAGTCGACATGGCCGAGCTTGCGCAAAACGGAGATAATGACCGCTTCCATCGCTTCGTCGTACGTGATCTTTTCGCTCACCTTGAAGGCCACTTTGCCGAAGGTAAAAACCTTGCTGCGGCGCTTCGCAAATTCGCTCTTGTTGGCGAGGCAGAAGGCATTGACCCTTTCCTCAAGGCCCTTCCGGTCCGCTTTCAGACTGCCGATTATTTCTGCGTGGTCCTTCAGGGCGGCGTAGAGTCGCTCTGCCAGCGACGCCGTATGCACGCCTATCTCGATGTCGAGCAGGCCCATCTCTTCGAGGGCCGCATCGATGTCTTTCCAATCGGAGATGGTTCGAAACATCTGGTTTTGCTCCTAGACGATATCAAATCTCTTATTGCGGGAAATGCCCTTCCGAACGTTGGCCGGCGAATCGATAGGCGCCGCCATGACGCCGCCTGTTTCACCACTGAAGAGAACGAGAAATTCTCCCGTTCCTTTCATCACTGCAAATCCCAAGAACTTATAGTCTCCGTCCTTATCCCACTTGATTTTGACCTTCATGTGCGCCTCTCATTTTGCCTGGCCGGTTGCACCGTTTTGGCCACAAGTGATTTCAATGTGCTTGAAGCTGTCCCTGACGAGTGCTGCTTCGATAAGAAAATGGAGATTTGCGATCCTCGGGAGTCCTTTCAACGGAAGTGGCCAAACATAGAGTCGTTCACCCGTATCCGATGCTGCGGTTGGCGGCTCCGATATCCTTCCGGCAAAAACAAAGCATTCGAAATCTTCCCCGCGCATGGTAGCGTAATGCTCCCATTTAAAATCAGAGGAGATGCCGGTTTCTTCAAGTGCTTCGCGCTTCATGGCTTCCATCGGCGTCTCATCTCCCTCGATGTGGCCGCCGATACCATTCCACTTGCCTTTCTGCCATTCGGGACGGGTCTTCTCGATGAGCAGAACGCATTTGTTGCTCCGCGTAAAAGCAAAACCCACTACATATCTAGTCTTCATCTGGAGACCTCCAACTCCATCCTGGTCTGCCCCAGGACGTATTCGTCGCTGTATTTTCCAATGATCTTCGCCCGCTTGATGATGTTCGCCCCGTGCCGGATCATGGTGTTGCAGGTTTCTCTGACTTCTTCCGGCGTCTGGGGGATGTAGTAGCCTGGGTTCGTGCTGCTATAAGACGAGCAGATCGGCTCGTGAAATACGTTTACGAGCGTTTCGACTTCTTTACGTATGTCCCGTCCCGGAATGTTGAGCCAGTCCGCAAGATCCCGCCAGGAGATCGGGTTGCTCTTTCCCCGCTTCCTGATTGCGCCGAGCAGAATCTTCTGCAGCAGAGTCATTTCAGGAGGCATCGGCGACTCTTCCATGCAGCCGGATCGAATATGTTTTCAATCATTGGATTCCTCCTGTTCCTTCAAATTCTTTAGCGTTGAGCCAAGCTTTTTACGTAGCGCTTCGAGCGCCGCCATCTGTGCCTGAATGCACCTGCACGATCCATAATTCCGCTTGACGCATTCCTCTCCGCCCGTTGGAGGCATGATCGAGCAGAGCGCAAACCGGCACGCTTCGACACCTACACAGTCAAAATCAACCGAAAATTTGTCATCATAAAGGGAAGCGTTGACATTAGGGTATTTCATTGAGCATCCCCAATCTTCGATCTGCTCCAAGTTCGTGTCGGCATCTCGCTTTTATGGGAGTTCTTCTTCTCCGGCTCCGGCTCCGGCGCCGTCCATCCCTGATGGTCGAACGATCACCGCCCATTGTTTTCCGTCCCATTCCTGGACGGTGACCTTCGTCTGCCGTGCCGTTTCCAGGGCCATCTCCCTATCTTCCGAAAGGCAGGTGTAAAACATCGTCTGCCCGCGCCGCTCGATCGCATTGAGCGCTGCACAAACCTGCAGGTGAAAGTCCCGAATCTGATCGTCGATGCCAGACATGAGAAAGCGATGGACCTCGCTCATTGATGCTTCTCCTTGTCCAGGTGCATGACGGCCCGCTCGTAAGCGGCCTCGTAGCCTTCACCTATACGTCTGTATAGTGCCCGCTGCAGATCCTCGGGCAGCCGCTTCCAGCAGCTATAGCAAAAACTCTTGCCGCTCTTTTTGCCCCTGCCGCACTGGCACTGCTCGCTGCGCAGCTCCCGGATGTAGAATGCGGCATCCCCGACCTTCACCTCGGGCTCTGGCGCCGGCGGTTCCTCGCGCTTTGCCAGCCGCTCCTGGTATACGCAGAGCGACTGCAAAACGCGGTAGGTCTGCTGGTAGTTGCAGAATCGCAGCAGGCTGACTTTGCCGTTGGTCTGCTTGGCCGCAATGGTGTCAGCATAAGACCAGGGCTTGCCCAACTCCGTCAGGATGGCTTCGACCTTCGAGATCATCGCCGCCCGATCCATAGGAGGCGCATGGTGCATGCCCGAGGCGTACGCCGAATCGTGCACAGGCTTGTAGCTGGTTCTGGACTCGCGGGTGCGCCGCGATCCGCGCAGGATCGACCCGTTCATGCGCTGCACCAGGGCATCGAACTGGGCGACTGTCAAGTCGCGCGTGGACTCGACCTCAACCGATTTTTTCATCTCGGCGTAGACGTCATCAGAGATCCCGAGCTGCCGCCTGCGCGCCTGCAGAAACTGGATCTGCCGGCTGTTTATCTTTTCATCTTTTGCGGCCATGCCTGCGTCTCCCGGGCTCGACAGGGTGGGCCGGATACTTGTCTTTGTGCGTGTAGACAGTAACCGCCGTCCGTGCATTTTCGTTGACGAGCAGGATCATGCCGTGCTCGTGGTTCCAAAATTCCCCTAAGAATTCGTAACGGCAAAATTCGCCGTTGATGCGTTTATACAAGGTCTGCTGCCGCCTGATGCGCTTGGCGCCGGCCAGTATTAGGTTCACGTGTTCGAGGGTCGGCTCCTCGCCGACCCTTTGCCGGAACCGCTGCAAAAACTCGTTGGACAGGGTGCAGACCGATACGATATCCGGCCAGCACTCAGGCATACGCCTCCTCCTGATCCCAACCGAGCGCTTTGAAAATGATCGTTGCCACCTTGTCGACGTAGTAATCCGGACGCCGAATGAACATGTAAAACGGGATTCCGATCAA
Source organism: Pseudomonadota bacterium (assembly GCA_023442755.1). Lineage (GTDB taxonomy): Bacteria > Desulfobacterota > Syntrophobacteria > Syntrophobacterales > Syntrophobacteraceae > SbD1. Next base: position 5,787 of record JAEZXS010000139.1, on the reverse strand, counting down.
CCGGCGCACATTCCAGAACTGGAACTGCTCGCCGAGATAATCCAGCCGCTCATCTGTGAGCACGACCAGCCCCGGATCGATCTCGCTCCCCCTGCCACCCATCTCTTCCGCTCCCCCTCGTTGCATCAGGCATCCTCCCCTACCTGCGCAAACCAGCTCCGCATAAGCTCGCGGATCGACCGGTCCCAATTGGGCGACAGCCGCTCCGCCAGGAACTTCCGGTACAGCGCATCGAGCACCGAGCGCACCGTCTCGATGTGGCTCATGCGCTCTAAGAAGAGAGCATCCTCGTCTGCTTCAGGATCCGGTAAGGCATGCGGAAGCTGCACCGACCGCCAGGACATGAGGCCGCTGTCCAAGCCGAGAGTGTATTCCTCTTCGACCTTCGCCCCGATCCACAGGCCGCAGCTCTCGACCACCTTCCCGATCTGGAGTGCCTTCCGTGCCTCGACCAGCTGACCGGACGGCGAGCTGCACACAATGCGCTCGCTCCTGTCGATCGGATTTACCAGCAGGGCTTTGTTCACGACCCGCACGGATGCCGTTCCGCCTTCAAGCAGCTCCAGGCCCTTGTTCTCGCGCTCGGCGAAGTACCAAAGCCATGTAAGGAAGTCGTTTCCAAGCGGCCGGGCTGAGATCAGAGACTCGGCACTTTCCGTCTCGAACCAGGCCCGTAGGTTGACTTTCGTTTTCTGCTCATCGATGAGCCTGACCGCCCAGCGCGAATGCCACTGCACGCGCGGATACAGCTGGAAAGCCTTCTCGAACCTGGTGAAGAAATCGTCCAGCGCAGCCACGCTGGCCGTGCCGATCAGCATGTCGCCGGTGCGCGTGTTCCACACCACCGGCAAACTGCTCGGGACCGGGAATGCCTGATCCAGCATCCGTTCCGCGATTCGATCCTTGATTTCCTGGATTACGTCACGGGCCGGCCTGCGTCCCAGTTTCGCCTTTGCCTCGGCGATTTCCGCGTTTACCCGCATCTTCACCGCTGCCGCAGGGACAGTCTTTCGCAAGCGGGCGAATCGAAAGACGGTATATTCGCCCTTCGCATGCTCAAACCCCTGGAACTCGCGCCGCTCCGGATCGCCATAGGGGACGAACCCTTCCGACGACTTTTTGCCGTCCGGAATGTCCCGCAGAGCCCCGGCGTTCAGCCGCTCCTGGATCCACTCATTCGTCACTTCGGGGGCCACATGACAGTGAGCCCTCGTGAATACGCTTCCAATGTTCACGCTCCCGCTCCTTTCTCCTCGTTGTCCACTTCCGCTCCCCTCAAAAACTTCAGCGCCTCGGCAACTGCGCTCCCCGCGCGTTCCAAGGCGGAAATCACACGCTGTTTTTTCCGCTCCCGTATGGCCCGCAGCCGTTCGCTCTTCTCGTCATTAACGGGCGGCTCCGCCAGATCGGATATCAGCTGCCATTTGTCGCCGATCTGCTTGATAACGCCGCGCCGAACCAGGAGATCCGTCCATTCCTGGACGTAGTCGAGCGATGCGCCGGCAACCTCCTGCAACTCCTCTGTCGTGACTCCGCCGAATGAGCGGCCCGATCTGAGATACCGCCACATAATGCTTTGTTTTTGCAGTGCTGCGCGCTGGCGGCCCTTATAGTCGTAGACTCCACGGCCTACGCGCTGCATTTCGCCGCGGCGGCACATGTCCCTGCAGGCCTCGTAGAGCCGGTTTTTATCCTCGTAGGTCTGCACCAGGAGCGGCACCTGCAGCTTTTCAAGCGTGACGGGCGGCTCCTTGTCCTGGATGGCTGCGGCCGCAGTCCGCACCCGCTCCGCGAAAGTATCCTGCCTTCTCATAGGGCAAAGCTCCTTCGGCGTAGCGTCCAGATCAGTTCGCCTATCTGATCCATGCGCAGCCACTCGACACGATCGATGCCGAACAATTCCCGCGCCAGCCTACTCATCGTCGCCTTGGCAGGCAGATTCCTGAGAGCGACTTCCTGCTGGAGCAGCTCGACCGCCATACCGCGCAGGTTTTTTTTCTCTTTTTGCGATATCTGCTTGTTCTTATGGACACCAAGGCCCTCCATGCAGGCCATGATTGCCTTCTCGTTCCCGTCGCACTCATACAGGATGAAGTTCCACGTCTCATCGTCCATGCCCAGGGCCTCCTTGGCCCAGGCGAGCGGATGGTTTTGTATTCTTTCAGCGTCCATTTCCATTCCCGGTCCCTTTCAGGCCCTGGCTGACGGCGATCTTGGCCATCTCCGCCGTGATTTGCGGCTGGCCGTCCGGCCCCGGCCCATTGGCATTTGCAAAATTGACCAACGCGATGAAATCGCGCTTGAGGATGCGAAAATCTCCGCCTGAACTTTTGTGGAGGATCGCCGCGATTTCCGGCTGCAGCGCCAGCTCGGCCGTCTTGTGGGCGTACAGCAGCACGTCGGCAAGGGAGAGGGGTTCGAACTCGAAAAGCCGGTGCGTCCGCGACCAGACGCGCTTGTTGTACTCCATCATTCCCTTCAGCTCCGGTTCGCCTACCAAAATGAACGGGCAGGCAGTGGCGTCGCTGATGTCGAGAGCGATGTTCAAAAACTCGCGTGGCAGTCGCTGCATCTCATCCAGGACCACAATCCTGCCGCTGCCGGTCAGCCTGTCCACCACTTCCGCGTAGCATCGGCCTTTGCGTGCCGGCGGCATGGCGATCCCAACCTCGCGGGCGAACGCCTGGATAAAATCCAGCTCGGACCGCTTCCAGATTGATGCGATCCGCAGATAGACCCAGTTGTTCCGAGCTCCCAGGATGCGGCTCGTCTTGGTTTTCCCCACACCTGGAGTACCGGCCACGCAGGCCAGACAGCCTTCCTGGTAGGCCAGGAGGTCGGCAGCCATGACGGAGAATCTCCGTACGTTTTTCGTTTCCACGAATTCGGGTACTAGCTTGATCAAGGTATCCCCTCCTTTAAGAAGCGTTGCGTGATCAGAACTCAACGAAGCAGGAGGCCATCGCGCTGCGCGGAATCGCCAGCTCGTAAACCGCACCATCGTGAGACCTGCTATCGATCTCGGCTACCAACCGGTCCATGTCATCGATGTGGAGAAAATATCCTTCCACGTAGGAATAGTTCTCCGACTCCCGAACACCATCCGCAAGACATTGCGGCAGTTTGATTCCCCTGACGGTTTGTATTCCGAGCAGGACTTGCCCCTCTTCCGAGTGCGCCCTGGCGCCAAACAGGCTGCGCCGCAGCCCATGTCCATCCATCTTTCTGAGCCAGTAGTTTCTTGCCATTTCGACCTCCTGTTCGTTTCAGGGTGTCACTTCACGCCATAAAGGAGCTGGAATCTCAGCTCCGTATCTTCGTAGTACCCGCGGAACTGGTCATATTCCTCTGTCCGCTCGTACATGCCCATCCATCGTTTATCCTCCATGCCGACATCTACCCCGCGCGCGGTCCACTCCAGGAGCGTCTCGTAGCGGTCCATATCGGTCATGGTGAGCAGCCTGGCGCGGTCCGGACAAAACTCCGGCTCGGGCTGAAATTGCGAAATTTCGCAACTTGGCTCTGCCGCCAGCATTTCCTCGAACTCGCGCTGTGCCCAGGCGGCCTCTTCGGGAGAAAGCGTTTCCTGCAGGCTATTTTCCGCACCCTTCAGACCAGCGCCGGTTGCAGCTTCGCAAACCGATTCTTTCATGGAGGCGATATCCTCAATTTCGCGCCGCACTTCCGGCACCACGTGCGCCTCGATGAATTCACGGGCTTTGCCGGTTACCGTCTTCGCAAGGCTCGCCTTCATCTCCAGTTGGCGTTCCAGCTCGGCGACGTCCTCAGCGGTCCCCAAATGCTTTGCCGCCGGGTGTACCTTTTCGACCTGGCGCGCCTCGCAAACGAATTTCCCGTCCGCGTCATAGACGTAGACTGCGCGCTTGTCCTGCCAGTCGTAGCGCACGATGCCGGGCTGGTTCTGCCTGCCGAAAAGGGTAGGGTGGTAGTAGAGCTTTTCCGACCAGGGCATGCGGATGCCGTCCCGCGGAATCTTTTTGAGGTGACGCTCATCCATGAGCAACCGCAGTCGGACAGCTTCTTCTTCGGACAACCCCGGTCCCATGCCTTCTGCGAAAACTTCCAGCGGGCAGCGCCCCTTGAGATGTCCGTCCTGCGGGCGGACCGAATATTCCGTGTCGATCCAGTGCGCGATCGCCAGGTGGGCGTCGATCATGGTCGGGACGGCGCCCCGGGTGAGGCACTCATAGAGCTTGCGGTGGAGCACTTCGCCGCGCTTCATCCTGGCCGGCTTATCGTTGATTGATGTTCCGGAGTAGGACGGCGCGCTGCGCTCCAGCTCGGCGAAAAGGTGGAAGAAGCCCTCGATGGGCTTCGTTTCTGCGTGGTAGGGCCACGCAAAAATGGACTTCATCCCGAGAGTATTGAACAGCCCGACCTCCGGTATTTCGCGAAAGTCCTTCGTTCCGGTGAAGTATTGCCCGCGGAATGCCCTCCCGTTGTCGAGGTAGACGACGCGCGGAATTTTGCCCAGGCGAAGGATCGAGCGATACAGGGCGACTTTGATGGCCTGCGTGTTTTCGGTGGGCATGATTTCCCACCCGAGGGGCATGTTGCTCTTCATGTCGTAGAAGAGCAGGAGCGTCATTCTCTTCGGCCGGCCGGTCCAGGGATTCAAAATTTCGAAATTGAGTACATGGCCGTCCGCAAACACGATGTCGCCGACCTCGATGGCGTCGTAGTCCCTGCTCACGTGGAAGAGGCATTTTTCGTTCAGGGCCTTCCAGCCTTCGCGCCGGAAAATCCAATCCGCGAAGTTATCGGAGCGGAGCCTGTCGAGGTGGCGCCGAAAGGTATCTTCGGATTGCGTGCAGGGGATGCCCTCGATCTTCATGTGCTTTACGGCATTGCGGATTATTTCGCTGTCCGGAAAGCGGTTGGGATGATAGGCGTAGATTTCGATGATCCGTTCCTGCGCCGGCGTGATCGAGGTCTGGCCCTTTCTGTGCTTTCCGCGAAGATCGGCCAGGATGAAGGGCCTGTTCGCGTTCCTGCGGAGCTGCAGGTCCCATCGCTCCATAGTCTGAAAAGAGGTTTTCCCTATATAGGTATATATGGAGGGGAATTCTTGACCCTGGTTGTAGACCTCTACGAAATCCTTCTTGGCCTTAAGGACGGCGCCGTTCGTCTTGCCGGCGTAGCTGCCGCGGTATTCGAATACCAGGCGCGATACGAGTAGAGCCCTATCTTTTTCTTCCTTACTGAGCCCTTCCCCGGTTGCCGTATCCACCGTCGACGTGCTCTTCACCGCCGGCACGCCGGATTTCTTCTGCGCAAGCCGCTTGTCGGTCGCAATCAGCGCCTTCGCGATCGGATCGGCTGCGGCCGCCTCCGCGAGCTGCTCGGCTTCGCTGGCACGTAGTGCCAACTGAAGAGCGCCAGGTAATGAATCGAAAGTGAATTTTTTGCAGCTGCCGCCGCCTTTGGAGTTCGGAACTTCTTCATAGTTCCAGCCTTCTTTCAGCGCCCGCTTGTGTATGGCCTGAACAGAAACACCCAGGATCTCGGAAAGATGTTGAGCGCTGTAGAGGACTGGTTCGTTCATTGTTAGTCCGCCTTGGCTTTCAGAAGGTGTTCGGGGATTCCTGCATCCACAAGAGCGCGTACGACGCGGGCGCTTACAGCCTTGCCTTTAATGACTGCATTGACCATCTGGTGGGAGACTGGTGGGCTCATTCTCCTTGCGATTCCGGATGCGGTTACCCCGCGGAGCGCCATTTCGGCCCGGATCCGTCTTTCCTTAGATTTGCTGCTTGCCATTCCATT
>JAEZXS010000053.1 GCA_023442755.1 Pseudomonadota bacterium | reverse complement strand
CATCTGAGGAGCGTCATAGACCAGGAACGGGCGGTTCGAAAGATCCAGGGTGACGGTTGCGAGGGCTTCGTCCATGGGGATCGAGGCATCCCCGTAGCGCCGGATCCCGGCCCGGTTGCCGAGGGCTTCGGAGAAAGCCTTGCCGAGACAGATGCCGATGTCTTCGACAGTGTGGTGCGCATCAACGTCCAGGTCGCCCGTAGCCTTGATCCGCAGATCGAAAAAACCGTGTACTGAAAAGAGCGTGAGCATGTGATCCAGAAATGGGACCCCCGTGTTCAGTTCCGCCTTTCCGCTGCCATCCAGCACGATTTCGGCCTGAATCTGCGTCTCTTTCGTCTTCCTGTCCACTTTTCCCGATCGCACGTCCGCCATGTATTCTCCACCTAAACGCAAGTTTTTGTTTGTTCCCCGAAAAACACTACAAGATTACATTCAAATTCGGAAAATTCAAGAATTCATTCGTGCGACCGGCTTTTCACCTGCGATGGGCCGGATCCGCCATCCACATCGATTGTCCGGTATCAGGCCTTCCCGGTGCGTGGAACGAACCGCAGGTACACCTTGTAGCTCCCGCTTTCCACCCCGCGCGGGATCTTGCAGCCTTCGGGAACCATCAGGATGACCACGCGTCCGGAGGGCGGATCGTCAGCGGCGCTGCCCGTCCTTCTTTCTCTCTGGCCTGCGGGGGGATTACCGCGTTTCTTTCTCGGGCTGCGGATTTTGAGCAATCTTGCTTCCACCGCTGCTGGTTCACGGTCCGCCCGGTACTGGCCCGTGGATCCGATGTTTACAGTATCGCCGATTACGATCCTCATGGCAGTGCCTCCATGTAAGTTGGTGTTATAACTTGGCTATCGTCCGAAATCGGCTTCAGCTTGAATAAAAAGCCGAACCGGCAACAGCCGGGCGGGGAAAACAAAGCCATCGAGGCTGAAAGCCTCTCCCACCTGGCACAATGCTTTCGAGTCGGGAATCGCCTACATTCTTGATGTCTTAATCTGCGTAAATCGGCGAAATCTGCGGATAAGAGAATTCCCTGGCGGATCCGACGGCCTGTCGGGAAAACGAAGACATCGAGGCTGAAGCCTCTCCCACACTTCACCAGCATTCCCCTGCAAAATATCGGCGAAATCCGCGGATAGGAATCTTGCCTGGCGAGTTCGCAGGGTTACCGGGGAAACAAAGCCATCGAGGCTGAAAGCCTCTTCCGCGGCAGCACTACGGATTCTTGCGGATGGAACTTTCCCGCATTCTTAAAGAAAGGCTTTGATCGGCGTAAATCTGCGTAAATCCCCGAATCTGCGGATAAAAGAATTCCCTGGCGTTGGCCCTTGGGGCAATGGCCCCGGGGCGGGGGGAAACGGGAGCCGCTGTCCCCGGGGAGGCACGAATCAGATTCAGGCAGGACGGAACTTCTGCATGGGGAGGACTTGAGAAACCGCGGTCCATCCGGTTATGATCGATGCCCCGGATCTCACAATCAATTAAGGAAAAAAATAACCCGGGCCGATTTTAATAATGAGCTAAGCGGCATCCAATTTGCAATTCCTCACCCGCACGCGACAGCGAACCAGCCGGGAAGCTCGTGTGCGGCGCATATGCGCCCCGGGCAGAAATCTTCCGGTAGAGATGTGCTCTTTAGAAAACACGTGATCCACTCGGTGTAGTTTCAAGGAAAGATCGATGAAAAGCGTCAGTACACGGTTCCTCCTCCCCTTCGGATTCCTCGCCGCCCTTATTTCCGTTTTCGTGTTTTACCGCACCTATGAAGCAAGCAGAGAGCATGCGCAGGAGCTGATCAAGCAACAGACGTCCCTGGCGCTGGAATTCAACCTGGCTATCCGGGATTATGCGACCCGGGTCATCAGGCCGATCATGCAGGAAAATCTGCCTCCGGACGGATTCATCCCCGAGGTGATGTCGTCTTCTTTCATCTCAAGGGGCATCTTCGGCAAGGTTCATGAGACATTCCCCGGCTATATAGTCCGGTTTGCGTCCCCGGAGCCGCGCAATCCCAAGAATACGGCCAACCCGGACGAACTGGGGATGTTCGAATTTTTCCGGCGGAATCCCGGAGCCAGCCGTCAGACCCGGGAGATCCACATCGAGGGGAAGCATTACCTGGCTCAATTTGCGCCGATGTGGATAAGGCAGGAATGCCTGCAGTGCCACGGCGACCCTGCTGATGCCCCGGATGAACTCGTCAAGCTGTACGGATCGAAGGCGGGTTTTAACAAGAAGGTAGGGGATCTCGCCGGGCTCGATACCGTGATCGTCCCCATCGAAGCCATGAATGCCCCCCTGCTCTCAGAGATGCGCTCCCAGTCCATAGTCCTGGCCGTCGGCCTTTCCGTTCTCTTCGGAGCGATTTTCCTGGTCTTCCGGTTTTTCGTGACGCGGCGGCTGGTGGGAATGGCAAATCATTTCAACGAGATTGCCTCCCACGCGGAAAGTCCGTGGATGGTGCCGGTGGAAGTCACGGGCAACGATGAGATCAGCGTCGTGGGTGTTGCTTTCAATAAACTGGTCGAGCAACTCCGAACGGAGCACGCTTCCCTGGAGGCCAGGGTCGGCGAGCGCACGGAAGAACTGCGAGCGGTGAACGCTAAATTGCAGCAGGAACTGACTGAGCGCACGCTGGTGGAAAATGCGCTGCGCGAAAGCGAAGAGAAGTTCAGGCGGATCACGGAAAACATGCACGACCTGGTTTGCGAGATCGATGCGGAAGGTTTTCTGCGATACGCCAGCCCCTCATACGAGAGGATCTTGGGATACCGGCCACAGGATCTCCCCGGGCAGGATGCATTCCGGATGGTACACCCCGACGACCGGGAGCACGCGATCTCCCTGGGCCAGGGGCTCAGACAAAACTCCGGGAATCACGAGGTGGAACTCCGGATCAGGCATGCCGACGGGCATTACCTCTGGTTTTGCTGGACGGTAGCCATCCTGCTTGGGCCGACAGGAGAACCGGCGGGAGTCGTGGCAAGCGGACGGAACATCACGGCGCGCAGGCGTGCCGAAGAAATGCTGCGGCAATCGGAGGAGAAGTTCTCCCAGATTATCCAGACCGCGCCGATATCCATTTCCATAACGAACCCGGAGGACGGACTGTTTTACGATGTGAATCCCGGACTCACTTCTTCGACCGGCTACACCCACGAGGAGATAGTCGGACGGACCTCCAGGCAACTTGGCCTGTGGGGAGCGCCGGAGGAACGTGAGAGCATGATGGCCGAACTGCTCGCCCATGGCGAGGTCCATAACCGGGAGATAACGTTCCGCCGAAAGGGCGGCGCACTCCGCTCAGGCATGTATTCCGCACGGCTCGCCAACTTTGGAGGAAAACCCTGCGTCGTTTTCGCCATGCAGGATATCACCGAATACAAGCGGGCGGAGCAGGAGAAGGAGAAACTGGAAGCCCAGCTTTTCCAGGCGCAGAAAATGGAGTCGGTAGGTCGCCTGGCCGGCGGTGTGGCGCACGATTTCAACAACATGCTCGGAGTGATCCTCGGCCGCGTGGAACTGGCCCTCGACCGCGTCAGCCAGTCAGACCCGCTCCATCACAATCTCAACGAGATCAGGAAGGCCGCGCAGCGCTCGGCCGATCTCACCCGCCAGCTCCTGGCCTTTGCCCGCAAGCAGGCGGTCAACCCCAAAACGCTCAACCTGAACGAGACCATTGCGGGGATGCTCGAGATGCTCCGGCGGCTCATCGGCGAACATATCGACCTGAGCTGGTTTCCGGCCGGCGACCTTTGGAAGATCAGGATCGATCCTTCCCAGATCGACCAAGTCCTCGCAAACCTGGCGGTAAACTCCCGGGATGCCATCGCGGGGACCGGCTCCATCTCGATCGGGACGGAAAATACGGTTATCGATGAGGCCGACTGGCCGGATTATCCCGAGTTTACAGCCGGCGAATACGTTCTTCTCACTGTCCGCGACTCCGGGGAGGGCATGACCTCTTCCGTCCTGGAACACCTTTTCGAACCCTTTTTCACCACGAAGGAAATGGGCAAAGGAACGGGCCTCGGTCTTGCGACCGTGTACGGGATAGTGAAGCAGAACGGCGGATTCATTTATGTGAAAAGCCAACCGGGACAGGGAACGGAATTTCGAATCTACCTGCCCAGGTACGAGGCGGCAGGAGAAAATGCGGCTTCCGCGCAGCCCTCGCCCAAATCCCAGGGCGGAACGGAGGTCATCCTGCTGGTCGAAGACGACCAGGCCATCCTCAACCTCCAGAAAACGATTCTGGAAAACATGGGTTTTACCATCCTTGCCGCAAACTCCCCCAACCAGGCCATCCGGATTGTCGGCCGGCACGAGGGAGACATCCACCTGCTGATAACGGATGTGGTCATGCCGGAGATGAATGGACGGGAACTGGTCGAGCAGGTGCGAAAGATGCGGCCCGGAGTAAAATGCCTCTACATGTCCGGATATACGGCGGATGTAATCGCGGGGCAGGGAATCCTGGAAACAGGCATTCACTTCATCCAGAAGCCGTTCGTGCGCTCCGAATTCGTGGCCAAGATCAGGGAAGTCCTGGAAAGTACCGAATAATAAACACCTTAAAAAAGATATAGGTCATATAAGCCCTATGCGACCTATATGACCTATACTTCTTTGTTATGCCGTGAACGCTATTTCTTTTCTTTTCCGGCTTTTACCATGCTGTCCAGTGCCTGCTGCATCTGTAATATCGCATTGTATTGCACCTGGACCGTGCCGGTTTCGCCGTTCTTTTCCAGCCGAACCGCTACCGGCCCGGCATTCTCGCCCGGAGTCGCAAGTTTGGCCCAGGCGATCGCGCCCGTCCTGTTCTGCGCATCGGAAAATTCCACGCGGTTTGCGAGCGGGTCGGGAGCGGCTCCCGGTTCCGTCTTTGCGGTATATTCCGTCGATGCCACCTGTTCGAGGAACGAAATGACCATCCAGGGCTCTTTAATCGGGGCGAGCTTGTTGTCGTGCATCGTCCCCCAGTTTTCCTGATCCATCCAGGTAAGAACGCCCTCGTCGCCCTCTGTTTTCCACTGCACCTTGCGAATGTCGGTGACGTCGGATGCGATGAGGGAACGGTCAACGAGCGAGTCGGCCGATTTGGGGATTTCGTTCGTCACAAAGCCGGCCACCCTGACCGGAACGGAGATCTCCGAGCTGGAGGCAACGGCCTGTTTCGTCTTCGGATCGGCTTCCCCCAGCTTGAGCTGGGCGGTCCTGCCGTTTTTCAACTGCAGGGTGACTTCCACGAGCGGCGGCGCGGGCGCCGCGCCGTCATCGAGAAAATCCGTTGCGCGCATCCAGTGAAGCTGATCGAGCACGTTTTCCACCTTGCTCGTCTTGAGCTTCAGTTCGGGCTTTCCCACCGCCTGCCATTCCCTGTTTTCGGGGCCGCGTTCCATGCGGTATTTTTCGCCGCTTTGCCAGCCCACATCCATGCCGACGACTTCACTCGTCTGCCAGCTGAAAAGCTCCTTCTTGCGCAGGTCCTTGACGGTCTTGTTCAGAACGTTCCAGTTGCCCTGGGGAATGAGGAAGATATCCGGGGCGGACGCGAGTTTCGCGTACCGGGAGTCCCCCGTGGGATTCTGCTCTCCGACCAGCAGTTCCAGCCACTGGTCGCCTGCGTGGAGGCGAACCTTGAGCGGCGGTTTTGCGAGGCCGTACGGTGCGAGGTTTTCCGGCGCAGCGGTCGTCACCTTGCGTTCGGATTCGAGATTCTTCAACCCTCCGAACAAGCCGTCGAAAGACGTCCTGTCCACGTCCGTGTTCACCGGTTCCGTAATCTTCCACTGGTCCTGCTTCTCCAGCCGGATCGGCTGGGCATCGCCGGAATATATTTCGATGCCGGTCACCTTGTCGGGCTGGAATACGAGGACCTTCCTCGCCTCCTTCTCGACCGCTTTCTGCTCTTCCTTCTTGAGGACCTCGAAGTAGTAGTAATAGCCTACCAGCAGAAGCAGGATGAGAAGATAGACAGCAGAACTTCGCCATCTCATCGTTGCGCCCTCCTGACCCTGTAGACTGCCAGACCCGAGACGAGCACAGCCAGCGGGACCAGGATGAGCACCACCCAGAACATCACTTTGGCCTGGTTCTGGGTCAGAAGCAGGGGCTTGTTCGCAGCCTGCTTCGGTTCGATCGTGATCATGTTGGCTTCGTCTGCCAGGTAATTAATCGTATTTACGAAGAAATCCCCGTTTCCGTACAGGCCGAAGTACGTATTGGCCGCGAAGTCGGAATCTCCCGCTGCGACCAGAATGCCGGCCTTTCCTGTTGCTGCCGGGTCTTTTTTCGCCGCATCTGCGCCGGCGGACTGGTCCTTATTCGCTATGTCGGCAAGCACGACGATGGGTACGGGGCCGGGCAGGTCCTTATCCTTATCGAAGGCTGCCTCTCCGCGCCGGAGCATGTCGAGGTCGCGTTCCACCCAGGAATTGGGCGACGTGGACGCCAGCACCTGGACCTGGACTCCTTCCGGCAGCTTGGCATCCGGAGCCATGGAACGGGCGTCCGGATAAAAGGTGGGCAGGCCGAAATTGGAGGTGATCTTGTGTTCGCCGTACTCCACTACGACCGGTATACGCTCGCTTCCTCCAAACAGCCGGCTCATCCTGTCGATGATCACGTCATCGCCCATCACGATTCCATGGCTTTTGAGGAAATCCTTCATTCCCGTATCGGTCAGGGCGTCCACCATCACGAAAAGCTTCCCGCCACGCTTGAGATAGGCATTCAGGATAGCCTGTTCCTGTTCGGTAATGGGCTTTTTCGGACCGGCTACGACCACGGCCGCCGCATCGGACGGAATATCCGGCTGCTGGAGCAGGTTGAAGTCCTGGACGGAGTAGTAATTCTTCTCCAGGGCGGCTTTGGCGTTTGCATAGCTTTCCTTGTCGGTTCCCGTGATGGAATGTTCCCCGTGCCCGGTCATGAAATAGATTTTCTTCTGTTCCTTGCGGCTGAGCTTGAGGATGGCGCTGGAGATGTTTTCCTCGTCAGCGGCCGGAACGACCTGGGTCTTGTCGTAGCCTTCGAGCACCAGGGACCCGTAGGTTTTTACATCGTATTTGCGGGCCAGCTCCGGCTGCACGTCGGGATCGATGAATTCATAGCTGATGTTTTTGGAATGGTACCGGTACGTATCCAGAAGATCCCTTGTCTTGTTCTTTTGCTGCATCTGGTCGGGTGCTGCTGTTGCGTAAAAGCACTTGATGGTGATCGGCTTGTCGATCTGCTTCAGAACATTCCGGGTTTGCTCGGAAAGGCTGAAGGTGCCGGACTCCGTAAGGTCGACCCTCCAGGGGTGTCTCTCGGCTATGAGAGCGACAAAAGCCAGTATGATCAGAAGAATGAGTGATGTTATGACCGAATTGGATCCGTAAATCCACTTGCGGCTGAGCTTTTTGTTTGCCGCCATCTTTCAGGCCTCCGTATGTTCTTCGCGCATCGCAGTGCGATGCCGTCTTTGCTTATATCGATGACTCACCCGCGGTCCGCCGGGGCGAACCGGAACGGCAGGTATTTTTCCCCTTATGCCAATCCTCTCCAGCGAAACGAATTAACCTGGCGATACGTGAGGAAGAGGAAGAAGAACGAGAACAGGCAGTAGTAGAGCAGGTCGCGCGAGTCGAGGACGCCCTTGGCAAAGCCGTCGAAATGCTTCGTGACGCCGATGTAGTCGGCGATGGGGCCCATACCCGGGCCGAGCAGCGATTTGGTCTCGCCGACGAACCAAAGGATGAGAAGCGCTCCGAAGGCGAATACCGCGGCAACGATCTGGTTCTGCGTCAGCGAGGAGGTGAAAAGTCCCAGGGACAGAAACGCGCAGCCGAGCAGAAAGACTCCGAGATAGCCGGACAGGATCGGCTTCCATGCCGGAGCGGATGCATAGGCAAGGGCGATGATCCCGGGCAGCGTGCCGAGGAGGAGCATGGCATAGGCCGTCACGACGGCGGCATATTTACCGAGAACGGCGCCGGAATCCGATACCGGGTAGGTGAAGAGCAGCTCCAGGGTACCGCTTTTCCGCTCCTCCGCATACAGCCGCATGGTGAGCAGGGGGGCAAGAAAAAGGAGGATAAAACTCAGGTTGAGGAAAAACGAGCGCAGGACCACTTCCATTATGTTGATTTTCCCCGCCATCATCGGATTCTGGGCCAGCTCAAAACTCAGGTGGTTGAAGTAGTCCAGGATGAGGTAGAAGAATATTCCCGAAATGACCAGGAAAATGAAAGCCACCGCATAGAAGATGGGAGATGCGAAAATCCCGTATAGCTCTTTTCTGTAGACAGGCAAAAAACCCTTCATCATTCGGTTCCCTCCTGGGGAGTTTCCTCGGTTACGAGCTGCATGAATATATCTTCGAGGCTGAGCTGCACCGCTTTCAGCTCGAGCAGGCTCTTCCCCTTATCGATCACCATCCTGGCGATCTCCGGGCGCACGTCCCTCGACCGGTCGGTTTCGATGAGAAATTTGCTGGTCCCGTTGCTTTCCACACTCACTTTCTCGACACCCTGCAGTGCCTGCAGGGCGGGAGCCAGTTCGGGCGCGGAGCCGTCGACTTCGAGCTGGACCTTCGCGGTCTTTTGAAGCTGGCTGGTGAGATTGGACGGACTGTCGGTCGCGACGATCTCACCCTTGTTGATGATGAGGACCCTCGTGCAAATCTGGGCAACTTCGGGGAGTATATGGCTGCTGAGAAGGATCGTGCGCTCGTGCCCGAGTTCCTGGACGAGGTGCCGGATTTCTATTATCTGGGTGGGGTCGAGGCCGATGGTCGGTTCGTCCAGCACCAGGACGGGCGGGTCGTTGAGCAGTGCCTGCGCCAGTCCGACACGCTGCCGGTAACCCTTGGAGAGGTGTCCGATGATGCGGTTGGCATTCTTTTCGAGCCCGCATATCCCGATCACGCGGTTTACACCCTGCTCCACCTTCTTTGCCTCGACACCTTTGGCGCCTGCGGCAAACCGGAGAAAGCGCTTCACCGTGAGTTCGCGATACAGCGGAGTATTCTCGGGCAGGTAGCCGATCTTGCTCCTGATTTCCAGCGAGCGCTCGAAGCAGTCCAACCCGTCCACTCTGGCTCTGCCCGCCGTCGGGGGCATATAGCAGGTGAGGATGCGGATCGTTGTCGATTTTCCCGCGCCGTTGGGCCCGAGAAACCCGACGGTCTCTCCCTTTCCGACCTGAAAAGATACATTTCTTATGGCCGCTATCGGGCCATAAAACTTGGTGAGTCCTTCCGCTTCAATCATATTGTTTCCTCGTTTGATTCGGCATACTCAAGTAATTACTGGCCAGGGGCGCCGCTGCCCGCGGGAGGGCGTTCCCCACTCAAACTGGCCGTGAAGGGTATTCCAGAGCGCGGAAAACATCAAGGCCTGAGAAATCGAACCGGAGAACGTTCCGGGACAAGCGAGCCCGCCTTGCCAACCGACCTGTGAAGTGCGGCGCCGGGCACCCTGGGGAACGGGCCGGGGAAACCGATAGCTGCAAGGTTCCCGAAAATTGCCCGCGAAGGCCGCTCGTTCGTGGTGTCCGGAAAATGGTATTGCTTTAACTCAAATCCGTGGAAATGAAAACAATCATTTTATTTTCGGTAAGTTACGCCTTTTCTCGATGCGCTGGAACCCGTTCGCCTCAGAGAGCATCCCTCAAAAAGCGAACCCCCTCTGGCGTCTGGAGCAGAAGGGGAGAAAGTCGTTCGAATTTGATCAGTGAATAATAAGATCGGATGGGCCTGCGTTGCGGACCGTCCTGGTTCCGAGCGAGGTGGCGCAGGCCTGGCAGAGATACTCGTGCAGTTCGCCGTCGGGCAGTATCAGCAAAAGACGGCTTCGAACGGGCATAGCTCTCCTGCAGCGGGGACAGTAGAGGGCCGATGCCCTGAATTCCTCGAATTGCCGGGCGGGTTCCGTGCGGGCCACGTTCAGACTCCCTTTGCCCCGCGCGGCGCGCCCGATACGGATTCTTTTTCCGGCTCCTTACGCCGGTTCCAGGGCCATTTTTTGACCTTGCCTTCTCCCTTTTCCTTCTCGATGGCCATGAACTCACGAAGGATCTCTTCCTGCCGGGGCGTCAACTGTCTGGGTATCTTCACCTCGACCTCGACAAAGAGATCTCCCCGGCCGAATCCGCGCAGCTTCGGCACTCCCTCGCCCGGAAAGCGAATCACCGCCCCCGGTTGCGTTCCCGGCGCGATCTGGACCGGTTTGCCGCCCTCAAGGGTAGGCACATCCACGGTATCGCCCAGAATGGCTTGAAGGAAGGAAATGGATATCTTGCAATACAGGTTGTCCCCGTCCCGCTCGAGATTGGGATGCTGCAGCACTTCGATCTTGACATACAGGTCTCCCGGCATCCCGCCGCGATATCCGCTCTCGCCTTCTCCGCGCAGCCTCAGCCGCGTTCCGGAATCCACGCCGGCGGGAACCCTCACCTGCACCATCTTCCTGCGCCTGATCCTGCCCTGTCCCTGGCATTCCGGGCAGGGCGAAACAAGCACCTTCCCCGTGCCCTGGCATCGGGCGCAACTCGTGCTAATGCGGAAAAAGCCCTGGGCCTGAACTACCTGGCCGGTCCCCTGGCAGGCAGGGCAGACGGTCTGCCTGGTGCCGGGCTCGGCGCCCGTTCCGCCGCATTTGCTGCAGCCTACCAGCGAGTCGATTTCGACTTCTTTTTCCGTGCCGAAAACGGCTTCTTCGAAACTGAGGGTCAGGGAATAGATAAGGTCGTCACCCGGCCTGGATGCAGTGCGTTGCCTGGTCTGCCCGCCAAAGCCGAATGAGAAGAATTCCTGAAAGATATCGCCAAAAGAGCTGAAGATATCGTCAAAGCCACTGAAGCCGCTGAAGCCCGTGCCTCGCAGGCCTTCATGACCGTATGCGTCGTAAATCTGCCTTTTTTGCTGGTCGTGCAGGACCTCGTAAGCCTCGGCCGCTTCCTTGAAGCGCTCTTCAGCCTCTTTGTCTCCCGGGTTTCGATCCGGATGGAACTTCAGCGCCAGCTTTCTGTAAGCCTTCTTTATTTCATCTTCGCTCGATTGCCGGGCAACACCCAGGACTTCGTAATAATCTTGTTTACCCATTTAAACCGATTCCCTCCCTGGGGACTGCAAAACGTCTGCTACTCCGGAGAATATGAGGCATATTACTGGCAGGCGCATAATTCCTAAACATGGTTGCAATCTTTGTCAAGCCGGCAAAGGATTTGCGGGCTACAGCCCCCGCCGCGAAAAGGTCGTGGGCCCCCCGTTCCGGAGTATGGAAAATGTCAGACCTTCTCCACTTCGCCCATCTCCCGGCCGCCCCTTTTGAACGCTTCCCGCGCGTAAGCGAGCTTGCCCAGTTCCTGTGCTTTTTCCCCTACTGCGATCCATTCCTCTTTCGGAGCTTCGCGGTCGAGAGCCCTCAGTATGCGTCCGTACAGGAATGCATCCCCCTGCTCCCGGGCAGCCAGAAGCAGCCTTTCCAGCGGCTCTACGGCGCTCGCTTTTTCGTAAAAATCCACCGCATCGTTGAGCATGCCGGATTCTTCGTACCGTTCTCCGAAGTCGGTGAGCTTGTCGACCGAAACTGCGGCCTGGTTTAGAAGGTCCCGTTTTTCAAGACATGTAAGCAAATTGGATCTAGCCACCGAAATTTCCTGTCCCTGTCAAGGTGCTCAGATTTCTTCCCGATCCACGTCCTGATCGATATCCTGGTCGAGGTCCTGCTCCGTAAGCTGTTCGCCCGGTTCGTCGAAGTCCAGCGAAGGAAAGGCAGTCGCCTCTTCCATGATCTCCTTCAGATCCACCGCGGCTGCGCCGATATCGACGGCGGCAGGCTGTTCGACGGGAATCGGCCGGGATTCCTCGATCTGACGGATATTGTCGACGGTGATCTCGTTGGCCGCGATTTCACGCAACGCAAGAACGACTTCCTTGTTGTTCTTGGCGTTTTCGATGGTGGGGGCAGCGGCGCTGCGCAACTGCAGCACCCTTCGAACTGCCAGGTGGACCAGGGTGAAGC
>JAEZXS010000394.1 GCA_023442755.1 Pseudomonadota bacterium | reverse complement strand
ATATAGACGTGTGATTCAAGTTTGGCAAATTTGTACATCGGGAAAGACATCTTCCCGGATCTGAGGTAATGTAACAGCCGATCCTTACGCCAGGCCCCCTTCTCAGCGCAGTGTAGTCCTGATCTTCGCAACCGGCTTCATCCTGCAACTGGAGACATATCATGAAAGGGTTCGAGCGATTCCTCGGCAAAACATGTGATGGATGTCGTCTGTGTCGTTACGCAAGGGACAATCCAAGCACCATGTTCGGCAGGATCATGGCATGGCACGGTACATGGCGCCCGGCCTGGAAAGCACAGCAGAAGCTCGAATTGGAACGTCAGGAGGAGGCCAGGCGCAAGCGCAACTGGCGAAGAAAACAAAACAGGAAACGATAGTCCAGCCTTTACAGCTATTCTTATCAGCCACTACTTCCCTTCCTGCGCGCAGATCCCTATAAAATAAAATAATATTGGTGGTCCGAATACCAGGGAGGGAAAAATATGAAATCGGTATCGACAATTATTCTGCTGGTGCTTGCGTTCGCATTTGCTTTGCCCCACATCGCCCATGGCGGGATCGGAGCCTTCGCCGGTGACTGCGATGACAACCCGGGCGGGGCCATGAACGTCGAGAGGGACTTGTACGCGCTCCACCCGGGCGACATCAATCAGTTTGGCCAGGACGAGGCATACAACTCCATAACCGGGGGCGAAAACGGAATTCGGTATCCGTTCCACAGGGAGCGCTGAAAGAGGGCCCTGCCTGTTCGGAAAAACCCGGCATCTGCCGACTCGGCACCTCCCCGGATAACAAAGGTAGTGCATATCCCCATAGTCGTGTCGCGATGCTACCCGATCATATCGGGTCAATAAGGCCGGCTATCAGGAAAGAATGCGCAATCGGCATTATTGACCCGTGCCGTCCAGCGTGCTACTCACCAGCAACTCCCTGCCGAAAGACTTTTTTGCTCGATTTCTCCCGTCCGCAATACAAAGGCATCGAACCTTGTCCTTACAACCCGGGAGGCGGACCATGAACAAAGTGATCGGTATTCTTACAGCTATCCTGGTTACTGCAGCATTCCCGTATCCCGCCGACGCCGTCACTGCAAACGGCGAGTGGTCGAGTGCGTTCGGATACGTGCCGCCTCATGTGCGGCGCGCCGCCGGATACACCGTTACATTGAATGTGAATGTAGGGAATGTCGTACCGTGCAACGTCACGGCAGTCTTCTATGTACAGTACCCTTCCACCGACAATTCGCCCGACATGCTGATATGGGAATACCCCGTCCAGGGGACCATATCCTATCCTTCGAACAGCATACAATTCAGCAAAACCATAATACCCGGCCAATGGCCGATAGCGTCCTTCAGCGGGATGAAAGTCAGGAGCTACTGGGTTATCATGAACACAGGGGTGATTCCGCAACAATCCTTGCAGGAGACCATCAACACCACTTCCGCTTTTACAACGATCATAGATTGATGCAGTCTCGCGGACGTAGCATGGAAGCCGTCATGTTACTCTTTCTTCCTGTATCCCAGTTCGAAAGCGTTAGCTGGCGTGAAGGCGGCGTATCCGTCTTCGTATGCGACATAGTAGCCGCCCACTTCCGGCTTAAAATGTTGAATCCACCCCTTGGACACTAACATCGTCTCACCGATTTCATCGAAGCTTAGCATCCATCCCGTGAAATTGATGCATTCTATCCTGGTGATCTTTGCAGCTCTAACTTCTTTGTGACACACGTATGCTGGCATGTTCGCCGGGTTCATCAAACTCCCCTTCACTCGACGGAAAATATGAAATCTCCGAAGGATTTCCGCTGATTCTTGAGTATAACCGTTGCAAAGCCGGACAGCCGAGCTTTTTAGATGAGCTAGCATAAGAGGGAGACTTTATAGAGCGATGAACAGGAAGTCCCGGTCAACCCCACCGGGGAACACGCAATATGCTCGTCTCAGCCCGCAGCATATAAAAAAAGCGGTCAACCTGCCGGATGGATTGACCGCTGAAATCGCAAAGTCTGGAACATCCCTGCCATGGACATGACGGGGATGCGTAACCATACCGAAAATGTTACGCGATCTTTAAATCTTTACCCCGGATAAAGCCAGGAGTCAAGCCGGATTGCTTCTGGCTGAATGCGATGGAGCTTCTGTCGGACATCCCTCGGAAGGCGAGATTGCACGTACGAATATCCGATTGTACAAATCCTCCCCGTAACCCGTTTTGCAGCGGATTGTCTTCAACTATTTTGAGACCACTCTTTGCTACCACAACAGATGATCTCTGGTGGGGCAGTCTCGATGCTCAACATCAACAAAGAGTTCTGTACAGTTCACGGCACCCGGGGGATCGGATAGCGGGGCAAGCTGGAAACAGCCTAAAGATGCGGGACAATAAGCGGCAGGATACGAAATGACAAAGAAACACTCAATTTACTTACTTTGATCTGGCTGCTTACCCGGCAAGATCCGGATCTTCGTAAAGTCAAGCTGGCGAAGGGAGTCGAACCCCCAACCTGCTGATTACAAATCAGCTGCTCTGCCATTGAGCTACGCCAGCCCGAATCAATGATAATTAATATTTTGAGCCGAAAGATGCAAGAGGAAAGGCGAGTTCGGTGCGCCCGGGACGGCGGAAACAGCAACCGGGCAACCCGGGAGATTTTCTTAATGCGGCAATTGTGCTATGAAGCTGAGCGAAAACAACGAAACGAAACTGGAGGCAAAGGCATGCCTCCGGATACGCTCAGTTCGCCGCCCTGCGGCTCAAAAGAGGCCTCATGCAGAACCCGCGCACGCCCAAAAAGATCCTCTCCGTTTTCGGCACCCGGCCCGAAGCCATCAAAATGGCCCCGGTCATCAAGCAACTCGAAAAATACCCCGACCTTTTCACATCGATTGTATGCGTGACGGCCCAGCATCGTCAAATGCTCGACCAAGTGTTGTCCGTCTTCCGGATAGTGCCCGACTACGACCTCGACATCATGAAACCGGGGCAGGACCTGTTCACGTTAACCTGCGCCGTGCTGCAAGGGCTGAAAAGCGTCATAGAGAAAACCGGGCCGGACCTCGTGCTGGTCCATGGCGATACAACTACTACCATGGCGGCCACGCTCGCCGCCTTTTATTGCCGAACGAAGGTGGGCCACGTGGAAGCGGGCTTGAGAACCCACAACAAGCTCGCACCCTATCCGGAAGAGATGAACCGTAAGATCACCGGCGCCGTTGCAGATTATCATTTCGCTCCAACGAGCAGCGCCCGCGACAATCTCCTGGTCGAGGGAATCGCCCCCCAAACCATATTCGTCACCGGAAACACCGTCGTCGACGCGCTTCTTTCGGTCGTCTCCTCGATTGCCGGGGACAAAATCCTTCAGGACCGTTTCGGATCGCAATTCTCTTTTCTCGATGACTCGAAAAAACTCATCCTCGTCACCGGCCACCGTCGTGAAAATTTCGGCCGGGGATTCGAAAACATCTGCCGCGCCCTGGCTACCGTCGCCGCAAGACATCCCGACGTTCAGATCCTCTATCCCGTCCACCTGAATCCCAACGTTCAGGGATGCGTCAGGCAAATCCTGGGGAATTCTGCCTGTCCGAACATCTTCCTCATCGACCCGGTCGAATACCTCCCCTTTGTCTACCTCATGAACCGATCCTATCTCATCGTAACGGATTCCGGCGGGATCCAGGAGGAAGCCCCGTCGCTCGGCAAGCCCGTTCTGGTCCTGAGGAATGCGACGGAAAGACCCGAAGGCGTCGGAGCCGGAATCATCCGGGTGGTGGGTACCGAAATGGAGGGTATCTGTTCGGCTGCCTCACAGCTCGTCCGCGACGCCGAATCGTACCGCGCGATGGTTTCGTGTCGAAATCCCTATGGGGACGGTAAAGCTTCGGAGCGTATTGTGGAAATTCTCCTGGGAATTCTGTCCGCCCCTTCACCCGTATAGAGGCCAGGGCTCAAATATCGTTTGCCGGGTCCCGGTCCACCGTCACCTGGACGTCCCGGAAGCCGGCATCGTTTCTGATCGAATCCAGGACCGTCTGCGTGAAGGACTGCATGTCCGCACTGTTCCACGTCTTAACGAATACATGCCACCTGAAGCGGTTCTTCAGCTTCACATAGGCAGCAGGAGACGGCCCCATGATTGCGATATGCCGGCCCGATTCCCGCGCCGATGCCGCCGTATCCCGGCAGATGGAGGCGAGAAGCCTTGCACCCGATTGGGCCGCATCCTCGCTTGCAGCCGTAACGAGCAATTTGAGCAGCCGCGTGAAAGGCGGGTATTGCAGGATCTTCCTGGACTCGAGTTCCTTCTCGCAGAAACGGTCGTAATTCAGCTTCAGCGCCGATTCTATTGTAAAATGGAAGGGGTTGTAGGTCTGGAGAATCACTCTGCCGGGCTCGCTTCCCCTCCCTGCCCTGCCCGCTACCTGGATGAGCATCTGCACGAGACTCTCGCCCGCCCGAAAATCCGGAACCTGCAGCCCGGCATCGGCATTGATGACCCCGACGAGCGTGATATCCGGGAAATCGTGACCCTTTGCGACCATCTGCGTCCCCAGCAGGATGTCGGCTCCGCCGGAACGAACGGCATCCAGCGCATCGAGCAGCTTCTCGTGGCTCACCATCGTGTCGCGATCCACCCGCACCAGGCGGGCGTTGGGGAACAGTTTTCCCGCCTCCTTCTCCACCCGTTCCGTCCCGAAACCATGGGCAAAGAGCGCCGCATGTCCGCATTTCGGGCATCTTTCCGGAAGCGGAGTTTCCCAGCCGCAGTAGTGACATCGGAGACAGTTTTCATTTTTGTGGTAAGTCAGGGTAAGGCTGCACGATATGCACTGAAGGGCATGGCCGCAGGTGTTGCACAGAAAATATTTCGCATACCCGCGCCGATTGAGAAAGAGTAGCACCTGCCGGCCTTTTTGCAGCGTTTCCGCAATGGCCTCCCGCAACTTGATGGAGAAAATGCCGCTGCGGCTTCCCTCCCGCCTCATATCCGCGATTTCAAATACCGGGTGAGGTCGATTGAGAACCCGCGTGGGAAGCGAAACCGTCCCATAGTGTCCAAACCGGCAGTGATAAACAGTCTGCAGAGAAGGCGTGGCCGATCCCAGGACGACCGGGACGCCGACTATTTTGCCGCGCATTACGGCGACGTCCCTGGCGTTGTACCGGAGGCGGTCCTCCTGTTTATAGGACGAGTCCTGTTCCTCATCCACTATGATAAGACGCAGGTTCCGCACCGGACTGAGCACGGCCGACCTGGCGCCCAGTACCACTCTTCTCCTTCCGGCCAGTATGTCGGCCCATTGGCTCCTCCGCTCTCTTTCGGAAAGAGCGCTGTGCCATACGGCCAAATTCTTTCCGAACCGCCTTCCGAAAACGGTTTCCAACTGGGTGCTGAGTGCGATCTCAGGAACCAGCACCAGCGCTCCTCCGTCATGCGAGAGCGCATCTTCCACCAGGCGCACATAAATCTCCGTTTTGCCGCTTCCCGTCACCCCATAGAGGACGGAGGGACGAAATTTCGACTGTTCGATTTGCGGCATGAGGACGTCGAGGGCGGCTTTCTGATCCGCGCTCAGCTCAACGCTGTACGAGGCCGGCGGTTCATGAACTTCTTCGCGGGCAGGCATTTCCAACTCCCTTTCCTCGATGACCGCCAGTCCGTCCCGGACAAGGTTAGCCAGGCGGCGCTCGGGATTCTTGACTGCCTGCTTGAGGTCCTTCAGCGGCATCGATCCGCCGCATCTTTCCAGCACCGATATGATTTCGGCTGCCTTCGCCGGCAAAGGCAGCCCCGGCCTCGCACTTTCCGTAAACCGGACCACCTTGATTTTTCGCCCGCCACGGATGGTCCCTGCCTTTTCGGAGCCCCCAAGGGGCAGTGCGAGGCTCAGTACTTCACCAATCGGATAGAAGTAGTAGCTGGAGATCCATCGGCACAGGTCGAGAAGATCGCGGGGAATGGCAGGCTCCAGAAGCTCGACTATTGGCCGGATTGTCACGCCTTCGGGTAGGTCGGGAGCAGTATTCGCGAGGGAGATAACGATTCCGGCAGCCTTCCGCTTCCCGACCGGAACGGACACGCGGCTTCCTGCCTGGATATGAGCAGCCGTTTCAGCCGGCACCGAGTAATGGAGACACTTATCGAGCGCCGTTCCAAGGATCGCTACTTCGGCAAACAAACCTGTCATGTTCATTCTCTGCCGGAGGCCGCCGGATCCTGGTTTTGACTCGACTTGCCAAGCATTGCTGCAGAATAGGAATCTCGCGTTTTCTCGAATTCCGGACGCACGACTTTCGGAATAGATTTGATCCTGGGGAATTCAACGGCCTGAAAATTGATCGGTTTACCGTCTTTGTAGAAATGAAAATCCAGGTACGGCTTTCCGGAGTTGCCCGCACCAACCGATCCGATAACCTCACCCAGGGAAACAAAGGAGCCATGTTTCAGACCTCGGCTATAGCTGGAAAGGTGCCCGTAAACACTCCTGTAGCCGCCACGGTGCCGGATTTCGATCGAAACCGCGTTTTTGCCTTTCTTGTTCACGGACGACACCACGCCATCTCCAAGCGCGCTTACCGGAGTCCCTTTCGGGGCGGCATAATCGATACCGAGATGTGGACGATATATTTTCAGAACGGGCTTGACGTTCTTGTATGTACTGGGGGAAAGCAGGCGCCGGTAGCTGATCGGACTTCTCAGGAAGGCCCTCTTGAGGGAGGCTCCCTTTGCGTCGAAGTACTCCCATGACCCATCGGGAACCTGAAATCCGAAAGCTTGGAACACCTTCCCTCCAACAGTCATTTCCGCAGCAAGAATCCGGTATTGGTCGGTCTCCACCCCCTGGTAATAGACGGCAAATGAATCCCCATCCTTCAAATCGGACATGAAATCGACGTCGTATGCAAACAACTCGGCGAGGGCGGGAATTATTGCAGCAGGAAGCCCGGCGGAAATACAGGAGTCAAAGAAATTTTCGGCATACGTTCCACGAGCGGTTGCCACAGGTCCCTTTTGCGTCGTCTCGAGAGGGCAATCCCAGCCATCCGCCGTCTTGCGCAGCATGTACCCTGGGCCTTCGTTGGAGGAGTAGAGCATTTTAACGGGTTGGCCGTCGCTTCGATTGATGAAGAAAATCAGCTCGTCGTCCTCTTTGAGATTGCTCAGCATGCCGGATTTGCACGCTTTTTCCCATTGCTGAGCATATACGCTCGGGAGGCCGGCGCTCTCGACAACCTGTGCGAGCGATTCCCCAGGGCGCACTATATGGTGGCGAATCTCGAATTTTTCCATACCCTCGGCCTTCGCAGTCAGAGCCGGGGAAGGCGGAGCAGACGGAATAGGCGCCGGAGGCGAAGCCGGCGCAGCCGATGCTTCAGGTGCGCTTTCAGCTGCAGGCGTTACCGGCTTCGCACACGTCAAACGCTGCTGCAACGCGAGGATGTCCGGCAGATATACCTTGTAGGCCCCTAACAAAAGGCCGCAGATTACAAGGATGAGAAACAGGTGTCTTCCACGAAACCTCCGTCGCTGGGGAAGGCGATAATTCGGACCCCCAGGAATGGATTTCACCACTATCCTTTTAAAGGGCTCAGGGCACATAGGCAGGCATTTCAATGAGTTGAGGATTGTTTCAGTATTCTATATCCAGCCTTTTCTACCATAAGCGGCATACCAGGTCAAAATCAATCGGTCCTTCCTTTTTCAGCAAATCCTTACACAGCGGGCG
This sequence comes from Pseudomonadota bacterium, assembly GCA_023442755.1. Lineage (GTDB taxonomy): Bacteria > Desulfobacterota > Syntrophobacteria > Syntrophobacterales > Syntrophobacteraceae > SbD1. The sequence goes on along the minus strand of JAEZXS010000394.1, from coordinate 1,039 downwards.
AAAAAAAAGTTTCTAATGATTTTTATTCCTTGCGTGGAGAGGGCGCATAGGTATAATTGGCGCAAACTATGAGGGGTAATGCATTTATCCCATCCCCTGCTTGCTTTCATACACATCCACGCCACACTTTATGGAGGAACCACAATGACCAAGGCCGAATTAGTAGCAAAAATGGCGGAAAGTGCGGGAATCGGCAAATCCACCGCAGAAAAGGCTTTGAACGGTTTTATTTCCAGTGTTGCAGATGCACTTGCACAGCAGGAAAAGATCACCCTGGTCGGATTCGGGACCTTTGACGTTGCTGAGAGAGCACAGCGTGAAGGCCGCAATCCGCGTACGGGGCAGCCCATTACGATTCCTTCTTCAAAAGCAGTCAGGTTCAAGGCGGGTAATCGACTCAAAGACGCAGTAAAATAGATCGGCTACCCGGGTCATCCTTTAATCTCGACCCGCTCCGGAAAACACGAATTCCTCCTGATGTCTTACAATGATGATGACTCATGCCTGATCGACCCGAAGAGGGGCAGGAGTGAAGAGCCCCTGCCCTCTTTAGCTCTTCTTGTCTTCAGTCCGGAAGATCTCCAATCCTTTTTTACCTGCTTTCAGGATCCCGTCAGACGTTCCCACAGGCTCTATCTTTCCTCGGTCTACACCGGCTCTTTCGAGGGAAGGCAAATGGCTGTTGCCGGTCCGATGCTTGGGGCTCCCCAAACAATCCTTGTGCTCGAAAAGATGATTGCCCTGGGAGTCCGGAGCGTTGTCGCGGTGGGATGGTGCGGCTCTCTGCAAAAAGAGGTGCGCATCGGTGATATCGTGATTCCCACCGCCGCAATATCCGAAGAAGGAACATCCGCGCATTATCCTGCGGTAGAACCCGTCCCCTCCCCCACCCTTTGTCGGTCCCTGAGAACCGTATTGTCCGGTTCCGGCCTGCAGGTGCATGACGGCACGGTATGGACAACCGATGCACCTTTCCGGGAGACCTTCGGCAAAGTCAGGAAGTTTCAGGCCGACGGCGTCCTCTCGGTCGACATGGAAA
>JAEZXS010000383.1 GCA_023442755.1 Pseudomonadota bacterium | reverse complement strand
GGATGGAATTGCATCGAACGGACAATATAGCGGCGGCGGAGACCTCCTCCAGTGGATGGGGGAAGCGTGGGTCGTTGTCGGAGCTTGCGACCGGTGCGGCAGTCGGCTGTATCCGGTGCAGTTCATCGAGTCGTTTTCCAGCAGCTCCAGCAGCTCCGACAGGCCTTCGTGCCACTCTGACGACTGCAGTTGCGCAAGCAACGGCGTCTATGCCGGAGACCTCGGTTACGGCATTTGGCTGGGTCACGCTTACAACGTCAGAGGCTGCAGGAGCTCCTCCGGGGAGCCCCCCGTGTATATGCCTTCGTTCTCAGACCTGAGCGACAGCGAACTCATTTCAATGTACGCCTATTTTCGGGCGTTGCGGGATGTTCGGGACATTCGGTCACGATAAGAAGGTTTGACTTCGCTGCAGTCTTGGAACGGCAATCAGAATTCAAATTCACGTATTATTCGGTGACCGGTGCGGCACTTTCAGAATCGGGGGGATTTGTCCTTTCGTTCATGAAGTTACACTCACTCCTGACGCTGCACCGGTTATACCATCTCCTCTGCCCCGTACACAGTCAGCCCCCGTGCAATGCAGCGGGAAACGAGCCGACGCGAGCCATAGCCCGGGCGCGGATCGTCTCCCGCTCCTTCCTGAGTTTGCATCCCGAAAATTCCGTCCTGCAGTTTCCGGTTGAGCGCGCCGCATAATAGGGCTATCTAGAATGTGCCGGCCCGGAGTTCTTTTCGGGTCGAAGCTCGACCACCTTCTACAGAACGGAATTCCGATGACCATTCCGGCAGATGCGGCCAAAAGAAGCCGGGCGCTGGACCCGGCAATGAGTTTCCATCTCGAGGCCCCCGCGGGCTCCGGGAAAACATTTCTGCTTACCGCCCGTTTCCTGCGCCTGCTCGGACTGGTGGCACATCCTCAGCAAATCCTCGCCCTCACCTTCACCAACAAGGCAGCGGGAGAGATGCGCGAGCGGGTCAGGGACTACCTCAATCGCGCAAGGCAGGGCGATGCCCCCCGGGACGACGCCGACGCGGAGCTTCTCGGCTTCGCCGCAACGGCGCTGGAAGCTCACAGGAAGCTGGAACCCCTCCTTCTTGCCGGCGACATTCTGCGCATCCAGACCTTCCACTCCTTTTGCTACACCATGGTCTCCCAGGCGCCCCTCGAAGCCGGCCTGACTCCCGGTTCAACCCTGATGGACGAAAACGAGCAGCCCTTTTTCCTCCACGAGACCGTCAGCGAAGCGCTCCAGGAAATCGCCGGGCGGAACGCGGAGGATCAGACGCTCCTGGCGCTCAAGAACCGTTTGCTCTATCTCAACAACTCCTGGTGGCTGCTTTCCGGCGAGATGGAAGACCTGATGCAGCACCGGGAGGGTCTGAGCGAACTGGTCCAGGTGCTGGGCAGGGACAAGGCATCCAATTACCTTGCCGAACGCATACGCGAACTGGTCGAGACGGAACTCCGGGATGTGAAGGCAGGCTTTGCCGCCTGCGCGCTCGGACGGGAATGGCACGAGTTTCTCGCCTCCATCGGCGATGCCGGTGCGGCTGTCGCCTGTACGCTTCCCGCCGATGTTCCCGGCCACGGGTGGGAATCGCTCCCCGAGTGGCTGTGCCTGGCGGATACCTTCCTTACCCGCGACGGAAAAGTCAGAAGATCCTACGGTCCTAAAACGGGTTTTTTCAACGGCTTTGCCAAAACGCAGTGGGCGGAGACGATCCAGGAGATGCCTCCGGCGATCGCGGAAAAACTGCACCAGGTCCGCTGCCTGCCGTCGCTGGATTCGCCTGTTCGGGACCCGGATACCCTCTGGGACCTCGTGCTTCTCCTGAATGCCGTGATCGACGTCTACGATTCCCGGTGCCGCAGCCGGCGCACCCTCGACTTCTCCGCGCTGGAAATGGCCACCCTGCGCCTGTTCGATTCCGCGCACCCTTCCGATCTCCAGCTCATTTTCGACCAGCAGGTCCGGCACATCCTGGTGGACGAGTTCCAGGACACCAGCCGCGAACAGTGGGCGCTCCTGCAACGGTTGTGCGCGGGCTGGTCGGATGGAGACGGACGCACCCTGTTCCTGGTCGGGGACCCGAAGCAGTCGATCTACGGATTCCGCAAAGCGGAAGTGAAGCTGTTCATGGACGCAAGCCGCGGACTGCCTCTCGAGCAGGGCGGCACACTCGCGCTGGAGCCCCTCGTTCTCGACACGAACTTCAGATCCCGGCCTCACCTGATCGACTGGTGCAACGGACTTTTCGGCGGCACCGTCATGTCGGAGCCTCGGCTGGAATACGACGAGGTGCCTTTCAGCCCCTCCGTTTGCGGCTCCCTCGCAGCCGCAGAATGGCTCGCACCTCCCGAACTCGCTCTTTTTCTCGAATGGCCGGACCGGGAGAGTGCACGATCCCGGGAAGCGGAATGGCTGGCGAGCAAGGTGGCACGATGTGTCGAGGAAAACGGCAGGGATTCGCAAACGGGCATCCTCCTTTTTTCCCGCACCCATCTTTCCGTCTACCTCGAGGCGCTGCAGCGGCACAGACTGCCGGTCCAGGTCAAAGAAGGGTTGAAGCTTACGGACAGGCCCGAGGTACGCTACCTGTGGCAGCTTTGCCGGGGTATCGTGCTGCCGCACGACGACATCGCCTGGGCCTCGCAACTCCGGAGCCCCTGGCTTTTTCTCGATTTCGACCGCATTCTCGCCCTTTCCCGTGAAGAACCCGAGTTGTGGGTCGAAAAGATACGAACCTTTTCGGAAAAAGACGAAGAAACCGCGGCTTTTTGGGAAGCCCTGAACACGGCATGGCAGCGCATCGGGCATGAGCCCCTGGCGCGGGTGGTGGAAACCGCGTGGCTCGATCTCGGAGGAGCGCGCATCACTGCCGCCAACTGGGGAAGCCGGGGTTTGAACTGCTGCCGCCGGTTCCTGGAAATGGCGGAGAAGGCGGAACAGGGCGAACCGGTCGGGACGCTCGCCCAGTTGGAGCTGCTACTCGAGAAATCCTACGAACCCGTTGACCCCGAAACCGCCTCGTCCAATGTATTTCTCTCCACAGTACACGGCGCGAAGGGGCTCGAATTCGACTCGGTATTCATTCCATTCCTGGACTGGAATCCGGTAACCGGAAAGAAGGCGCAGCCGCCACCCTACATGCTGGAGCGCGCCCCCGGTACGGGCGATTACCTGCTCGCTCCGAGGCCCGACCGGCTGATGGGCGGAGAGGACCCGCTCTACAAGATGCTGCGCGATCTTCGTAAGAACCGGCAGATGGGAGAGGCAAAGCGGCTTCTCTATGTTGCCGCCACCCGAGCCAAACGGGAACTGGTGATGAGCGCGGTTGTCAAAAAGCGGGGAAACGGATTCGCGATCGCGGGGGATACCCCTCTGGGATGGCTGAACGGTCATTACTCCGTGGCCGAAATGACGGGATTGGATCAACTTGAGATTCCGCAGGAAGTTGCGTGTGCAGAGCCGGCACAATGGCAGACGTCCGCGAAAAGCAGCGACGGCGGCTTTGGCGTGCTGGTGGAACCGCCCGCATCCGTCGCCCCAACTGCCGGGGCTGGCAGCGCAAGGGTAGAAAACCGACCCGCGGAATTCGAGCGGGAAAAACCGCGCTTCAAGGTGATCTCGCCGTCGTCTCTTACCGGCGACCATTCGGAAATCGGTCCCGCGACGGCTGCACTCCCCTGCGACCCCGGCATGTGGGGAACGCTCATCCACAGGCTGCTGGCGGAATATGGGAAGACCGGCGCCCTGCCCGATACCGGAAGGATTGGGGCCTGCCTGCAAAGGGAGGGGGTCGATCCTGCCCGCGCCGGAGAAATTTCCCGGGCCGCGCTGTATGAGGTTCAGGCATGCCTGGCCGATCCGTGGCTTGGAAACTTCTACGCGAATCCGGGCAGCATCCGCGTGGAATGGCCTCTCGAAAGCGTTCGCGGCAAAAATTCGCTCTACGCCGGCGTAATCGACTTGGCCGGGCAGGAGTCCGGCGCCTGGAGACTGGTCGATTTCAAGACGTCCAGGCCGGCGAACGGCGAGTCCGTCGACGATTTCTGCCGGAGGGAATCGGAACTGTACCGCGCCCAGGTATCGGCATACCGGGAGATGTGGGCCGCCCTGATCGGGACCGATGTATCGGAAATCGAGGCTTTTCTTTACTGGACGGCGCTGCGGAGGGCCGAAAGCATCCTTGAGGACAATGAACAAACCAAAACATTTCCAGAGTAGATTGGGGTGGGCGGCAAAAAGCGTCAGCCCCTGACACATAGTTCTGATTTCACCTCTTTTGTTCAGTACCCCCATTTACAGTAGTCGGGAAATTGGTTTAATTTTTTAATCGCATCAGGATTCCCTTCCAGTGCCTGTTTCGCTAGTTTGCCACATCGCGAATTGGGCTTCTTTGTGTAGTACTGTGCAATATTGTCCGCGCAAGCACCACAAGCTCCCATTTCCAGAAATCTCTCCTTTGAAAAACCATAGCTTTGGCCAAATTCTGATCTTTGCTTGGTTTTGTACGTCTTTCCGAGAACCTCGGCAATGCTCTGAGCTTCTTTTGCTTTTACGAATCCTTTATCAACCAAGTTATCAACTTCTTTGGTGTTCCCACTGCATAGCGCTTCAACTACGGATTCGTGGTATCGGCTCCAATAGTTGTTTCGCAACCCTGCTCTCTTTGTCAATTCGTCCATCTTTTCGTGGTATTTGGAAGTGCCATACTTAAGTTCGCTACATGACATTTGAGCGAAAGCCAAATTAACCAAAACAAAACTAAAAATGATTGTGAATAGGAATACCGAACTCTTTCGATTGTAGAATCTCATTAATTAGTCCTCCTCCTTGATTCTTCAAAGTAAGGGTATTGAGCATTGATTCTGCATTATCGCTAGTTGGGCCACAGCAGGAGGGAAGTCATCGTGCTTGAATGTGTATACCTGATTGGTCGTTTACCTAATAGAGATGAAGGCAATTTAAAGCACAACTGAAGCGAGTTGTCCTAATTACTAACACTTTCATTGATTAGCGAACATTGAGCAATAGAGAACGGTGCTTGAAAAAATTCCGCACGATTTCGGGCGTGCTTTGGAGCAATTTTAGACGACCCATGACACGTTCCTTGAGGTCGGCAAGCCCCTTTATCAACATGCGCCCTATCCCATGGTTTTTGACATGGTTCCAAACCTGCTCGTCCGGGTTGAGTTCCGGGGAATACGGCGGCAGGTAAAATATGCGTAGACGCCCCCCGGTCGAAGCTACATACGCCTGAACCTGCGCGGACTTGTGGACCGGATGATTGTCGACGATTAGATAGACGGGTTGGCGGGAGTCATGAAGCAGCCGTTCAAGGAATTCGATGAAAGTGGTCGAATCTACGTTCTTATCGGTCACCATAAAGTGTAGGGCACCCTTGGCGCTAATGGCCGAAAGCATATTGACTTTGAAGCGTGCTCCGGTGGCCGCGACAACCGGCGTTTCCCCTTTAATGGCCCAGGTGGTTCCGGAGTGGTAGTCGGAGCGGATGCTCGATTCGTCTCCCCAAAGAATTGCTGCGCCCGCCGCCTTTGCCATGGCATGGATTTTCGGATATTCGGCAGCCATCCAGGAAACAACCAACCGCTTGTCTTGTTGATAGGCGCGCCACAGAGGCCTTTGGGGTGTAAGGCCTAGTTTCTTTAACACTCTTCCAACGGAAACCTCGCTAAGGTGGATCTCAAACTTTTGCAGGATAAGCTCTCGAACCAGTGCGCAGGTCCAAAGAGCAAAGGAGAATTTGAGCTGTCGGGGATCGTCTTTGGTCACGATGCGAAAGATCATTTGCAGTTGCGCACCGGAAAGACTCGGCGGGCGCCCGGGGGCACTGCGGGACCGAAGGGCATCGATGCCGCCCTCGCGATATTTGGCAATCCATTGGTAAATGCGAGGGCGCGAAAGCCCCAAGGCCTTGATGACCACCTCGGGGCTTTCACCGGCTTCAACGCGCTTGACTGCGCGGATCCGGATCTCTTCGAGGGTCTTTCGTCCAAGTTTTCGTCCGTCGAGTTCTTTCATGCCCCGAACATACCACATGTTCGCTTATTTATGAAGGGATTAGTAACATGGAACTTGGAGAACGTCACACCAGGTCATAGGTTTGCCACTCACTGGACCATATATTTTACCAATCCCTCTTAACAGAATTGCGTGAGGTCAAAGGTTCAGGTCGGGAGTAGGTGTGACCGGTCCGGTCGGGTGGGGTTCACTTGGTCCCCGCCCAGTTAGCCTCTTTGCATCCATCCTATACGTCTGTCATATCGTAAAGAAGCTGGAGAAGCTGACGTAAAGCCACAAAGCGATAAACACTATCACAGCGCAGAGAATCCATCTATTTTTGTGCAATCCAAGCCAAAAAAAAGTCCCTATACCAGCATAGAAAAATGCATTAATGAGAATGGCACAAATCGAAATACTGACCTGTTCCCCCATTATCATCAATGCGCTTGGCCACAGAAAACCAATCAAGTGGTCGGTAAAGACACGGGTCTTTAGAGGAATACGCAAGTCGAATGCAATTTTTATTGCATTAGTCATACACACCAAGACTGGAATAACCAGACCCGTAATACCGGAAAGCCAAACAACTCGTATCACAATACTAATTCCTTCAATGATATTAGTTTATGTATTCGACAGTGTGTCTCGGATGCTGTTAAAATGGAGTCGGGATATTGAACCATGCAACATTCGAAGCGTCAACCACGAAGTTATTACACATATTTGAACTGAGTGAAAGATGCCTGATCGCCGGTTTCGGCATAGATATATGCTACCAAGGAACCGTCGTCGTAGTGGACTTCTGTGACGCGCTTCCGGTACGTAATTGTAGGTCACCGCATGGGCGAATAATACGGACCGCAAGCCAGCCGGCATGATCACCGTTGCACGTCTTGCGCGTTTCATTCGTAAAGGCTCCTGGTTTGGCATCGATGTGGAACTGGAGTAAATCCGGTAGATGTTGCCACTGCGAGCGATTGCTATTTTTTTTGATATCTTTGCCTTTGATCAGAAGTTAAACTCAACTATGCAGCATAAGTGACAGTTCATGCCCCTTTATTCCCTGCGACTTACAAAAACTTCCACTACCTGAAAACAGGGGCAGATATCGTTGGCCGCGTGCGCCGGGCAAACCGATCTTTGCCGGCTCCGCAGCTTATGGAAAATTTTCTTTCCGCGCTTGGCGGAACCGAAAACAGGGGCAGACTGCCCCGGGGATCTTTGGCAAAAGAATATCTGAAGTCCGGGAAACCGAAGGCGGATATCGCCGGACACGGAGTGCGCCGGGAAAGCCGAACCGCTCCCGCCTTCCGCGTCCACGCGGCGAATATTCTGTCCGTTCCTTTACATGCAAATCGGCCTCTGGACTCGATTTCAACCTTTTCAATCTGTTTCAACCCCCCTTCAACGTTTTTCAACCCTGCGTTTCGACCTTATTCAATGTTGTTCAACCTTTTCAATGGTTTTGAATTTTTGGGCAGGCCGATTGCTCCTTCGCTTCGCTTGGGGAAGACAAATCCCGGCCCAGAGCGCATAGCCGTCAACTTAACAGAAACTTAACAGGAACAAGGCGCGAAGAAGGGCCAACTGAAAGAAATACGAAATAATCCCAGCACTTGTGGGAGCGGTCCTGCCAGGACCGGACAGCGATCATGGCCGGAGAAGACAATACGGCCAGGTCATGATTTTTTTCCCGCGCGAAGACGCGAATCCCTCGAAACGCGGGAGCGAAGAAAAGCCTGGAAGAAAATGAGCTCAGGCCGTCTTGAAAAGTTTTGCGAGCAAAGAAGATCCATGATCCTGCCTACATCAATGTGCTCCGCTCATCCAATCGCGGCTGCAAGCCGCTCCCACAAAAGAGTGTCGACACCCTCCAGTTGTTTACAGTTCGTTTTTCTTCGCGGCTTCTGTTCTTTAAGTTGACGCGGATGCGTATAGCATGGGAACGAGAAATACAACTTTCAAGGGGGATTGTGTGCGCTGTTGTCGAGCCGATTGCCTGCCTGAGCTACTTTTCAGTGAATCGCTCAATCCAGCTCAAATAAAAGGAATCGGTTCCGCAGTGGTCGCCGAATCCGCAGACGAGGGCAATTCCCCTGGCCAGAAGCAGGAGGCCCATTGCCCCCACCGCAATTGCGGCCGCTTTCTCGCCGGCGAGGCGCATTCGGACACCGATAAACGAAGCGGAGAGCCCCGTCAGCAGAAGGAGCGGCAGGGTTCCGAGGCCGAAGGCAAGCATCGTCAGAAGCCCCCGGACGGCATGCATGGTGCCGGCGGCCGCCACGAGCATCGCCCAGGTAAGACCGCAGGGCACGAGGCCGGCGGCAAGGCCGAGGGCCGCCCTGTGCACCGGATTGTCTGATGCCGCCCAACTGCTCATTTTGCCGCCCAGGGAAGCGCCGGGAGCGAAAAGGCGCACCAGGAAGGCCGGGATTGGGACCAGCCGCAGGAGCGCGAGTGCCAGGGCCAGGGTCAGGCACCCGGCGACAATCAAGAGCACGCCGCGGTGGAGCATCGAGAATTTCTGTACGGCAAGGGATTCAAAAAGGCCCCCCGCGATTGCGCCAAGGACCGCGTAAGTGGTTATCCGTCCGAAATGGAAGAGAAGATGGTGGGGAAGCTCCACGGTCAGCGGGAAAGCGGCGCCTGCCGGCGCGGTCGTCCGGCGGTGGAGGGACCAGGCAAGGATCAGCGGTCCGCACATTCCGAGGCAGTGCAGGCTGCCGAGGAGTCCGACCGTAAAGGGGGCGAGGAGTTCAAACACGGGGATGAACCTCTATTCCACCGGTCGAAGAAGTCATACCTTGTTGGCAAGGGAGCGCAGATAGCGGATAACGGCCCAGGTTTCCATGTCCGAGGCCGTCGAATAGAGGGCCGGGTGCCGGTTGAAACCGAACCGGATCTTGTAGAAAAGCTCGCCGTCGCTCTGGTCCTGCACCTGGGCCTGCCTCAGGTTTGTCGGGACCGGGGCAAAGCTCTGCCCGACCGTCCCGTTTCCATCCGCCTTGGGTCCATGGCACTGGATGCAGTAAAAACCATACCTCTCCGCCCCGAGGGCAACGGCTTCCGGGGTCGGCTCGACCGCATTGACCATTTCCATGGGATTGGCCTCCCGTTCGATCCAGATGCCTCCGTCTACCGGGATGGTCTTCTTGGGCATGGTCGGAAACTCCTCGTTGTAGGTCTGGACGGCCTCATCGTCCCGCATCCTGGCGTAGTTGCAGCCGTAAAGGAACTGGACTGCAAGAGCGAACAGCAGGAAGAGCGCTGCGGTTTTCGGAAAAGCGGAATTTTTCATTTCGGTGAAAGCTCCAATCGCTGGCTCTCCGTCGGGGGCCCCATCACGTGCTGCGGATAGGACGGCATCGGGATGTTTCCGGGCGCCATGCCGTGCGGCCTGGTTGGAGAATAGGTCGAATAGAAGGATTCTCCGGGGATATCCGGAATCACGCTGAAGTCCCACACCGGAGGGCCCTTGTCGCCAATGACAAAGAAGATGAGAAACCCCCAGAGAAGGAACATTCCGGCAATTCCCGTGATGATAGCCCAGGTGTAGCCCGTGCTTCTTTGATCTTCGTCGTGAGGCAGGCCGTTCATTTTCCGGGAATCTCCGCCGCTAGAATTTGCTTTCGCTTGCCCAGACATACACCAGGTATGAAATCGCCCACACGGTCAGGCCGATGTATGCAAAGATGAGAAACGGGGCTATGGGGTTCTTCTCGGTCTGGTGCCCCGATTGTATTTCGTGCCCCCGCCTCTCCTCGATCTCCTCGGGGGTCCTCGAGTGACGCCTCTTCGGGTAGCTGCCCCAGGCGATATAAGACAGGATGAGACCCACGGCCCCCAGAAACAGGGCAATCATTTCATATTGAAAATCGACCCAGACAAAATATCGCATGCTCTCTGTCCGTTCAGCGATAGTAGAGGCTCATCGACAAAGCTATGCCGAAAGCGCTCAAAGCCAGTATTACGATAACGAGCAGCATCGCCGACTGCAACTTTTGCTTTCGGCGGGACGCGCCGACAACCGGCTGAGTCATCAGGTCCTTCCCGAGAGGAAGGAACCTAGCCCTTTCCTGGTCGGAGAACTGGCCCGACTTGAGCCCCCACAGGAAGGCGGCGAGACTCACGCTGAGACTGAGCACAACCAGGGTAAGCCATCCACCGATGTACATCACTTATCCTTTTCCAGCGGCTCGTAGGAGACATCGATGCCCCGGGGCTCGGCGTGAGCATCACTCTGGCCGATAAAGGTGATCGCCACGTAGTTGCCCACCTCCCAAATCTTCTCCGACTCCAGGTCTTTCTTGAAGTAGGGCATTGCCGTGCCGGTGATTCCATTCATGATCTGGTAATAGAGAATTCCCCCCGAGATGCCCCGGTCCTTCAGAATGGTAAAGTTCAGGGGCGGAGGATATATAAACGGCTGGGCGGGACCCATCCCGTCGCCGATCGGTCCATGGCATCCGATGCAATAGCTCTGATAGACGCGGTGTCCCCTGCGCAAACCGGCCTTCGTCGTCATGTACGGGTTGGGGAGCTGCCGCCAGGGTTCCGGAATGTGCGAGTGCAGCCATTCCACATTTGCTTCAGGACCGGATTCAAAGGCCTTTATCGATTCCGCTTTCCAGAATCTCTGCCTCGCCATGCGCTCATCCGCCATCTTGAACCCGAGGCACTGTTTGTATGCTATGAGGGCTCGAATTTTCTCCATTCCCAGGAACTCCCAGGACGGCATTATGGATTCGGGCCGGGTATACCTGGGGTTCATGAAATGAGCCATGTGCCAGTCATCCGAATGTTCCCCGCCTTCCTGCGAAAGGTCGGGCCCGGTGCGTTCCGTTCCGATCAGGTGGGGCCGGTCCTCCACGTAATCGCCCGAATGGGCCACACGGGTTGCTCCGATACCCCAGTCTATGTTGCGGATGAACTGCGTATGGCAGTACGTACATCCGTTGTTGACGTAAACATTCCTGCCTTCCTCTTCGAGCGGGGTGCGGGGCCTGAATATCTCGGAGCCTTGCTCGCTTATCGTCATCCAGGGCAGAACGACGTGCATGAAAAACACAGGGGCAAAAACGATCAAACCTCCCAGGACGAGTACGGTTGGGGTCATCTTCATTGCAGTTCTCCCTGAACCCGCGCTCCGGCAATGCTCCTGATCACGTTATAGAGTCCGATGAAAGCGGCCCCGACAAAGAGTACCCCGAAGGCCGCGCGTATAATCAGGTATATGTGCAGCATGGGAAGCGTGCGGTAAACCGTCTCCCCGTTGAGCCAGCTATTTCCCTGCACAAGCCCTCCGGCCGTGAGGACCGCAAAAAAACCGGTCATCCCGAGCAAAAGCAACCAGTACTGAACGTCAGCGAGCCGTGTGCTGTAAAGAGGCCTTTTGGTGATTCGCGGCAGTATGTAGTAAAGCCCGCCCAGGGCTATGGTGCCGGCAAATCCGAACACCCCCATGTGGGAATGCGCGATGACCCAGTTATTCAGGTGCGTTACCCGCTGGACGATCGGGAGTGCCTGGATCGGGCCCTGAAAGCACGTCAGGATGTACCAGAGAAGGCCGGCCATGACGAACTTCCCGGCGATATCCTGGTGAAACATCCCCAGCCGCCCCCGCATGGTAAGCCACAGGTTGATCAGAACCGTCAGAACGGGGATGATCATGGCGATGCTGCCGGAGACTGCAAGGGTCTTGAGCCAGGTCGGGGCGGGAGTCTGCAGGAGGTGATGGGTCCCGATGTGGGTGTAGATGACCAGGATCGTCCAGAACCCGACCAGCGAAAGCGTATGGCTGTAGAGCGGGCTCCTGGCCACCCGCGGTATGATGTAGTACGCTATGGCGACCGCAAGCGGCGTGAGGAAGAGGCCCACGATTCCGTGGCCGTAGAACCAGGCGAGAATGGCGTCCGGCATCCCGGTTATCGAACCGGTCGAAGGGTTCCATACCGCATTTCCGAAAAAGTAGATCAGCCAAGTATATATCAGCGCCGCGAAAATGTACCAGACGGAAACGTACATGATTTTTTCCCGGCGTCTGATTGCGGTCTGCAGGCAGTTGAAAAATGTGAGGGCAAATGAGAGCAGGATTCCCACATCCGCCGGCCAGATCCATTCGGCATATTCCCTGCCCTGAGAATACCCCATGCCGAGTGTGACATCGCCCAAAGCGATGGAAACATTCCAAACCCAGAGCGATACCTTCCCCAGCCTTTCGCTCCACAGCGGACTCCTGAGAACCGCCGGAATTATGTAATACCCGGCGCCGATGAGCGCACTGCCGACGAAACCGAAGATCATAGTATTGGTGTGCATCGGTCGCACCCTGCTGAACACCAGCCAGGGGATACCTCCAAACAGATCGGGGATAACCATATCGGTCGCATCGGTGATCCCCTGCAGGGTACCGAGGACGAACCAAACGGCCGAACTCAGAAAGAAGAGTTTTGCGGTCCCGTTTTCTTCAACCTTGAGGAAGCGCACTTCTTTTCACCTCTCTCGCCAACTTGCGTTCAGCACATGAAATACGGAAATCAATGATGGCAGCCCAGGTAGCAGTCGAGCTGCGCATTCCGTTGTTTGTGGCAGTCGATACAGAACTTCATCTGAAAATTTACGTTACGCAGCCGGTCCATGGACGGCACATCGCCGTGGCACTGCACGCACTCCAGTTTCCCGAACTGGATATGAGGCTGGTGCCGGAACTTGACGAAATCGGGGACGAAGAAAATCCGGACCCACGGAACCGGTACTTTCTGGTCGAGGTGCTCCTTCTCCTTCTGAATCTGCGGGTGCATCGGAATGATGTACTCATGGCAGAAAAAACACTTTTCGACTTCCGGCAGTCCTGCGTGCTGAGAGCGCTCGACGAAGGGATGGCAGAACCGGCAGTTGATTTGCTTGACCCCGGCATGGACGCGGTGGCTGAAATAAATGGGCTGCTGCGGCCCTATGTTCTGCCTGGGAAAAATGAAATAGAAATAGAGCAGGGTCAGCATGATAAGGGAGGCCACCCAGAACCAGAGATTCCACCAACGGGCTACAATTTTCGGGTTTCCACTTGTTTCAGCCATTTTCTCTCAATCGAAAACAGTCAGCCGAACAGATCGTCATTGACGCGCAATCGCCGGAACGCCCTCAGACGACGTCCACTTCCTCTTCTTCCGGTTCCAGGGCCCTCCCGAATACCGGGTCGGTGACGGCCAGGATGGGATAGCGTTCCCAGAACCAGCAGATGCAGAATGCAAAGAGACCGAGGAACCCGGCCGATATGAGCAGTTCGAGCAATCCCAGCGGCAGCCGGGGCTCCTTCAATATGGACGGGGCCACCAGCAGATATTTCTCGAACCAGATCCCCGTGAGAATCCACGAGGCCACGAAAATCATCAGGGAGGGA
>JAEZXS010000353.1 GCA_023442755.1 Pseudomonadota bacterium | reverse complement strand
TGACCGACCTGTCGATGCCTGGAATAGGCGGGCTCGATGTCCTGGCCTACTTTACCAGGAACTGTCCGGAAACGCTGGTTATAGTGCTGACAGGCTTCGGTACGGTCGAAACCGCGGTCGAAGCCATGAAACGCGGCGCTTACGATTACCTCTCCAAACCGGCAAACCTGGATGAGATAGTCCTCACCCTGAAGCGGGCCATCGAGCTAAAAGACCTGCAGGATGAAAACGTGCTCCTTCGCACCCAGGTGGAGGATCACCAGAGGATAGACCGCCTGATAGGCCAGAGTTCCGCAATGCAGACGCTCTACCGCATCATCAGGAGAGTGTCGAAGACGGATTCCACCGTTCTCGTCACGGGTGAGAGCGGCACCGGAAAAGAACTCATCGCCAACGCCATCCATTTTCACAGTACCCGCCACGACATGCCCTTCGTTCCGATCAACTGTGGAGCGATTCCGGAAGAACTTCTCGAAAGCGAGCTTTTCGGCCATGAGAAGGGAGCCTTCACGGGCGCCTTCAAAGAACGGCGCGGCCGGTTCGAACTGGCTCACAAGGGAACCGTTTTCCTGGACGAAATCGGCGAGATGAGCCCGAAGCTCCAGGTCAAGCTCCTGCGATTCCTGCAGGAAACCAAGTTCCAGAGAATCGGTGGTTCCAGGACAATCGAAGTCGACGTTCGCATCGTGGCGGCGACCAATAAAGACCTGGAACGGGCAGTCACCGAGAACGAGTTTCGCGAGGACCTGTTCTACCGCCTCAACGTCATTCCCATCCATGTCCCGCCCCTGAGGGAACGGGAGGGGGATATCCCGCTTCTGATCCAGCACTTTCTCAAACAGCATTGCCAGAAGAAAGACATTCCGCAAAAGAAGATGTCCAGGGCCGCAATAGAAAGCCTGGAGCTTTACGACTGGCCGGGTAATGTGCGCGAACTGGAAAACGTGATCGAGCGCCTTGTCATTCTTACCGATAATGACGAAATACAGGTTGGAGATTTGCCAAAGCGAATGCAGATTCCGCAGCAGGTCGAGGTCAAGAGAATCGAGCTTGGAAACGACGGAATCAACCTGAAGGAAACTCTGGATGAGCTGGAAAACCGGCTCATTCTCGATGCCCTCCAGAGGTCGGGGGGAGTCAAGAACAAGGCCGCAAAGCTCCTGGGGCTGAATCGAACCACCCTCATCGAAAAAATGAAAAAGAAACAAATCGATTTTTCCTGATCAGGTATTTGTATCCTTTTCATTTCCGCTCCCTTTTCCATTCCGGCATGGCCTTCCAGGCCGGTGACCCAAGAGCCGAAAAAGCCGGTCGAGAGCATGTTTTGCCCTCTCCCGAGCTTCTCTTTATAAAAGTTGGCTGTTACACTTCCAAATGGGCTGGGAAGGATTTGAAAGGGAACATGGAATCAGATCGGGAAAGTTCGGCCGTCACGAACAATAAGAATCACGCCGTCCTGAAGTTCGCCCTGATCATTCTCGTAATTGCAGGGGCCACTTTTCTCATCTACGAAACCGGCATGCTGCAGTTTTTCATTAGCAAACGCCGTATCGCCGGATTTCTCGAATCGCTCGGCCCCTGGTCTTTCGCAGGTTTCATTGTCCTGCAGGCGCTTCAGGTTATTGCTGCCCCCATCCCCGGCGACGTCACCGGACTTATCGGCGGATATGTTTACGGCCCCTGGCTGGGAACGCTCTATTCGACCATCGGCCTGACCCTCGGGTCCTATGTAGCCTTTGCCCTCTCGCGCTCTCTGGGCAGACCTTTCGTCAAGAAGTTCGTACCCGGTCAGACGCTGGGACGCTTCAACTTTCTTCTGCACCACAAAGGCGCCTACATCGTTTTCCTTCTTTTTCTGCTTCCCGGTTTTCCCAAAGATTATCTTTGCTACATCCTCGGTCTCGGCGAACTGACGACTTTCGAATTCATAATGATCGGCGGCGTCGGAAGGCTGTTCGGCACGGTTCTGCTCACCATGGGCGGAAATTATATCCGGCTCCACAAATACGTGCAGTTCGGAGTCGTCTGCGGCGTGGCCCTGGTTCTTACCTTCGTCGCCCTGGCCTACAAGGACAAGGTGGAGAGATGGTTCCGCTTCCGCCACATCATGAGCCTGAGGAAAAGAAACCGGATAAAGGGACCGAAAGAAACGCATATCCCGGACACCGAAACGCGGTAGCTCCCCGCAAACCTGCAGGGTATCCCGCTCATCACCCCCGGTAGACTTCCCCTACGGTATCTCCGATTTCCGCGCCAATGCCGTTTTTCGTCATTCCGGCAAAAGCCGGAATCCAGTGTTTTCAAGCACTTCTGGACCCCGACTTTCGTCGGGGTGACGGATTGAGGGCTTTTTCAACTGTCTGAGAGGCTTTCAGCCTCGATGCTTTTTGAGAAATAGTCGGCCTATGTGCGCCCGTCCCGGTCAGACGCCGGCAAAAAACGGAGCATGGTTCGATGTAAAGTGGGGAGGGTCTTTGGCCACGATCGGGCCGATCGCCGGATGCTTTTTGAATTCCCTTTCCAGGAAACTTCGAACCCTTGCCCGGTCCCACCCTTTCGGATGCGAAAAACCGGTATAGAGGGATAGATCGCCGTCGTAGTGCGGGGCGGTGCCGAATCGGGCAGCGTCGGGACTATTTACCGGCATGTTGAAAATCGCAAGGTTGAGAAAATCGACGTATGCGTGATGGCGCACCACGAAATCGAGCGTGCGCCGGGCCGCATCCTCCGATTCCGAGGGCGTTCCGAAAAGAAAGTATGCGTAGGTGGCTATACCCGCCCCCTTCAGGGCAGTCAACGCACGGGATGCCACCGTCAGGTCTATCCCCTTGTCCTCGGCATCGATCACTGCCTGGTCGCCCGATTCGAGCCCGAGCTTGAGCATGACGCATCCGGAGGCCTTCAGGGCGCGGCAGAAGTCGGGGTCGGCCAGGCGTTGCGTGATCCGGACAAACCCGTACCAGGGGGCCCCTGGAGGCGTTTTCGCCAACGTTTTCATTACGGCAGGACTGAGAGCGCTGTCCAGAAAATGCAGAAGCGCAGGCCGCATTTTCGCGCTCAGGGCGCGCACCTCCTCCGCCACACTTCCCGGCCTGCTTTGCCGGTAACGCGTTCCCTCCGCTTTTTCAGGGCAGAAGGAGCACCTGTTCCAGTAGCACCCGGAAGACGTGCTGTAGGGAAGTATCGGCCCGGGAGAGAAGTAGCTCCCCAAGGGGAACGGATCGAAAGAAGGCACCGCATCCGTCAGGCGGGAAGAGTCTTTTCCGGCGAGGGACAGCAGCGCCTGTTCGCCCGGCCCGTCCACGACATTGTCGACAAGGCCGGTAAAAGGGTTCTTCCAGCCGGGAGAGCGGACCCAGGACGTCACGAGACCTCCGCCCGCAACGATGCGCACCCCGGGGAAACGCGCTCTTAAAAAGCCCATCATGGCGAAAGCGCTCAAAGCCTGGCTGAGATAATTCACGGAAAAGCCGGCGATATCCGGCCTTTCCTTTTCTATTGCCTCGGTCAGCCTTCTCGAAAAATATGGGTAGAAGGGGTTGCGCTCGTATTCTGCGGCGGCCCGGAGCAGATCGCCGCTCCGCACCGGCGATAAGGTTCCGTCATGATAGTTGGAGAGGCTCAGCCGCACCCCACCGTTGTCGGCCGACTTTTCCAGGAGCCTGTTGAGGTCCGCCACGGTGCGCTTGTAGCGTTCGAAATTAAGATAGCCTTTCGGGCTCCGGATGAGACCGAGATTTTTATCCCCGTTCCGAACCGCCCGGAGCGTCCATCGATCGGACTGGGGCGGCGACATCCCGAGAAGGTGCTCTATGCCCTCGATATTTGCATCTATTGCAGAGCACCTGACACCTGAGGCGACAAGCGCACCATGGAGGCGCGCAAGGCCGGGGGGCGGTTCCGAAGGTTTTACGAGTGGCGGGTTTATGAGAAGGATCATTTTTTCCAGCTTGTGGTTACCTCTTCAAATCCTTTCCGGAGACCTGCCTTCCCATTCTCCCGCAACCCCGTTGCGAATCCGGCCGGAGCAGCATTCACCTGCTGATCTTTATCTCCAGGAGCTTCTTCCATGTATTTTCCGAATACCAGATGTCGAGGAATTCCCGGATCGACCGGCTCTCCTGCCCCGCAATGCGCTCGGCAATCTCCCTGCGCAGAAGCCCCTTGACGCTTGCGAACGCCCTGGGCTCCTTCCCCCCGAGCCGGCGGGCAGCTTCGACCGCCATGGGCAACACCCGGTCTTCGGTTTCGGCCACTTCATCTATGAGGCCGATCTCCCGGGCTTCCCGCGCCGAATACATCGTACCCGAGAACAGGGCATCCTGAGCGTTTTTCGACCCGACGCAGTATCGCAGCATCTCGACGCTTCCGGCAAAAACGGAAGAGCCGAAGCCGATTTCATTAAGGGAAATCCGCGCCTTTCCTTCAATCATGACCCGGTGATCGCATGCGAGGGCGAGCATGCATCCGCCGGCGATGGTATGCCCGTTCAGGGCGGCAATCACCGGTTTCGGAAAAAGAAAGATATACGAATATAGCCGGGCGAAAGCGGTCACGTATCTTTCGAAGGATTCTTTAGAATAACTCAGGAACTCCGGGATATCGAACCCGAAGGAGAAGAATTTGCCCGTTCCCGTGAGGATCACCGACCTGATGCCGTCGTCCTGTTCGAATGTTTTGAAATTCTCTTCCAGGCGCGCAACGACCGCTTCATTCAGGGCATTCACCTTATCCCTGGCCAGACGGATGGTTGCAATCCCTTCATCCTGCGATACCACCAGGCAATCCATGACTCCCTCCTTTGCTGGACAAAAACGGAACTCCATGGCCCTTCCGAAAATACACGAGGGCATTTCTGGCTGATTCGTTACATGCAAGAATCGCCCGCTTGGGGGATGGTAAAGAATTCTAGATCAATTTCAGGCGTGCCGCAATGATTGCCGCTTCCGTCCGGCCGGACACGCCAGGCTTTTTGAAAATGTGGACCAGGTGGCTCAACAAACAGAAGCCCTGTTCAACCGGAGGGGGGAAGCTGAACAGGGCTTGAGAGGTTAGGAGAAGGCGACATCTTGTCGGCCTTTACCTGAATTTAAGCATACGGTATTGAAAAGCAACATCTTGCTATAAATTAACACTCCGGTTTCACAGGAAATATATGGCACATGGGGTAAAAAGCTCCACGGTCCTGGATCAGACGTTCAGCTGTTTTACCCACCCGAATTTGTCTTTTTTCTCACCATACTGAATGCCGAGGATCTCTTCGTAGAACTTCACGGCCCAATCCCCGACACGGCCGTCCTGCACCTGGAAGCATTCATCCCGGTAAGAGATCGAACCGACGGGGGAAATGACCGCCGCAGTTCCGGTGGCAAACACTTCCTTCATTTCGCCGGATTTGATGGTGTCGATCACTTCATCTATCGAGATCTGGCGCTCGGTGCACTTGATGTTCCAGTCCCTGGCAAGATCCAGGACGCTCATCCGGGTGACGCCCGGCAGGATGGCGCCTGTCAGCATGGGCGTGACAAGTTCGTCGCCGATCCGGAAAAAGATGTTGCTGGTGCCGACTTCGTCGACATACCGCCGCTCAACGCCATCGAGCCACAGCACCTGCGTGAAGCCTTTTTTCTTGGCGACTTCCTGTGCATAGAGGCTCGACGCGTAGTTTGCCATCGTTTTGGCTTCGCCCAGCCCGCCCTTGACGGTCCGGATGTATTCCTCGCTCACGTAAATCTTTACGGGATTGAACCCCTCGGCATAATAGGCGGCAACCGGTCCGGTGATGATGTAGTAGATGTACTGGCTGGCCGGGCGGACGCCCAGGTGCGGTTCGTTTGCAATCATGGTCGGCCGCACGTACAGGGAGGAACCCACGCTGTGAGGCACCCAGTCCTTATCCAGCTTGAGCAGCTCTTCCAGTGCCTGTCTCTGGAAATCGATATCGAGTTCGGGCATGCACATCCGGTGCGCCGAGTTGTTGAAGCGCTGGAAGTTCTTTTCCGCACGGAAGACACAGATCTTGTCGTTCGGCCAGCGATATGCCTTGAGGCCTTCGAATATTCCCTGCCCGTAATGGAGAACCATTGCGGCGGGGTCCATTGCGAGGGGCTGGTAGGGCACTACGCGCGCATCGTGCCAGCCCTTCCCTTTGTCCCAGTCCATCATGAACATGTGATCGCTGAAAGTACGGCCAAAAACCAGGTTTTTCTCGTCTTTCGGTTTGGGGCGCCTTTTGTCGGGCTCCAATGGGTGAACGGTTATTTCCATCTAATGCCTCCTAAATTTTCTCATATGCCGCAGGAATATCATTCGCTTTCGCACGTGCGAAGCGGAAGAACAATGATTTATCCCCAAGAAAAACGCATCGGAACCAGCCGGCTCCAATCCGTGTTCCTGCCATGAAGGAGAAACGTCGGTCCGGTGTTGACGATTCAGGGAATGTGAACGGCCCGCTCTTGCAAGTGGTCAGCTTACTACTGCAGCGCGAAATGGGGCGACCGGAGGAAGCGGCTGATCTGTTTACTGTAAAACTGGACGAGAGCGCGGTTTTCAGTTCCCGGGCAGAGTTCTTCTTCTTTTCCTTTGTCTCCGTTGACCTTCTTTGCGATGATGTTTTTCTCGATACAGAGCTTTAGCGCGTTATCGAAAATTATCTTGGAAATGCACTCCGGCCTTTCCACCAGCTCAAGTTTCAGCGCCTTCTGCCCCAGGCTCAGTATCTTTTTGGTAAAATCCTTTTCCGTATATCCGTTTTTCTGCAAATAACGCAAGCCACGCAGCACCAGCCAGTAGCCCTCGAAATAGTTGCGCAGCAGGCCGTGAAAGGCATGGGCCGCGCTCAACCCTTTGTGGGCAAGAATGTAGGGCTGGTCCCCTTCGCCCATTCGATGCAAAAACCCCATGCTCTCGAAGGCGTCCAGAACATCCGCGGTGAGCTTTTGATCACTTAGTTCGTTATCGTAAACGAACTCAAATTTAAAGAAGTTTTTCATGAATGTGACGTCTTCGAGCACCTGGCTAACGCTGAACCGGAAAGTCTGCTGCGCGAGGATCGACGTGGAAACGTAAGCGGCCGGGAGCAGAAAATGGATTATGTTGTTCTTGTAGTATTCGAGAGTGAGCCGCTTGTTGTCTTCCATGGTGAAGACTTCTTCCTCGAGGTCGTCGTCTTCATCCTTGAGCTTTCCGACCAGTTTGCTGCGCTCCAGGTCACGAAGCGAATCTTCCAGGCTCGATTCCAGGTTCTTGAGCGTGTTCGAAAGCCCGACTTCACGATATTTCAGGTACTCGAAAAAGATTCGAGATACCTCGTGGAATTCGGCCATCGAAACCCCATGCCGCGCCGAGGTGAGCAGGGCCGAAGCCGCCAGGGCATGCGGGGTGACCCGCGAAACCTGGTTGATGCAGTTGATGATGCGGTAGGCAAAATCGCGATACATCGCGTGGCGCTCTTTAGGCGCCATCTTTGCCAGGTCGCAATTGTGGCGTTCCAGGTACTGCCGGAGTGAGACCGGCTCGGCAAACTTGACGTAGACTCTCCCGTAGCGCTTTCTCAGGACCCGCTGCACGCGCACGAGCTGCCCGAGGTTTTCTTCCTCCTTCGTGCCTCCGGAGATCTCCTTGAGGTAGGATTCCTCCTCGGGGATGCGGTCGTAGCAGATGGAGGTCGGCACGAAAACGAGGTCTTCACAGAAGCCTTCCTCCACGGCCTGGATCAGAATGGCCAGGAGTCCGAGCTTGGGCAGCACGAGCTTTCCGGTCCTGCTGCGCCCTCCCTCTATGAAAAACTCTATGTTGTGCCCGAGCTGAGCCATCGTCTTTACATAGAGCGAAAAAACTTCCGCATAGAATTTCAGCCCTTTGAAACTCCGGCGGATGAAAAAGGCGCCGCCCCTTCGGAAAAGTGATCCCAGGGGCCAGAAAGCCAGGTTTTTCCCCGCCGCGATGAAGGGCGTATACAGGTTGTTCGTGTACAGCAGATGAGACAGCAGGAGGTAATCCATGTGGCTCTTGTGAGAGGGTATGTACACGACCGTATTCTGGCGCGCAGCGCGCTTTACCTTCTGCAGGCTTTCGAAATCGAGGTCCAGGCCGTCGTAGAGTTTGCTCCACACCCAGCCGAAAAGCCTCGATGCAACCTGGATGAAGCCGCTGCTGTAGTTCGCGGCGATTTCCTCAAGATAATTATCGGCTTCCATGCGCACTTTCCAGATTTCCTGGGACGCTGCGCGGGCACGCCGCTGCATCGAATTCTCGAGCTTGGGATGATGCAGGATGATTTCCTTCATCTCAAGCTTGCTCTTGAGGATCGGGCCGACAATGGCGCGCTTGATGATGTCCACCGAATCGATCAGGTTTCGGCGAAGCTCGAAAATCTGCTTTCGCTTCTGATAAAGATCATCGGAAAGTTCCGGAACGATCTCCCTCAGGTTGATCGGTTCCCCCGTTTCCATTACCGCTTCGGGGTTGCCGGCCATGAACGAGAAAAGCTTACGAAAGGGTCCGGCCTGTTTTCGGTTGCCGAGAAAAAGCTCGAACGGCCCCCGCCGTTTCCCCTCCGGACGCCGTGTATACAGCAGGACCAGCGGAACGATGAAAATATCCCGGTCGCACTGTTTCTGGATTTCGACCAGGTGCTCGACAGGGTCGCTCCCAACGAGGACCGTGCTGCGGTAGTAGCCGCGCTTGCCCGTGAGAAAGAAAACACCGGACTCGCCGGCTTTGACCTTCTCCGCGTAATGGCCGGCTGTATAAGGGTCCGGAAAGGCGCCCCGGCGGACCAGGTGGCCGAAGTGGTAGGCCAGGGTCTTGAGTGCAAACCAGCGGGGCTGCCAGAAGTAGGGGTGCATGTCGAAAATGAAAGTGGGGGATACGAGGCCGAGCTGGTGCAAACGCATGCTTGCATAGACAAAATCAAGCTGCGAGGGATATTTCATGGCGTAAATCAGCGTACCGCGCCTGGACAACTCTTCCAGGGTCATCTGCTGATCTTCGGGCACGGTAACCCTGGCAACCATCCGCTCGAACCAGGTCTGCAGGGGGAATCGCGGCTTGGTGTCAACCGAATATCCGAACGGATCCCTGCGCACCATGGCGGCGGTATTCGCCAGAAATTGTTTGGTCCACGCTATCACGGGCTTTCAGTTTTCCTCCGAATTACAAATTATGAAGTGAGTACATTAACAAAATTGGGTAGGGAAACCAATTGTTTTCCGAGGGAAACAAGGTATGCAGGTGAGCCCCGGCATCGGCTGCCGGACACCGATCCGGCATGATTGCGGAATAGTTGCCTTCTCTGGTCCTGACCGGAACCGCCCCCCGGCATTTTGGTTCATCCCCGCCTCGTCGCCGCAGCGGTGTTTCTATTTTTTGCCTGGAATAAAAGCATTCTTTGTCATGATATCATGTTGTCATAATATCATGCTCCAGTCATATCATGGCGTCATGCCTATGCAAACCCGCAAACCATGAGCTTTCAACAATCAGCGCCTGCAAATCGGAAGGGCGCATTCCGGTGGTCACGACCGGCGCTGCCACCCGAGGCGTTTCGGTCCATCCTCGCCACGCCGCCGCAGCCTGGGTTTTTAGTTTTTTTGCCTGGGATAAAAACATTCTTTGTCATGATATCATGTTCGCATAATATCATGACACAATGGTATCATGGCATCATGCGCCATGCGGACCCTCAAACGATGAGCTTTCAACTCTCATGCGGCTGCAAATCGGAATGGCGCATTCCGGTGGTCTTGACCGGCGCTGCCACCCGAGGCGTTTCGGTCCATCCCCGCCACGTCGCCGCAGCCTGGGTTTTTGCTTTTTGCCTGGAACAAGAACATTCTTTGCCATGTCCTCATGATGTCATGCTACCGTGATATCATGACGTCATGCCAATGCAAACCCGCAAACGCTGCGCTTCGGCTGCAAATCTGAAGGGCGCATTCCGGGTATGAAATTAGTCGCACACGCACTAAAATTCCAAATGGGCCGGTTTGACCGGCAATCGCATTAACCGCTCCCCAGTCGTGACCGCACAGCCCCTCCTGCGTGAAATGTCGAAGACAGGGCGCGTTCCACAGCGGAATGCGTCACCGCCATCCCCGCCGTCGACATGGCGAAGAAGGTCGTTCAGATCGGCAACTGCCCGGGCAGCGATACGGACAAGTTTACGGAGTTCGGCCTCACGCCCCTGCCTGGCAGGGCCGTCAAAGCGCCATGCATTTCCGAATGCCTGGCCAACATCGAATGCCGCGTCACGGACACAGATCTTATCGATTCCTACAATCTTTTCGTTCTGGAGGGGATCAATGCATGGGTCGATGTGGAACGGACTGCAAACGGCGACGGGACGTTCACCGTTGATGGAGAGAAACTCGACTTTCGGGAGTACATGGTGAAGTGGCAGTCCGTCATTTAACCGGTTTGTTCCGGAACATGGACCGCCACTTTCAGTTTTTGCGAAGCAAACCTGCCGCCTGCGCGGTCCAATCATGCTTCCGCGCCGCTCAGGTAGTAGGCCGCGAATCGAGAACAGGTGCCTGCGTCGATCTTTTTGACCCGCCCGCTCCAAAAGCGGCCGGAAAATGGGGCCAATAATTAAAACCATACTGCTGTTGCAGTCCGGCACTCGGATACCTGCCGGTTCTCGCCGGCAGGATGGGACGGGGAGGCCTTACTATGCAATATCAGGCTTGCCGTGCTTGATGAAAAGATCGTTCAAAGCCTCGCGCAAAAGGTCCTGTCGCTGCAGGCCCAGTTCGGCGGCAAGGGTTGTGAACTGCCTGTAGGTGGTTTCCTCGAACAGGCCGCTGATGAGATGTTTTCCTCGCTTCGGCTTCTTGGGCTCAGTGCGCAACGCGGGTGTAACCGGTTTAACTTCTTCGGGTTTTGCCCGAAACAGGGAACCTGTCTTCGCCATAATGTCATGCCCTCATAAGATCATAGCATAATGATGTCATCGTTTCATGATCCATCGGTACAAGGCGCGGATTTCTTCAGCCGCCTTGCCGCCCGGTTCATACTCCTCGACGCTGTGCCCTCCGTTCACTGCATGCCCATATGCCACACGGTTGTACATCCGCACCGGAATAACCGGAGCTAACTCCGCCAGCCCCTCCGCGGCGACTTCGGTAATCGCGCCCCGCGGCGGTGCGGCATTGAGAAGGATCGCGGCCCGCGCCAGGGCGGAGCTGAGTTTGAGAAGACTCAACGTGGTACCGATAGCGGCGACGTCAAAAGCGGAAGGGCGGCAGGGGATAATTACCGCATCGGCCTCGTCGGCCGCGATGACCGCCGCCCGGTCTGAGTGGGGCGCCGTGTCGATGATGGTGAATTGCGCACCGTTTTGTTTCGCCCTTTTCAACAGGGCAGGCAATTGCTGCGGCGTCGCCGTGATGACCTCCGGCGTTTCGGCTTCGCGGCGAGTGAACCATTCGAGTGCAGATGCCTGCGGATCGAGATCGATTATGGCCGCTGTTTTCCCTGCGCGTTCGGCGCTCACGGCAAGGTGCACGGCGATCGTAGTTTTGCCGCTCCCGCCTTTTTGACTGACAATGGCGACGGTTTTCATGTCATGGCCTCATAATATCATGATTCTATGTAATCATTGGATTATGCTTTCATTACCACATGATCCCATGACAGATCAAGGCTTTCGCGCGGCACAGGCCCCCGTTGCAACCTGCAATCGATCTGCTGTGAATGCATTTCAACTACAGCCAAATCGATTCTTTCCTCATATCGAACTGCCACCCGCTCGTCTGCATTCACATGCTGTTCGACTGCCCGGATGTGGGGTTTTGTCGCCCTCACCTTACCCCCACGCAACCATGCAGTCATGCTTTCATTACGTCATGTCCTCATGATCGCATGGCGTCATGATGGCTACTGTACGAGCTTGCTCATCGGACAAAGCGCCGGTGATGGATAAAATATTGCGAAAGAGGACACGTAGGGAAAGGACTTCACATACCTTGCTTGGGAGCGCATTAACCATGTTCTCATGCTATCATGATGCCATGGCCTTATGTTTTCATGGTATTATGCAATTATGACAAACCACATGCGCGTCAGGAAAAACAAAAAGCGGGCTCAAAGAGCCCGCTTTTTCATTCAAATCCATTGATTTCAGAGTGCTGCCGCTATTCGAACCGGCATATCTCCGGGTCGTATTCCATCTCGTGCTTGAGGTCCCGCTCCATCAGGTCCCGAACCACCTGGAGCGGATCCTTGTCTTCGTAGAGCACCCGGTATACCTGCTCGCATATGGGCATCTCCACTTCCATGCGCTTTGCCAGGAAGTGGATCGACTTTGCCGTGATAACCCCCTCGGCAACCATCCGCATTCCGCTCAGGATTTCCTGCAGCTTCTTTCCCTGCCCCAGTTGAAATCCCACCGTCCGGTTGCGGCTGAGATCCCCCGTGCACGTCAGCAGCAGATCGCCAACCCCGGCCAGGCCCGAAAAGGTAAGCGGATGCGCTCCCATCTTGACTCCGAGGCGCGAGGTTTCGGCCAGGCCGCGAGTGATAAGAGCCGCCCTCGTGTTGTATCCAAAGCCAAGGCCGTCGCATACCCCGGCAGCCACGGCAATCACGTTCTTTGAAGCCCCCGCCAGTTCCACCCCGACCTTGTCGAGGCTGGTGTAGATCCGGAACCGGTTGGTCGAAGTTACCTGCTGAACATCTCTTGTCAGCTCGATATCGTCCCCAGCAAGAGTCACGGCCGTCGGGATATTCTGCATGACTTCCTTGGCAAAGGAAGGCCCTGACAGGCACAGAACCCTGATCCTGCTCCCGGGCGGCAGGATCTCTTTCCAGATGCCGGACATCGTCACGAGCGTTTCGTTTTCGATGCCCTTCGTGGCGCTCACGATCACCGCGTCGTCCTTCATGAGGGGAAGCATCTTCATAGCAACTCCCCTGTATACGTGCGAGGGGACGACCATGAGGAGCAACCCGCTGTTCCGGACGACACTCTCCAGCGTTTTCTGCGGGCTGAGGTTCGGATGCAGTTTGTATCCGGGGAGGTAGAATTTGTTTTCCCCTGTTTCTTTAATTATTTCAAAGAGATCTTCTTCGAAAACCCACAAGTTTACTTTTAAGCCATTGGCAGCCAGGAGGTGGGCCAAGGTGGTTCCCCAACTGCCCGCCCCGATAACGCCTACAGGCTCCGTGATTCTCAATTTTCGCCTTCCTCTCTTGTTTCATCCGTTTCGGTCAGGACCGTAAGATCTACCACCTTTTCGCCGTCGGCCAGACCGATGAGCTTCACACCCTGCGTCACACGCCCGACCTTGCTGATCTGGGCCGCCGAAGTACGTATCAGACGACCGCGATCGGTGATCAGCATGATGTCGCTGTCGTCTCCCACCTGGCGAAAACCAACAACGGCCCCGTTGCGATCGGTCACCTTGACATTGAGCACTCCCTTACCGCCACGGGACTGGCAGCGGTAGAAATCCTCCGGCGTACGCTTCCCGAAGCCTTTTTCCGTAACGACCAGGATGCACTTGCCCGGATCGATAACGTCCATTCCGACCAGTTCCGTATCCTGTACGTTCATCCCCCTTATGCCGCGGCTCACGCGTCCGAGAGGACGGAATTCCTCTTCCTTGACCCGGATGCATTTCCCTTGGCGGCTCATGAGGAAGATATCGCGATTTCCATCGGTGATACAAACGGAAATGAGTTCGTCCCCCTCATCGAGGTTGATCGCCCGGATGCCGTTTGACCGCGGATGGGCATACGCGGAAAGTTCGCTCTTTTTGATGATCCCGTTCCTGGTCGCCATCACCGCGTAGTGATCGGGTTTGAACTCGGGCACCGGCAGGATCGTCTGTATCTTCTCACCGGTCTGGAGAGGCAAAAGGTTGACCACAGCCTTGCCCAGCGCAGATGGGCCGACCTCCGGGATCTCGTACACTTTCAACCAGAAAACCTGCCCGCGGTTGGTAAACACCAGCAGGTAATCGTGCGTGAAAGCCGAGAAAAGGCAGGTGACCACGTCTTCTTCCCGGGTGCTCATCCCGGTCCTTCCCTTGCCTCCGCGGTTCTGGTTGCGGTAGACCGAAAGCGGCGTGCGCTTGATGTAACCGGCCCGGGAAATGGTGACAACCATCTCTTCACTCGGGATCAGGTCCTCGATGCAGATGTCGCTCGCATCGGCAATTATTTCGGTCTTTCTTCCGTCGCCGAACTCGTTCATGAGTTCCTTGATTTCATCCCGGATTACCTGGTCCACCAGCGCCGAAGAAGCGAGGATCTGCTTCAAGCGCTCTATTTCCTTCATGATGTCGGTATATTGCTGGATTATCTTATCGCGTTCGAGACCGGTAAGTCTTTGCAGACGCATGTCCAGGATGGCCTGGGCCTGGACGTCGCTGAATGCGAACCGCGCAATCAACCCCCGTTTGGCTTCGGGCGGATTCGGCGCCGACCGGATCATCTTGATCACTTCGTCCAGGTTCTCGATGGCGATCTTCAAACCTTCCAAGATATGAGCGGTTTTTTCGGCCTGTTTCAGCTCATACGCGGTGCGCTTAAAGACCACCTCGCGGCGGAAATCGATGAACTTCCGGAGTATTCCCTTGAGATTGAGAATTTCCGGCCGGTTGTCCACCACCGCAAGCATGATGACACCGAAGGTAAGTTCCAGCGGAGTGTGCTTATAGAGTTGATTTTCGACGACCTTCGGTTCATCTCCCTGCCGCAGGGTGAGAACGACCCGCATTCCCTGGCGGTCCGATTCATCCCGAATATCCTGGATACCTTCGATTTTCTTGAGCTTCACCAGTTCAGCAATGCGTTCGAGAAGTTTCGCCTTGTTTACCTGGTAGGGAAGTTCCGTGATGATGAGATGCTGCTTTCTGCCCGAGTCCTCCACCTCGACGCGGCCGCGCATCTTCACCACGCCCTTGCCTGTCTCATAGGCTTCGCGAATCCCTTCGCAGCCGCAGATGAAGCCGGCAGTGGGGAAATCCGGCCCGGGAATGTGGCGCATGAGTTCCTTGATGGTGACATCGGGGTCGTCGAGAAGCGTCAGCAGGCCGCTGCACAGCTCGCCCAGGTTGTGCGGCGGAATGTTTGTCGCCATTCCGACCGCGATTCCGGCCGACCCGTTCAGGAGGAGGTTGGGTACACGGGTCGGGAGAACCATGGGTTCCAGAATGGTGTTATCGTAGTTTGGCTGGAAAGGAACGGTTTCCTTTTCGATGTCGCGAAGGAATTCCATTCCCAGTTTCGCCATCCGGATTTCCGTATAACGCATTGCCGCCGGAGGATCGCCGTCGATGGAACCGAAGTTGCCCTGCCCGTCCACGAGAGGGTAGCGCATGGAGAAATCCTGCGCCATACGCACGGTTGCATCGTAGATGGCCGCATCGCCGTGCGGGTGATACTTACCCATGACGTCTCCGACAATGCGCGCCGATTTCTTATAGGGTTTGTTGTAGTCGTTGTTGACCTCGTGCATCGAAAACATGATTCGTCGATGCACCGGTTTGAGCCCATCCCGCACATCCGGGATGGCTCGCCCTATTATGACGCTCATGGCGTAATCGAGGTACGAGAGCTTTATTTCATCGGCAATGTTTATTGTTTTTAGATCCATCATTTTTCCTGAAAATCGGATGTATACGAACTAGATATCGAGTTCCCTGAAGTCCAGCGCGTTGGTCTGGATGAACTCCCGCCGGGGCTCCACCGGATCGCCCATCAAGGTCTTGAAAAGTTCGTCGGCCAAATACTGGTCTTCGACCTTTACCTGGAGCAAAGTTCTTTTTTCCGGGTCCATCGTGGTTTCCCAGAGCTGCTCGGGGTTCATTTCACCAAGACCTTTGTAGCGCTGAATGCTTGTGCCTTTCCTGGCCTCGTCCATCAGGTACTTGAAAAGGTCCCTGGGATTGTCGAACTTCTCCTCTCCCTGGTTGTCCTTTACTACGTACGGAGTTGCGTGCAGGATGGCAAGCTGCCTGTAGATCGAGACCAGTTTCCGGAAATCGACGGACACCAGAAAATCATACCCGATCCGCATCCGCTTCTGGCCGTTGGTGGGTTCCATCACATCCAGGTCATAGCCCCGGTGCTCTTCCTCCACTTCCATGGACACCACCTCGTATCCGATCTCATCGAGTTTGGTCTTCAGAATGTTGGCGCACTGCTCCTGGTCTGCCTGCTCCAGCTCGTTTTCGTCGAAAATGCGGATAATGTGCTCGACGAGCTTTTTGGAGAGTCCCTTTTGAGCCTGGCGTTCAAGCCATTCCTCATAGCGGGAGAAAATCTTGAGCAGTTGAATGAGCTGTTCGTGGGACAGCGGCGAATCGTTTCCGGGAAGAAAAACATGTTTCTTTTCGGATGCCCTTTTGAGCAGAAAAGCATTAAGTCCGTCGTCATCCTTGAGGTAATGCTCGCTTTTTCCGGCAGCCAGCCTGTAGAGGGGGGGCTGGGCGATGTAGAGGTATCCGCTCTCGACCAGTTCGGGCATCATCCGGAAAAAGAACGTGAGCAGAAGAGTGCGAATATGCGCGCCGTCAACGTCGGCATCCGTCATGATGATCGTCTTGTGATACCGGAGCTTGCTGATGTTGTACTCTTCCTTGCCGATTCCCGTTCCCAGCGCGGAGATCAGGTTCCGGATTTCCTGGTTTTCCAGCATCTTGTCGAACCGGGATTTTTCTACGTTGAGAATCTTGCCGCGGAGCGGCAGGATGGCCTGGAACGCCCTGTTCCTTCCCTGCTTTGCGGAGCCGCCTGCGGAATCGCCTTCGACGATGAAGATTTCGCTTCTCGACGGGTCCCGTTCCTGGCAATCGGCAAGCTTGCCGGGAAGGGAATGGTCGCTCAACACGCCTTTTCTGCGGGTGAGTTCTTTTGCACGGCGGGCCGCTTCGCGGGCTCTTGCAGCCTCCAGCACCTTCTCGAGGATCGCCCGGATTATCTTCGGATTTTCTTCGAAGTAGATCGAGAGCTTCTCGTATACGAGATTTTCCACCATACCCTTGACTTCGCTGTTTCCCAGCTTGGTCTTGGTCTGGCCTTCGAACTGGGGCTGTGGAATCTTTATGCTGACGATGGCCGTCAAGCCTTCCCTCACGTCGTCACCCACCATCTTTTCCAGATCCTGGCCCTTGATTGCCTTGTTCTGAGTCGCGTACTGCTTGATCGACCGCGTCAGGCCGGCCTTGAACCCGACCAGGTGGGTGCCGCCCTCTTTCGTGTTGATATTGTTGGCGAAGGTAAAAATCTTCTCGTTGTAGGTCTGGTTGTACTGGATCGCCATGTCGATCGCGATATTCTGCTTCTCG
>JAEZXS010000321.1 GCA_023442755.1 Pseudomonadota bacterium | reverse complement strand
CGTAAAAGGTGCCGAGCATGGAGCAGGTCCCGGTGATGCTCCGAATCCACAGGTGCTTGGGCGCCGAGAAGACGACGAGAGGCTTCGAGGTGACGAGGGCAAGACCGGCAACGAAGAGAAAATTGGTGAACGCCCGCGCGAATACGACCCCCAGCCAGTCGGAACAGGCTGCAGCGTCATGGGAGAGCGCTCCCATCGACGCAAAACACAGGGCGCTGAGAAGCATCCATCCGATGGAAGACACTTTTGAAAAGGGAGCGATCTGTCGTTTCAAGCTTCATCTCGTCCGGAAATGGATTCTCTTGCCATTCGATCGTACGAACCGGAAGCGTCGAATCATCGCGTTCCTTTCCCCGGAAGACAAGAAGATAATGTCGGAAGTGCGAGATACCATTTCATGATTCAAAGTGATGAAGCTGGACAAGGATCATCGTCCTGGAAGGAAAAAATTCCCGTGGGAGCGGCCGGCGGGCTGATTGGTCATTCAGGCCGGCCGATGTCGAAGCGGTGCTAAATTAATAGCAGTTGGCTTACTCCGGAGCCGGAAGCCCTTGAACATCGGATGTTAGTTACCCATCGAAGCCGTGGTTTCCCTGCCGGCATCACGGGAATTGCCCGGCAGCTTCGTCATGACCGGTTGCACGGAATCGGGCTTTCTCATCTCCAGCCGGATAGCTCCGTCCATGATGGCCTCTACATTGCCGTTCATCCTCATCCCCGCCATCCGGTAAAAGCCGGCGGCGTTGTACACCTTGCCTTCCGCACCGGATATCGTCCCGTTCTGTATCTTTACCATCCGGACATAGCTGTTGGATATGCTGCATCCCGGCGTCACGCCCGGATCGTGGATGATAAGAATGTTGGGGTCTTCCTTCCCGCTTTCATCTGCTCCGAAGCCCGCCAGGGTGACCCAATGGCCCCCTACTCTGCGATATTCGTTCCGGACGCGAGAAAACTTGTACCAGCCGACGTTGAGCCACACTGCGGAATCGCCGTGCAATCCCGATTTGACCCAGTCCAGTTCGGGAACCCCGACACCGGTGTTATACTTGCCGGAAACCTTCCGCCAGCCCTGGTACGCGAGCTGCTTGTATTCATATCCACAGTCGCGCAGATATTTCGCAATCCCGTTCAGGACGCTCGCAGGGGAGGTGCCCCATTCGTAGGTGGTGTCCATGTATTTTTTGGAAGCGAGGATGGTGGCCAGACTGGACTGCATCTGCAGCCCGCTTCCCTCACTCGGCAGGAGGCGTTCGTACCCGTTTTCGCCCAGCCATACGAGCGAATTGGTGATCGCGCAGGGACCGCAATAGTGAACTCCTCCGTACGGGAAACCCGCGCGGGGGTCGGTTTGAATGAGATCGGGGATTGTATTGAGCCGCTCCGTAAAAGGGGCGCCGTAAGCTAAAATCGGCAGACATGCGGCCATAACCAGAACCAGGATGGTAATTCTTCTCATCTTCGACCTTTTCCAATGTAAATGCGGGTATTTTTAGGAAAAGGTTTTATCCTACGGTTCCCGTTTTGACAAGGGCAAACCCTCCTACCTAATAATCGTTATCCGTTCTCTCCCCGCTGCAGGAACCTCCGCAGTTCGGTTTCCTCTCCGTCCAGCAACGGATATGTGCACCGCTTTCCCAGGTAGTTTTCAACGACCAGTTCCCCATCGCCGATTCTCCTCACCACTTGCGGGACGAGCGCCACCTTGCCGTTTCCGCCGGGAAGGTCTATGACGAAATGCGGCATGGCAAGTCCCGATATCCTGTTTCTCAGGTGCTTCAGGATGCGGAGTCCCGTGCCCACGGGAGTGCGGAAATGCGCGGTGCTCCTGGTGAGATCCATCTGCATGAGGTAGTAGGGCCTGACCCGCATGGCGAGCAGGCCATGAAAGAGCGTCCCGAGCACCGCCTCGCTGTCGTTTACTCCCCGCAGCAATACGGTCTGGCTGCCGAGCGGGATTCCGGCGTTTGCCAGCAGCGAGCAGGCTTCCCGGGCTTCTGCCGTCAATTCCGCGGGGTGGTTGAAGTGCAGGTTGAGGTATATCGGGTGGAACCTGCCGAGCATCCCGGCCAGTTCCGGGGTGATCTTCCGGGGAAGCGCTCCCGGAACGCGGCTTCCTATTCTGACGATGTCGACGTGCTCGATTTCGCGAAGCTTTTGCAGGATTTCCCGGAGCCGCTCCATGGGGAGCAGCAGGGGATCGCCCCCCGAGAGAAGAACGTCACGAATCTGGGGATTGCGGCGTATGTAGTCCAAAGCCGGCCCGAGGTCTCCGCCGGCGGCGGAGGAGCACCCGGCACGCCACCTGCGCTTGCGGGTGCAGAAGCGGCAATGGACGGCGCACCGGTCGTGCACGAGCCAGAGCACCCGGTTGGGATAGCGGTGGACAAGATTCGGTACGGGCGAGAGGCTTTCCTCCGACAGGGGGTCGTCGAGGCCGGAATCGTCCGCCAGTTCATCGGCATCCGGAACGAACTGTTTCCATATCGCGTCCCCCTTCTGCCCGATCAGGCTCTCCATACACGCACTGAGTTTGAAGGGGTACGCATTGTCCACCGGCCCCAGGAGGGCCGTATCGAGGTTCCATTTTTTGGCGAATTCACCGAATGCCGGCATTATCGGTCTGCAATTCCTTCTTTATGGTTGAATCGGACAGGGTCCGTAGCGCAGGTATAGTACACACGCCTGCGAATCCGGGCAAGAAGAGTGATGCCGGCTTCTTCGAGGAAGATTGATCATGGTTTTGGCATCTCTCGCGATGAGTGTAGCCCCGATTAAATTCCATTGTCCCTGCCGGGCATATCAGCTACAGTGCATGACCTGGTTCGGTCCAGAACCCGAAATCCCATCGAAATGAGTCGAAAGATGAGCAACTGGCTCAAAATATATGGCAACAGGCGCGTCCTGAGCCTTCTCGGCCTGGGTTTTTCCTCCGGTCTTCCTCTTGCGCTGACCGGCGCCACACTCCAGGCGTGGCTCATGACCGAAAAAGTGGATCTGAGCGTCATAGGGCTTTTCTCCCTCGTCGGCCTGCCCTATGCGGTAAAGGTTCTCTGGGCGCCCGTGATGGACCGGTTCTGCCCGCCATGGCTCGGCCGCAGGCGCGGCTGGATCCTGGCGATGCAAGTCCTGCTGGTTGCCGCCATCCTGTGCATGGGCTATTCCAAACCCGCTTCCTTTCCCTTCCTGGTGGCCTTCTGCGCCCTGTTTACCGCGTTTTTGAGCGCAAGCCAGGATATCGCCATCGACGCATACCGCGCGGATGTTTTGCGCGAAAAAGAGCTGGGACCGGGCGCCGCCACAGGGGTGATCGGCTACCGCATCGCCATGCTCGTATCCGGGGCCTTCGCCCTGATCCTCTCCGACTACATCCCCTGGCGTTCGGTCTACATGCTCATTGCCGGCATTATGCTTCTGAGCGCCGTCTTCACCTTTGCGGCTCCCGAGCCTGAAATCCGGGTGGAGCCGCCGAAGAGCCTCAAAGATGCCGTATGGGGGCCCCTGGCCGCCTATTTCAGGCGTTCCGGGGCAGTGGAGATGCTGATCTTCATCATGGTCTACAAGCTCGGGGACGCCATTGCGATGGCGATGACCACTCCGTTCCTGCTCGACATCGGATTTTCCCGGACGGACGTGGGCACCGTCAACAAGGTGTTCGGGCTATTGAGCACGATCCTGGGAACCCTGGTGGGCGGGGGCATCGTTGCGCGCATCGGGATAAACCGGTCTCTCTGGGTATTCGGTTTCCTGCAGTCCCTTTCCAACCTGACCTTTACGGGGGTCGCGCTGATCGGGAAGAGCTACCCGGCGATGATTGCCGCGGTCGGGATCGAAAACCTGTCGGGCGGGATGGGAAACGCGGCATTCATCGCGTTCATGATGAGCCTGTGCGACAAGCGCTTCACGGCGACCCAGTACGCGCTGCTGACGAGCTTCATGGCGGTCTCGCGGATTATAGCGGGCGTTCCGACCGGGCTGATGGTCCAATACTTCGGGTGGGCCGTCTTTTTCGCAGTCAGCGTGCTCGGCGCGGTGCCGGGTCTGGCGCTCCTCACCCGGTTTGCGCCCTGGAACGGCAAGAAGGCGGCGGCCCTGAGCGAAGCGCAAAGGTAGATTCGGCCCGCCGGACTACAGGTCGATCTGCTCGCCCGGTTCGGGCATGAAGACGCGCACGCCCTCTTCCCTTCCAATGACCTCGATGATTTCCCGGCGCCGTTCGCGGCGCTCTCCCCGCTGGACGTGCACCAGCGCAAGCGAGCGCGCGTTCGCCTCGCGCGCGAATTCGATGCAGCGGACGATGTTGCCGTGGCCGGGAATGTCCCGGTCGAGCAGAAAAGCCTCGTGGATCACCAGATCGGCCCCCCGTGCAAGCAGGAGCGTATCCTCGGTCGGAAGGCCGTCCCCACTGTAGAAGAGGGATTTTCCGTCCTTCTCGATACGCAGGGCAAGGTCGCGCTGGGGATGTCCGTTGACTGAGGTGCGCCAGGTCATGCCCGCCGCCTCGATCGCCTCTCCCGGCTCGATGATCTTAAATTCCAGGTCGAAACCGAGTTTTGCCAGTATCGAGGAATAGGCAAGGGCCATCATTTGGGTGACCCTGTCTTCCACACCCTCCTGGCCGATTATGAGCAAAGGCTTTTTCCGCTTCGATTCCCAGAAGCGCGTCAGAAGCGCGGGGACCCCGAAGTAATGGTCCGCGTGGAAGTGCGATATCCAGAGCGCATCCAGGTCGTCGGGCCCGGGACTTGCGCGCCAGAATGGGGGCGGTGCGGAAAACCCGCAGTCGAGCAGGATGGAACTGCGGCCCACCCCTTCGCCGGCCCTGATCCAGATGGAGGTATTGGAAAGATTCTCATCGAATGCTTCGCCCACCCCCAGAAATTTCACTCTCATTGCAGCCTCCCGCATCTTCATTGAAATCAGGCACTAATATAATACGAGATCGCCCGAATCAAAAAGCGCTTCAGGATAACGGGAAGTATTCGGACGGCTTAAAGGCTCTGCCCTGAACCGCCTGACTCAAGCGCCGGTGTTCTTCGGTATTTCAGCGGATGGTTTTCACGTTCGAGATAAGTGGGTTTTCGGGGTCGGAGTGGAAAGAGAGGGGGGACCGGGGAAATCCCCGGTCCCGTTGAGCAATCTTACTTCGCAAATTCCAGGATTACGTTGCTGGCCGCATCGTATTTGATGTTGCCGGTGGCGTCACAGCCGGCGCCGGCCATGTTCTTCGCGTAGGGAGACATCGAGATGTGGCAGTTGTCGTCGCCGCACATCGAAGCCACACCGTACTTGATGATCGTGCCGACGAAGGAGGTATTCTTCGTGGAGCCGACCGGTCCGACACCCAGGAGCATGTAGTAGTAGACTGCAAGCCCGGGAATCGGGGAGGGAAGGTTCAGGAAGGAATCGTCGATCGTCAGATCACGCCAGAAGTTGTAGAAGTAAGGGGACTCGCACTGGCTGCTGGCAACGGCGGTCACACGGATGCGGCCGTTGTCGTTGCAGCAGAAGCCCGAGGAACAGTTCGGAGCGTAGGAGAAATTGTTGAGAACGAAGAAGGCGCCGCCGAATGCTCCGATGGGAAGACCGGTCCAGGGATCGGTCCCGGGGGTGAAGCCGCTGCCAAAGTAGGACGGAGGAGACAGGAAGCCGTCAAACAGGGTGTTTACGCATTTCCATGCCGTTCCCATCTTGGTTCCGTTCATGTCCCAGATGTCGAACTTGGCTTTTGTGGCAGCACCCACGCCGTCCTGGCGAAGGTCCTGAATACAGGGGACGAGAGCGATTTCCGTGCCCTGGAAGGACGTGAAGGTCGGGGGCAGGTATTCGGTGGTCAGGTAAGCAGGGCATGCATCGTAGAAGCCGTTCAAACCATTCAGCTTCAGTTCGCCGTTGGGGCCGCAATCGCCGCCTCTGGGCACACCGCGAGAGGTGAAGTTCCAGGAAGGATAGCCGTACATCAGGATGTTGTCATCCGTACCGAACATGATTTCCGCGGTGCCGAACATATGGTTGAAGGAGATCGGCTGTCCGGAATCGGCGTTGGTGGCAAAGCACTTCAGTTCGCCCGTGAAGGAGTCGGCGAAACCCGTTGCAGGAATGCCGGGGTGGCCGGGACCGAATGCGATCGGGAACGGGGCAATGTTGTACTGACGGCGTTCGCTGTTGCCGTACTTCGCGCTGAACCAGGTACACTGGTTACCGTAGAGGGTGAAATCGAAAGGCCTGTTCTGGAGGATCGAGTTTACCCAGAAGCACTGGACATGGACAGCGGCGCTGTAGTCGTTACAGATACGGACGATTGTGTCCTTGTGGTCACTAACATCGATTTTCGGGAAGATCAGGAGCGAACCCTTCTGGTTATCGTTGGCAACGTTTTGTGCCGCTGAAGTCAGACCGATCATCCCGGCCAGCACAAAGGTTAAAGCTATCAAGCAGATAAGCGACTTCTTCATCTTTCCTCCTCCTCGAGTAGGGGAATGCATCGGATGTTGTTAATAATGGACCAGTAGATATAGGATGGAATTTTTCCGCTTCACCTCCCTTCTCAAAATGATCTTCAGATTTCTCGCTCGTGCCGGATCTCCTCCTTACTCGAACTACACTTTCCGGCATTGCGCTCCGAGAAAACCAATTGTGTTGCCTCAAGAGAGACTTACAGGGTCCGGCAGAGAACTGAGGCAGAGGTTCCATGCTGACTTTTGTTGATACTGATTGCCGGTGCCGTTACTAGAAAACAGATTTTGAACTGCTGGACGATATGACGGGATTGTCTACCCGCTTTTGGATTCTGATGGAATTGCCATCACTGGTTAGTGTCTTAAGCAAGCGTCATGCCATCATCAGGTTGAGAGTAAAAACGTTCATTTTTCATGGTTTAATCCGAAAAGAAGCGTTCCAAATCATTTTCATGAACCACCTAGGATGATGTTTTTGTCCCCCCGGGCGGGTTTACGGTTACAGATCGATGCAGGAGGCCAATTTGAGGTATGATACTTTCATCTGCGAAAATGTTTGTTTTTGTCCGACCGGACATGCGGGATATGGCAGGAAAGACTAAATCTGTTTCTTCGCCCTGAATTTGTCCGCATCTATGCCGTATTTCCTGATGAGCTGCCAGAATGCTCTGCGGTGTTTCTGGGCGGCCTGGGCGGCCTTTGAAATATTTCCGTGGTGGATGAGAAGCAGCTTTTCGATATAGCTTTTTTCAAATTGCTCTACGTATCTTTCCTTAATTTCCTTGAAAGAACCGCCGTTCTCAGCCGGATGGCGCTGCGGAAGCTGGATGTCGTTCTCTTCTATTATTCTGCCCGAACAGAGCACCACGGCGCGCTCGATTACGCGCTCCAGTTCGCGCACGTTTCCCGGCCAGTCATGGAGCTGGAGTCTCTGCAATGCCTGGGCGGATATGCCATCCAGTGCTTTAAATGTCTCAGACGCATTTTTGTCCAGGAAATGGCGGGCGAGCAGCGAAATGTCCTCTTTGCGCTCCCTCAGGGGCGGCAGTCGCAGTGAGAGCACATTGAGCCGGTAATAGAGGTCCTGGCGGAGGCGGCCTGTGCGCAGCGCCTGGTCCGGATCGATGTTGGTTGCGGCTATGGTGCGCACGTCGGCGGGAAGTTCCCGTGTTGACCCCAGGGGGCGGTATGTCTTTTCCTGGAGAAAGCGCAAAAGCTTTACCTGGAGCAGCGGCGGCAGGCTGTCAACCTCGTCGAGAAAAAGCGTTCCGCTTTCGGCTTCCCGAATCAGGCCGGGCTTGGAGGGCACCGCGCCGGTGAAGGCACCGCGCGTATGGCCGAAAAGCTCGTTTTCGGCGATATCCACCGGAATCGCACCGCAGTTTACGGGAATGAAGGGATTGGCGGCCCTGGGACTGTGAAAGTGTATCATCTGGGCGCAGATTTCCTTCCCTGTGCCGGTTTCACCCCAGATGAGCACGCTGGAGTTGTATTTTGCAATAATAGGTATCTTCCGGATTTCATCGAGGAAAGCGGCGCTTTCGCCAATCAGCTGTTTAGGTGTTGTGCCTTCCCGCACATGGGCGGCCAGCAGTGCGGGTTCGATTCCTTCCGAAAGGCCTGTGACGAGGGAAGCGATGTCGAGAGATGTGAGGTGATCCGGGATGGTGAGGATTGCTCCTGTTTGCAGGAATACCGCTGTGATGTTGGACAGATCATTGCTTTCCATGAATGCGATTGCGGGGATGCCTGCGCCGGTGGCGCCGAGGGATTCGTATATGGGACGAAATCGGCTCAGTTCGCCGGGTCGTGCCGTCAGGATGAGTACATCCGGACTCAAACTCAGGGCCATGTCCTTGATAGCGTTTGGGCCCGCCGGACTGAGAAAGTCGATGCTCTCCTGAGCGCACCTGTAACTTAAACCGGGGGCGGATTGAAGTAGGCTCCGAAGCGCCGCGCCTACCTTTCCGGTGCGGCTCAGATTCACTTGCAGAACTCTTATCTGCTTCATCGCTGCGCTTCTCCTTACCATCCAGACGCATCCTGAGTAACGTAAGCAAGGCCCTGGGGAAAATCAAAACGTGGCTTCCTCTGAAAATAGGATTGCCGGCTGCCGGACTAAAAGCTCCGGCTTCTTTACGCAATTCGGCGGTCGTGTGTATCATCTGGTGCAAACACTGTCAGAAAAGAAATCTCTTAATACGGGGGAGCAAACAGCATGCCAAATAAGATTATGATATTTTGAACGCATCGAACGGAAAATCCATAATCAAATCAAGGGGGGAGCGGGAAGTTGTCAACGCGGGAGCATCCCCGGGATGTTTTTGAGTAGGATAATATGGTGCTGCCGGTTCAGTGGATAGGCCGGGCGAGCTTCATCTGAAGCCACCATCAGCCATGGACAAATTATTCCGCCATTTCGGGACGAGATTAGCGTAGTTGGGGTTTAATGAAACCATCACTCAATACGAAGCAAGTAGGACTAAGGTCTAATTGTCTTTGTCCCCCGACTGCATTAGATCGCTTTTGAGGAGACCTGCATCTTACCCGGCAGGAGAAAAGCGATTGGAAAATTCCACTGGAAAACTTCGGCGGCTTGGCCTGAAACTTATGGCCTCGCATGAAGAGGAAAAGCAGAGGCTCGCCAATGAGCTGCATGAGAGCGTCGGGCAGGTGCTTGCGGCGGTGAAGTACTGGGTGGAAGTGGTGCTCAGCCATGCTGAGGAAGGCGATCGAAATTCGGCATTCACCCGCCTTGAGCAACTCGTCCCTATACTCCAGCTTTCCATTGAGGAAACTCGAAATATCTCCATGGATTTGAGGCCCTCAATGCTCGACAGCATGGGGCTGCTGGTAACACTCGAATGGCTTCGCAGCCATTACGGCAGGGCGCTGCCAGGCAGGCATGTCGAGCTTGACATCAGGGCGGCCGAAGGGGAAATCCCCGAGAATCTCAAAATCCATCTATTCAGAATCATTCAGGAAGCTTTGAGAATTTTCGACAGAGACGTCGATGCCGACAGGCTCCGTGTTTCACTCGAAAAAATACGGAGCGAGATCGACCTGGCGATATTTATCGGAATGAAAAAGAAGCTGCAGGTGATCGAGGCATGTACTTCCACGATCGGCTTCGGAATGCGGGAAAGAGCCGAACTTACCGGCGGCAGATTCACCATGGAGTACACCCCGGAGGAAGGAACCACTATTCGGGTTGCATGGACGATTTAGCCTGCCGTTCGGTCGTCCATCGTTCATAAAAAGAGCTCCTTCAAGCGGGAAGTGCGAATTCGCACAGTCAGAGGCGATGCCCACCGGCCTTCCTTGACCGGTATCAATAGGTACGTGCAAGTGATCCATACCCGGATCGCGGCGAAAAGGGAAACCCAGCAGGCAAGGGCTATGGACACGATAAGCGCGGCATCGGCGAGTGTCGCGTCCCCGCGGGGAAAGTCCGAGATCGCAATCACGGTCAGCGCTACCGCCCAAAAGAGCAAGCAAAGGCCGATCTTGCCGTGGACGTAAAACTCCGGTTTACGAGCGGTGATTGCACCAGGGGCGAGGGTCGAAGCGAGATGGCCTTTTCGAAAAACCGCAATATTCCTGCCGTCCCTGACCAGGACCGTACGGTTTCTGCGCCGCCAGCTCTCATAGCTGGCCAGGGCAAGACCGATAGCTCCCGAGCAGCCTGCAATCGCCCATTCGATTTCGGAAAGGGGTCGCGTACCGTAGGCCGGCACCATGCAGGCGACGGCGATAAAAAGGGTTCCCCAGATACTTGGCTGCCAGCCGAGCGTTTCCGCAAACCTCAGATGTTCCGGAATAAGCTCCAGATTATCGGAAATCGTTGTCCGCCTCCATGTGCGCGCCGGCGCCAAGCAATCGCCCGGAAATCGCCGACCGGCAATCTGCATCGGCCGGGATATTCGAAGAGGAATTGCCTTAGTATGAAAATCATGATTTTCTAATACTCGTTAGTAGATTATAAGGTAATCTACATTGATATCCCTATTCTATCCCCGATTCTTCTTATTCCAGGCTCGCAGCAGAAGTTCAAGGAAAACATTCCAGGCATCTGAGGGTTTTATATCAAACAAGAGAGGTGCAGAATGAGCAATGAACAGCATGCGGCAACTACGGGCAGGACCCTGGACAGGTTTCCAAGGATCGGAGGATTCATCTTCTTGTTTGTCGGACTCGTGTTCGGCTTTATCGGGTTTTACTTCCCGATTCACGATGCTCTCAATGGAGCGGACCACATCACGAAGTCATCGAAAGCAATCTTTGCAACCACAATCTTTACGCTCCTGGGTCTCGCCCTGATCGTGCTTGGTCCCATAGCGACCCGCCTGTCCTATAAATTCACGGCATTGAAGGGGTGGCAGCAAAAGCTGGTCCTGGCCGCTCTTCTCATTCCTCTGCTCGCCGCCGGATTCCTGGTGGATCTTATTTTCGACCAGTACCTGGCGACATTAGGCTACAACTTTTAGGTGCGGGAGATAAAGGGCATGAAATCCGAGTTCTTTTATTGCCCCCACTGCGGTGGGAAACTGCAAAAGAGCGCCGCCGCACAGGTCATGGGCGAAGTCGGCAGATTCATCGCGTTCGGGGACCCTGTAATAACCTGCCCCAGGTGCCGTGGCGAAATGGATTCCATGTCTATGATCGATGGGCTCTACGACAAGGCGCCGCTTTACCCCAGAATCGGCAGCATCGGGGGTTTCCTGGTATTGGTGGGCATAATCGCTTCGATGATGCACTGGGACTTTCCCTTCTGGCAAGCGTTGGTCGCAGGCGTGGCGGGCGTGGGCGTGTTTCTCTCTGTTCATATCGCCGTGGGAAAACGGCTCGATAAGAAAAAAAGCGCCTAGTGTTGTTATAGGGCGGCGGCTCTCAATGAAGCTCTTCCGGCTGTTCATGCTCGCGGGGCAGTCTCACCACGAACCGGGAACCCTTTCCCGGCTCGCTCTCGACAGCGATGCTCCCTCCATGCCGTTCTGCTATTTTGCGACAGATGGACAGCCCCATCCCGGTGCCCTCGTATCCCTTGCGGCCATGCAGCCTCTGGAAGGGTTTGAAAATGATTTCGGCGTATTGCTGATCAAATCCGATCCCGTTGTCTTCCACGTAGACGTCGCAGGTTGGCTTCCCGTCGCATTTTCCATACACCTTGATAATCGGGGTTCGTTCGCCCCGGAATTTCAGGGCGTTGCCGATCAGGTGCTGAAAAAGACGAACAAGCTGGTCCGG
This sequence comes from Pseudomonadota bacterium, assembly GCA_023442755.1. GTDB lineage: Bacteria > Desulfobacterota > Syntrophobacteria > Syntrophobacterales > Syntrophobacteraceae > SbD1. The sequence goes on along the minus strand of JAEZXS010000321.1, from coordinate 8,011 downwards.
GTCGACCTCGATAACCGGAAGATCGTGGACTTCGATCTTCGCGTGTGTCTGCTTTATCTGTGCTTCGAAAGCGCTCGCCGCTTCCCGCACTAGTTTCTCAAGACCCGTCTTTTTAAAGGGCTCCGGCCTGGCGGCAACCTGCGCGAACTGGAGGAGTCCGTCCAGAAGCTCGCGCATCCGCCCCGCCGATTCGATCACCTTGTCCAGATATTTCCGGCCGGCAGGGTCGAGAGCCGGTGTGCATCTTTCAACCGCCATATCGGCAAAGGTCTGGATCTTGCGCATCGGTTCCTGGAGGTCATGAGAAGCCACGAAGGCAAACTCCTGCAGTTCCGCATTTGCCCTCTCCAGCCGGGCCATGTTCGCTTTCAAAGCATTATCCGCGCGCTTTCTCTCGATCGCCGTTCTTATGGAAGAAATTCCATAGGAGAGATTTTCCGCCAGCGTGGTCAGGAACTTCACTTCTTCCTCATCGAAGGCGTCCGGCTCGGGAGCATAAATCGTCAATGCCCCGAACGCCTCTCCCTGGATCAACAGCGGCAGTGAGATAGCCGAAGCATAGTCGTTCCGGAGCGCAAAGGCGCGCCACGGCGCCAGATCGGGATTTTGCGCGATATCTTTGGAAATGTGAACTTCTTTCGCCCGGATGGCCCTTCCTACCGGTCCTCTGCCCCTTGGCACATCCGCCCAGGTTATCCGGGCCTGTTGGAGGTAATCGTCGACATGCCCGGCAGACGCGACCGGGCGGACCGTTTTGTCTTCATCCTGCTGCGCGTACCCAACCCATGCCATCCGGTATCCTCCGGTATCCACAATAATCCGGCAGATGCGGTCAAGCAGTACGGGTTCATCGTTTTCGCGAACCAGGGCGGCATTGCACTGGTTTACGGCTTTCAGGGCGCGGTTTGCACGGCGCAGCTGTTCCTCCATAACCTTCCTGCCGGTAACGTCCCTGTTTATCTTCAGGAACCCGACCGGTTCGCCGGCCGGATTTCTCTGCAGGGCCCATCGGCTTTCCGTATAGATCTTTTCCCCGCGAACGGGAAATTGGACCAACTCGCCTTCCCAATGGCCTTTCGCGAGGACCTTTTCCCGTATTTTCTCCACCTTTTCCGGGAAGATGGTGTTTATGATTTCATGGGTGATTTTCCCGATGGCATCTTCTTTTCTGATTCCATAGAGCTTTTCGGCCCCTTTGTTCCAGAATAGCGTCCGGAAACCGGTATCGCACACAATTATGGCGTCGTCAGCCAGATCGAGAAGGGCCGCCTGCTCCCGCAACTTCTCATTCGCCTTGACCAGGTCGGCCGTGCGCTCGCGAACGCGCGCCTCCAATTCGTCATGGGCCCTGCGCAGCTCTGCTTCCATGCGTTTGCGCTCGGTGATGTCCTCATACGTTCCCAGAATTCCAGTAATATTTCCATGCTGGTCGAACATGGGCACTTTACTGGTCAACAGCCAGGACCTGCTTCCATCGGGTTTGATCTGCCTTTCCTCGAAATTGAGCCGGGGACGACCGGTTTCCATCACTTCCCGGTCATCGGCACGGTACTGTTCCGCGATTTCAGCGGATGCGGTTTCATAATCCGTTTTTCCCACAAGGTCCTCCGGATCCTGATAGCCGCAATCGAGGGCGAGTTGTTTGTTGCATCCCAGGAATCTCAGATCCCGGTCCTTCCAGAAGATCCTCTGGGGAATATTGTCCAGAACGAACTGCAGCATCTGGCGTGACGTAAATAGCTCGTCCTGTTCCCGTTTACGGCTGGTGATTTCCCAGGCCACATCCGCCAGATAAGAGGCTAATGCAACATCCTCCCGTGTGTAATCGCGGGGCTTGTTCCCGATTCCGAGTACGGCAACGACTCGGTCCCACCTGATAATCGGCACAAGAAGCTCTCTTATTACCACGGGGTGCCCCTCCGGCATGCCTTTCTGGTGAGGCAATGCCGAGTAGTCGTTGTGAATGACCGGTTCTTTACGGTAGATGCAGTCTACCCATACGCCGGCCTGGTCAATGGGGTAGTGGACCCGTTTCTGTTCAACGCCGCAGGATTCCAAGGTCTTCGTTGACCAAACCTGCAGAGAAAGAGTCTTCTGGTCCGGCTCCACGAAGTGGAGAAAACCCAAAGGGCTCTTGGTCAGCACGCCGATCTCATCCAGCACCTTTTGCAGGAGTTCCTGGGCTGAATGCGTCGCTGCAAATTCGACCAAATCCAGGCGAACGCGCATCAAGTCCTCGGTTCTCCTGCGCTCCGTATTGTCGAGAACCGTTCCTATCAGTCTGACAGGACGGCGCCGGCCGGAGTGTTCTTCGAAGAGCGCCCGTCCCCGGGCGGCAATCCAACGTTCGGTTCCATCCGGCCAGATTATGCGGTACTCCGCTTTAAATTGACCCGTGCCTGACGGGGCCGTTGCATTTCGTGCCACCTCTTCCAAATCCGCGCGATCGTCCGGATGCACCAACTCGATAAACACCTGGTAGTCGACATGGGCGCCGGGCGACAGGCCGAATATTTCCTTGCAGCGAGCCGACCAGTTGACCACACCCGTTAAGAGATCGTGGTCCCATGTTCCCAGCTCTGCCGAATCGACTGCCAGCCGGAGCTGTTCCTCGCCCTCCCGGAGCGCCAGCAGTGCCTTTTCCCTCTCCGCTGCAAGCCTCGCCTGAGCGTCCGATTCTTTGGCGCGTTCCAATGCGCGGTGCATCGCTTCACAGGTGTAGGAGATGAGAACGCTCGTTATGATGAAGACCGTTAGAAGCAGCCTGTCTTCCGGTTGCGTGATCCAGGGTCTTCCGACAGGCTCCATGAAGAAGACTTCGATGAGCGCCGAGAGTCCGGTCGCGAACAATCCGGCGCGTAGGCGCCAATACGTGGCGGCAATCATAACTGCCGGATAGAATGTAAAAAAAGGGGTATGAACCGCCCAATCGCCCGCTGCGAAACGAATAAAAGCGGCTAGAGTCACAATAAGAAAGGCGGCGATGTAGCCGCGCGCCTGATAAGCAAAGTTCATGAGATGACCTCGCGGTACTCGTACATGTAAGATAATGGCGATGGAGGCCGGTGTGACCCATGTGGAACATGATTTGCAGGGACGACAGAAATGACGGCGAACGTCCCTGAACACCATCTCACCGAAACGTACGTACGCGATATACTTGGAAGAGCGAACGCGGTCCCGGAGCTGTTGATTTGATGAGAATCGAGCCACAAAAGACGTCAAACCTCGGCGAAAGCACACCGCTCGCGTGAGGGGTCCGGTGGGGATATTGCAGAAAAGCCAGCGCGGGATTCCGACTTCCGCGGATGGGGAATAGCCCCTGCCAAGCAAAAACATTGGCGTCCGAAGCGGGCTCTGCTATGACGAGTTACTGGAAAATCAAGAGAAGGAGGCGGCCATGCACGAAGGCCTGGTCAAAAAGGCGGCACGTCCTCTGGTGTCCTGCATTATGCCGACCTGTAACCGTCGGGAGTTCGTCCCGCAGGCACTCAAGTATTTCCTGCGCCAGGACTATGGGCAAAAGGAGCTTATCATCATAGACGACGGGACCGATCCGGTATGCGATCTGTTGCCCACCGATGAACGTATCCGGTACGTAAAGCTTGAACGGAAACTCACCGTCGGCGCTAAGCGCAATATTGCCTGTGAGCAGGCGAAGGGTGAGATCGTTGCACATTGGGACGATGACGACTGGATGGCGGATTGGCGCTTGAGTTATCAGGTCGAACAACTTCTGCGGGAGCGGGCCGACGTCTGCGGCTTGAACAGGGTGTTCTTCTTCGATCCGGCAGCAGGCGCCGCCTGGGAATATGTATTCCCGGGCAAAATCAGGCCATGGGCCTATGGGGCAACACTCTGTTACGCAAAATCTTTCTGGAGGGAGAATCCATTCCGGGATATCACCGTTGGTGAAGACTCACGTTTTGTCTGGAGCGACCCGGAATCCAGAATAGTCGCGCTCCCGGACAACAAATTTCTGGCGGCGCTGGTTCATGCGGGGAATACAAGCCCGAAAAGAATCGATGAGAGTTGCTGGACCAGGTATCCTTTACAGGAAATCCAAGAACTGATTGGTGAAGATTGGAGCTTCTATGCTCCAGACAGGTGACCTTTACCGGCCAAAGCGGCTGAACCGCCCGGTCACCCGTCATATGCACAGTTCTTACTCCACGCTTTACTTTTTCAATTGTTTTCCTTGAGTATTCAGCTTGACCTGGGACGACTGTTTCGGAGCATTGATCTTCATCTGAGTTGACTGTTTTTGTTTCTGGGCATCTTTGATCTGACCCGATTGCTTGAACTTCAACTGGTTGGACTTCATGCTCGTCGATGCAGCATTCTGTTTGTCCTGGCGCGAATAGCCGGGAGGGCTGCTCAGGTTGTTTCCAGCGGCAAGAACCTCGCCGACCGGGACCCCGAGAGATACGCCAAGGGATGCGGCAATTGTGGCAACGGCAAGGTTCTTCTTGAAAGAACCGCCGGACGCCTTCTGGTCTTTCAGGGACTTGTCCTCTGTTTTTCTGGCCAAAGCTGTCTCCTCCTTTGATGTTATCTCACCCATTTCCGTACGGCCTCGATATGCATTGCCATCCTTTTTTCTATATCATCGGGAACGGTGATGCCGGTTTGCCTGCAATATTCCGCTACAGCCTGATCCATATCGACCCAGAACAGTTCGTTTCCTTCATCGCAGCCATTGGCAACAGCCCGCACCTTTTTCAGGATCTTTTCGGATTCCGAGGATTCCGTCCCCTGGTCTTTGAGAATGTCCAGCAAGTGCCAGAGCAGGTTCAGGTAAAGATCCGCTGCGTGCATAAACGGGAAGGCGCCCTGTTCTTCCAGGTACCGATCGATCGTTCCGCTTTCGTGAAGGTCCCCTCTGCACCCTTCCTCGAGTTCGGCCTGTGCGAAGGTCTCCACTCCCAGGTAATCGACATAGCGCCCCAGGGGATAAAGGCGACACACAAGAGGCCGGGCGGGGTGGATTTGGCAGCCCGCGGAATGGAGGAAGACGCAGGTCCCATCCTCCCTGGTCTGCAACACCGTACCGCCGTTTCCGGTGTATTCCGAGATGAACCCGGTCGTTGAAAGGCCAAGCTCCCGGGCCATGCGGGCTATTTCGTAAGGATTGAGCTGGATTCTTTTAAATCGGCAGCACCCGATACATCGGCGGCAGGAAAAACCAAACGGCGAAGCACGGTTTAATTTGGTCCTGCACAAAGATATTCCCATGTGATCCCTTAAAGGCCGCGTTGTTCGAATATCAACCAATCGATTTCGCTCAGGACTGTTTAGAGGAGAGTAGCGATTTTTCTCCCTTTATACAAGTGACTTGTAGCTCTTGTAAGTGGGCCTGCAAAAGAATCTTCGCCGACCGGTGAAGGAACGGCTCATCTAAAGGAAGGACGTCCCCGGCCCACTTCTTCAAGCAGAACCCGTGCGCCCGTTGCCGACCGGATGAACTCGCCTTTTGATTCAGCTCCCAATCGTGATATCATCCTCCCGATCCTCACCGACATTGCTGAAAAGCCGACATTACGCATCGCTTATCCCGTATCGAAAAGGAGAGCTTTATGTGTTTTCGTTCCTGCCGTGTCTCTTCCATCATCGCCCTGGCACTTATAATTTCTGCTTTCGTCCAGGGCGTGAGCGAGAACCATTGCCGGGCGGCAGAAATGCAGGGCGGCAACTTTATATTCATACTGGATGCATCGGGCAGCATGGCGGGGCAGGTTCAAGGGAAAGTTAAAATCGATGTCGCAAAGGAGGTCCTTTCGGGTCTAATAAAAGAACTGCCCGGACCAGTAAAGGTGGGCATGGTAGCATACGGCCACAGGCAAAAGGGAGATTGCAGCGATGTAGAGGAACTTTTCCCCCTCGGAGCACTCGATAAAGAAACCCTTATAGATAAGATCAAAAGTATAAACCCCAAGGGGATGACGCCTTTGACCTTCTCCGTGCGTAAAGTCGTGGAGGGTTTGAAGGGCATCGGGGAAAATACGACAATTGTCCTGGTAAGCGATGGAGAGGAAACCTGCAAAGGCGATCCCTGCGCACTGGTCCGTGAACTGAAGGCATCCGGGATCAAATTCGTTCTGCACGTTATCGGCTTCGACGTCAACCAAAGACAAAAATCCGAGCTTTCCTGCATAGCCAAAGCCGGCGGCGGTTCCTATTTCGCGGCGAAGAACGCCGGGGAGCTTGCCGCTGCGGCAAAGAAAGCGGTAGAGAAACCGGTTATCGTGCCGGGTACATTGACCCTCAAATCGGTGAGTTACGGAAAACCGGTGCGGGCTTTTGGCGAGATATTCAAAAATGGCGGAGAAGAAGCCGGGCAGCAGGAAAAGATCGGAGAAGGCTGGCTCGAAAACGGGGTTGCCTCCTACCAGTTGGTCCCGGGTATTTACGACATCAGGATTGAAAACCGCGGGGATTCGAATGCCCAGAACGTGAGTTTTCAAGGAGTCTCAATCGAACCGGGACAGAAGGTAGAAAAAGTGGCAGACTTTTCAGGGGGGCTCCTGAAAGTAAAGGCGCTCAGGAACGGCACGCCCTGCCGGGCTTATTCCCTGGTCTCCAGATCGGGTGAGACCGGGGAAAAAGTTACCGAAGGCTGGACTGACGCGGCAGCGCCGGACTTTAAGCTCGCACCCGGCATTTACGACCTTGTTGTAGAGAACCGGGTGGATGCCCACAAACCCACGGTGACATTCAAGGAAATTCCGATCGAGGCTGGCAAGAGCACCGAAAAAATCGCGGAATTTTTCGGTGCGACACTGAAGGTGAAGGCGTTGAGAAACGATAAGCCTCTCCGGGCTTACTGCGTGATTTATAAAGCGGTCGAGGAGGAAGACAAAGACAGGGAAAAAATCGCTGAAGGCATGACCGAACCGGAAGGAAAGAGCTTCAATCTCCCGCTCGGCGCTTACGACGTGATAGTTGAAAACCAGGAAGACCCGGACAGACCGACGGTAAATTTCCCTCAGGTAACAATCGAGGCGGGAAAAGACCTTGAGAAGATAGCGGATTTTTCGGGAGGGACCCTCAAAGTATCAGCTCAAAGAAACGGGAAGCCTCTTTCTGCTCTCTGCAGACTCTACAAGGCCGACGGCAGTGAAGGCAAGGACAGGAAAATACTGACCCAGCTCTGGACCGGCAGGGAAGGTGCGGTTTTCAAACTCCAGCCCGGCGCCTACGATGTGGTTGTCGAAAACCAGGAAGACGTGGGGAAGCCCACCCGGAGCTTCACGAAGATTGAAATCCAAAATGGCGGGACCATCGAAAAGATAGCGGAATTTTCCGGGGGGACCCTCAAGGTAAAAACAGTCAGAAACGGCAAGCCGCTCTCCGCCATGTGCTTCGTTTATGCCGGTCAGGGTTCTGAAAGAAAGCAGGTTACCCGCGCTATGACCCGCGATGACGGCGCCACCTTCCAGCTTATGCCCGGCACATACGACATCGAGGTCCAAAACGATACGGATGCAAACAAGCCTAAAGTGGTTCTGACCGGAATATCCATCGAAAGCGGGCAGAGTGTTGAAAAAGTAATGGAGTTCTCCGGCGGGACGCTCAGGGTGAAAGCGGTCAGGAACGGCAAGCCGCTTTCAGCCATGTGCTTTGTTTATACCGGCCAGGATTCCGAAAGAAAGCAGGTTACCCGCGCTATGACCCGCGATGAGGGCGCGGTTTTCCAGCTCATGCCCGGCACTTACGACATCGAGGTCCAAAACGATACGGATGCGAACAAGCCCAAAGTGGCTCTGACCGGAATAACCATCGAAAGCGGGCAGAGTGTTGAAAAAGTGATGGAGTTCTCCGGCGGGACGCTCAAGGTAAAAGCTGTCAGGAACGGAAAACCGCTTTCCGCCATGTGCTTTGTTTATACCGGCCAGGATTCCGAAAGAAAGCAGGTTACCCGCGCTATGACCCGAGATGAGGGCGCGGTTTTCCAGCTCATGCCCGGAACTTACGACATCGAGGTCCAAAACGATACGGATGCGAACAAACC